>JAAZLO010000019.1 GCA_012689375.1 Bacillota bacterium | reverse complement strand
GTGATATGCTCTTTTTGATCCATTCCGTTTCACCCCAGTCGCTTTTGTATCAGCATTAAGCATAACTGGTTTGAACTCGGAATGGGTCTTTTTTTATCCTTTTGGGCAATTCATTTTACAACTTGCCAAAACTTTTTCCGGAGATCTGTTTAATTTTAATTTAATAATGTATTTGGTAAGCTAAGACGTAATTTTCCTCGGGTTTCAATGCCGCCAATTCCATCCAATCCACTGATTATATTTTCTGCCACCTGCGTTACCTGAGCAACAAGATTAAACGGGGTATAGGATATTTTCTCCGCGACAAACAGAGGATCTGCACAGTGAATAAATATCCTTTTCGGGGAACTGGCAAAATTAGCCCCTGCATCAATTAAGGCTTCATAATATGACTGACATGCCCCGGCAATTATTACAAGAGAGTCTTTATCAGGTTCTGCTTGCCTTGCCTTTTTTACGGTTTCCACAAAATATTTTGATGTTCTGTAACTGTCCAGACTTAATCTATCGTTTATACGGGCAATAAACCCATCGTGACCTGTTATTACCAGAATATCAGGAAGGTGTTCCTTGAATAGGCCCACTACTTTCCGCGGCTGTACTTCTTCAGGAACATAATACCCTACAGCCGGTACATTCATTTCCTTGTAGTATTTCAGGCAATTTTTAAGATAATCCGCATCACCGTCAAGGTGAAGGACTCTCCCGGGTATATGGCGATAGTCAACACCCGGAGGCAGAATCATATTACTGTATCTTGAATAATCCATACTGAGATCCTCCGCTATACGCCTCCGAAATATTTTTTCCACTGAGTTGCGGACTTCCCGATGGAAGATTTCAGACGACAATTCTATCCCTTCTTTATTGACAGGTATCAGATCATCAGTGGGGGCATCCGCTATAAGTCTTCTGTTTAAGCCTCGTAGGAGGACTTTTTCAGCCCTTATTCGATCCGTGATAATGTTTATGACAACGAAGACTATATCCAACCCGTAAGAGCTCCTCGCAACCCTGTCTCCGATTCTTATTTCACTCACGCTCTTCCCCCCAAAGGGACCATGTCCTTGATATGACATACTATGAGGTGGACAGGAAAAGGTGAGCGTTACTCATAACAAAGAACGCGCTTTTCAATATTAGAAAAGCGCGTCATAACTACCGGCTGCTTTGTAATTTATGGTTCCCGGTCTATCCCATACAATAGCCCTTAACCATTTTTAGGCTGTCCTACTTACTATGTTTATCTGCAACCTTAGTTGCCCCGTAAGCATCAGGCTTAATTTTAGCTTCAAACCCTGTACCCGTTACCATCCCTACAATTTCCCTGATGAGATCCTTGGTTTCACCATTCTGGCCAATATCAAGATGAATCTCAACATTTAGGTCGCCAAACCCGTTTTCACTGAGCTTCTCAGCAAGCCTGCCCGCAACACCCAGACTTTTTGCAGCCTCAAAAAAGATCCGTTGCTTAATGCTCCGGCCCATCTTCTCACTGTCTTTAGTGTAGTAATAACGCCCGCCTTTGCCAACCCTGTGGATAACTATGGCAGTGACAAAGCAAGCTTCTTCCCTCATCTGGGAGTCAGTTCCGATAATCAGTCTGTAGGGAGCATCAGGTATTTCCTGCATGTATTCAATAATATCTTTGAAGGTTTCATCAAAACCCATTTTACCCTTGGAAGGGCTAATAAACATCATTTCCCTCATCTCCGTTGAGATCACCGCGCTCCAATACAATTGCGTCTGCTATTTTGCTGAACTCCTCCAACGTTAAGGTTTCGGCCCTTCTTTTAGAATCTACGCCTACTTCAGTAAGAATTCTTTTAATACTTTCTTCTTTAACAAGGGCAAGTTCAGGAAAGATTTTCCCTGCCATTACCAATGCCCTGAAGATCGTTTTCCGCCTTTTGGCAAAGCCACCTCTGACGACTGAGAAAAACATTTTTTCATCAAGGGGTTGTACCCGTGGAATTTTTCGAATTAACACTCTCACAACGGCAGAATCCACTTTAGGTTGGGGCCAAAACGCTTCCGGCGGTACAAACGCTATGATTTCCGGATCTGAAAAATATTGGACAGCTACAGAAAACGCCCCGTAATTTTTACAGCCCGGAGCTGATACAATTCTTTCGGCAACTTCCTTTTGAACCAGGATCACGAGCCGTTCGAAAAGTTTTGTGTGATTAAGTAATTTCAAAATAATAGGAGATGTTATGTAGTAAGGCAAATTGGCAACCACTTTAGACTTCTCTGAAATCAGTGTACCGGAATTTACTAAGTCTGTCAAGCTTAGCTGCAGAAAGTCACCTTTTACAATTTTTACATTGGGATATGCCGAAAATTTCTTTTGTAGACCGAGGACTAATTTTTCATCCAATTCTACAGCAGTAACCCTATAGGCTTTCTGGGATAACATTTCCGTAAGTACACCTGTACCCGCCCCGATTTCTAAAACTGTATCACTCTTGGTTAATTCTGCCGCACCTGAGATTACTTCCAGGATTTCGGGATTAATTAGAAAATTTTGGCCGAGGTTTTTCCTCGGCCGAATTTTCCATTCTCTGGTTAGGTTCTTTATTATCTGTTTCATGGTTCCAGTATATAAACTTTCACCTTCCGTTTCCCATACCTTAACGCTTCCTCCAAAGTTTCAAAGAGCAAGTCGATTCTGTCTCCTTTAATGGCACCTCCGACGTCTCCAGCAATTGCAGGTCCATAACCTTCTATATAAAGTTTAGTACGAAGCGGTATAACCTTAGGGTCCACTGCGACAATACCAGGGACAGCCTTTAAACCTATAGCAGTGTAGCCGTCTGCCCATTTTCCACAACTGACAGGGCCCGGCTCATAGGCAGTAGCAGTCATGGTTTTGACTTCCCGGTATCTGAACGCACCTCTTGAAGTATGTAAGGTCCTAATCGGATTACGCACTCCCACTTTAATTACCTTCGAAACTGGTTCCCGTAATACTTTACTGGAGAGCACTGTCTCATTTATAACCTTGCCGTCCTCGTAAGTCACGCGAAGTTTCTGTTCACATAGACCCTCAATTCCACGGCGAACCTCTTGGATTTCACCACGATCCATACCTGTATCGGATCTTTCTTCGATTCGATATGGGATACGGACTTTTTTAACCATAACTTCAGAGCTGACGCGGGTTACCTTAATGGACATACCCGGAGTAAGCCCCGCATCCATCCCAGGGTTGACCTTATCCTCCGGGCGAAGGAGAACCCCGGATTCAGCCAGAACGTGCTTAACCGAAGGACCCGTAGAACGAAGCGAAACCTCAAGCCCATCTACTTTTAGCTCCACAGGAATTGCACGGGTGACAGAAATGGGAAGCTTCCCCTGTACCCACTGCGAAGTTGCAGGTGTAACTTTATCCCCGTCTTGCAATTCTATTCCGGCTTGCCTAAGGATTTCCCCTACCCTAAAAGCGGAGGTACGAACAGCAATAACTTCATCATCAACAATTATTCTTATTTCCCGTGGTGCCCCCGTAATTCCCGTTATTAGAAGCACCACACAACATGAAACAAGAGCGATTTCTCTTTTGTGTTTAACAAATACCGACGCTCGCTCCTGCTTATAACAGGGGCCGGACGTCATAATCCCATCCTCCTTACAGCGTGCTTTAGGCTATTTAAACCATATAAATAATTATAATGATTTCCGTGCTGTTTGGTGTTTACCATGACAGCCATACTATTCGACTAAAATTCCAGAATTCCTCCGTAAAGCGACAATGTGGCAACTTGTACCATATGTTCCTCACTATACATCATTATCGGCTTTTAGTCACTTAATTTATTCAGATATGGATAAAGATGTCTGTTTTCTTGGAAATAAGCAGATAGGCGCTGATCGAATTCTTCAGGGCTTATAACTCCTCCCCAAAAATCCCGCATCATGGGATTAATTATCTCTTTCCTGAGGAGCCTTTCTTTTTTCTTTGTAAGGAGGGATGTGTTTCGAACCATGATACCTGATGTCGATGAGGAGATCAGAAAACGCCGGCAAGCACCGTCAGGTATCCCGCCAAGGCTTAGCCAATGCCGGCGATCTCTGATCAGAGCGGGCACAATGGGAAGCCCGCCTGCAAGCCATAAAGCTTCTTCTCTGGCTAACATTTCCCCAAACTTAACAGCCAGATACGCAGTATCAAACCTGCCCTCACCCGGACATGTGAATACAATTGCTGTATGCAAAGAAATACATGGAGATTTCGGGCATCCCGGAGGATGAGGCACAGGGAGCAGAATCGGTTCTACAGGATAGCCGCCTGAAGGGAGATCTCCCTTATCTAACCTGGCCTGTCTTTCATATACATGCTTTAAAAAACCAGGACCGACCGGTCCTATTACAGCTGCCCTACCCCCCCAGAAGAGCTCAAGCATTTTTTCACCCATTGTATGCACAGGTTCAGGGAAACCTTTTGCGTCTTTAATCCGCTTGAGAAGGGACAGGCCGGATCTTAAAACTTCACCTTGCCATAAAAGCTCATTGTCATCTGAAAGTATGAGCCCTTTTCCGCCGGCCTCCATCAGGGTGTCAATAGTATGTGTAGAAGTCGTATCCAATACAATTCCATATTTTCTGTATCGTTCTTCCACCCCCTCCCCATAAACCTTGAAGGCATTCACCATTGCTAAAACATCCTCATATGACCACCCATAAAGCATAATCCGCTCGACATCAATGCCTACCAACCTCAGAAGCTCAGCATTCCCTGCCCAGGATTTTACTTCTGTCCATGAAGGCCAGGCCCATAGGCGATTATGGATTGATACTGATTTTAAAGAAGAGGGTTCAAAATCAGCAACGGGGGTGGCTTCAATATCATCTTTTGGCTTGCCACATAAGAACATATTAATAGGTACGACCAACCCGCTTCCGATGAGTGAAGGATCAAACGTAGTTATGCATACATCAGGGGGGGTGGAGTTTTCCACTGCCATTTCTATTGCTCTTTCAATATCCCCTAACGGTAAAAGCACATATTCAATATGCACATTCGGGTATGTCTTCCTAAACTTCATAATTACTTCTTCCATAAGATCATCATACCCGCGACCATCCGGGAATATAGGCCAACGCGTTCCCCATACCTGCAGCGTGTACCGGCGCGCAGGATCAACTTTTATCCAAGGATGGACCTTGTACCCCAGTAATTCCGAGAAAAGAGCCCTGGGATGATATTGGCCGGGAGGCATAAGCCCAGGTCTGTTAAACACTATAACAACAAATATAATAAGGGTCGACAATAAAAAACCCGAAACAATCAAGGCAATCTTGACTATCCTTTTCAATGTGCAAATACCCCCTTAACGCAGTCCCAAAAGGAAAAGTTCATTCAGGCCGACCCGGCCTGTAACGGGAAATCCATAAAATTTTTGCATTTCCTTTACTGCGGCTTCGACCCGCGGGCCGAATCTACCATCTAAAGGGCCGGCATCAAATGCCCCCAATCGGAGGCAGTACTGAAGAACCTGGACATCATGGCCTGTATCCCCCGATCTTAAAATACGGTTAATGTTACCTTCAGGCTTGCCTCCGATTATTTCAACACGGGTCTTAATGGGAGTAAGTTCAAACAGTTCTTCCACGTCTTCATTGAACATCCTGATACATCCGGCACTGGCTGCACTACCAACTGACCACGGTTTATTTGTGCCGTGGATCCCATAACCTCCCCATGGGACGTTCAATCCCATCCATCTTGTACCAAAGGCTCCACCCGGTGCATAATCCTTTTCTATGATGGCAAACTCACCTATAGGAGTCGGGGTATGCCATTTTCCGATGGCTATGGGGTATTCCTTGATCGTTTCATTATTTACATAGAATGTTAAAACCAAAGTATTAATATTAACGACAATTCTTCTCTCACCTGGGGGAAGATCGCTTATGACAGGCAATGTACGGGAATGACTTGTGGACATGCGGAGCCATACTGAATCCGTAACAAACCCTGTCGGCTCCATATTAAAAGCCTTTTGAAATTCCTTTACAGCCGAATCCACAGAAACACCAAATATACCGTCAATTTCTCCCCTGAAAAAACCCAAGGCAAAAAGACGTTCCTGTAATTCAACTATATCGCTCCCACGAAGGTGAGGATAGACAAGATAAAGACTGCGATAGGTTAAGGTACATTGACAATTCGGAATTGAAGGGGAAGTCCCAGAAAAAATCGGAAAAGGCCTAATACCAGTTGTAATTAAAACCATAACCAATAAAGGGATGATTTTTAATGCCGCACGCGTAAACATAGCACCACCCCCATATACTACAAATAGTCTATGAGGGTAAACACGCTTAAATGAAGGGTCATAGGGGGCTTAGAACAATCCTTAAAATTCCCGGATCTTGTCTTAATCGCCCGGCCAATAAAAGACTACCTTATCAGTCCTTATTTTAGGTGTTGTAAGAATTTCCCCGAACACCTCGTATTCACCGGGAGGAACCTTAACACCTAAGAAATCCTTACCGTCCCAGACAGCTGAATGTACAACAAGCTCATCGCAGGGAATATCCAGTTCCGTTAGTATCATGATGGATGCCTTGTTATGAGATTCACGCCATACCTCGGTATCTCCGGACACAACCACAAAATCAAATTGCATACCACTGGAAAACCGGAGGTTAATGTCATCATTACCTGTATTAAAAGCAGCCAATGTAAATACCAAGAAGTCAAGCCCGTTTACACGTACCGGGCTCGCATCTACCCGGACCTTTAAGTTCTTAAATGCATTCGCTGAACACCCCGCTACAAAAACACAGGTAACCGCTATTAATATCATAGACAAAACCGGTCTGTTTTCAGTAAGCAGCCGTGCAGGGAGCATAATTATCACCTTCCTTATATTTAGACTCCTAATTACCCGCAGCAAGCTTCAACGTTTCAGCCGTTTCCACCCCGATGTTGGGCTTTACACGGAGTTTAATACCTGTTAAATCCCTTGTATCGTATGTAATTTTAGTTGAAGTGCGTCCGTAATAATCCCCTTCGTCTATGATCCCGTTGTTATTTGTATCTATCCATCCATATACATACCACGAACCTTTTTCTACATTCCCAATTTTAAAGGCTCCGCCTAACACAGGGTTTGCCATATCGCTGCGGGGAGTGACGCTGACTCTGTCATCTTCACCGACAAAAACCTTCATTTTCGTAATAAGGGCACCGTTTACAGCTGCATGGGCATTAACGAGACCCCAACCATAGTAATCATCACGCCCGGGAGCACCTAGATCCATTGCAGTCTCACGGAGGATTCCCCTTATTCTTTCAGGGCCCCGGATTCCCGAGGCAATAAGAAGCCCTACAACGCCTGTAATTTGAGATGTTGCCATAGATGTCCCTGAGGCATAATCATAATTTCCCCTATTCCAAGCACTGATAATATCAACACCGGGGGCTACAAAATCAAGGGCAGCACCATAATGGCTCCAGTCCGCCCGATTCAGATCAGATCCTATAGCACCTGCTGCAATAACCTTGGGATTTCTTGCGGGATATGCCAACCAGTTTTCCCTGTTATTCCCTGCAGCCGCTATCATAGTTAAACCCTTACTATAAGCATAATCAATGGCTTCCTCCATAAACGAAAAATGATAATCTGATTCCACATTCTTTCCACCGATTTGGAAGCTCATATTGACTATATCAGCACCATTATCCGCAGCATAATACAAAGCGTCTATGATCTCAGACAGGCCAAGATCTCCTCCGCCTGAATCATCAGACACTTTAAGAGGCATTATATTTACACGCCAATTTATCCCCGAAATTCCTCTACCGTTATTTGTCACAGCCCCGATTGTTCCGGCTATATGAGTCCCGTGTCCGTTATAATCAGTTACATCCCTGTCCCCCCTGTAAAAATTGTACCCTTGCCCTATATTGCCAGTAAGATCAGGGTGGTTGGCCTGGACACCTGTATCAATTATTGCTATTGTTACACTACGGCTCCCTGTAACTTTATCCCATGCATAAGGGACTGCCATGGCTTTCAATGCCCATTGCCTGGGAAAGTATAGGTCATCAGGAATTCCTTGAATATATCCGTCTTCGGATCCTGTAATACGCCCGATTAAATTAGGCTGAGCATGTTTTACCTGGGGATTATTAAGGAAACTTTCTGCTGCATGACGAGGATCGGTATCTTTTGGAATACCGATAACATAGATCCCAGCTCTTTCTATAATTCTTTTCACGTGATATCCATAGGAGCTAATTAATTCGGTGATTTCTCCCTGCGGTGTGTTTTCATTAAAACTTACAAGGATATCAGAATCTCGATATTCCGGCCCGGAAATAAAACCGGATTGTTCCGGATCAGTGGTTCCCCGGGTTATCACTCCCGGGCCTCCCGGTACTGCAAAATCAGCTGTGCCATAGCCTGTCTCCATCACAACATGCCCAAGGATCCTTCCGCGCCCGGGTATATCAGCCGTCGGATCCTGCCCCGTAATCGGCTTGTGGGGTTCTCCGAAACTACCGGGAGTACAACCTGTCAGAAGTATGTTGAGACTTACTGCAAGAACTACTAACAACGCTACATATATAATGGATTTTTTACCGATAATCCCAATCCCCTCCGTCCCGAAATTATATTGGAATGATTGACATAAACTTCAAGGGGTAGTCTCTATTTCTTTTATAAAACCTGTTTTCCTGCACAAAAGAGTTAATCCGGTAAGGTATTTTAAGGGTGCCTTGGGCCTTATAACCATAAATTTATAGACAAAACTATTTTGGGATTAAATACGAACTATTGATCTTAACTGCTAAGACAGATAGTATAGATAGTGTCATCCTCAATGGTAATTTTTCTGTAAGGAAACTGCCGCCCAAATGAACAAAGTCCGGGAGTAATAACATGCAGCAAAAAACTACCGATTTCACAAAAGGGAGTATCCCCCGTCACCTTATAGCGTTTTCTGTTCCTATGCTTTTAGGTAATTTCCTCCAGGCTATGTATAGTACGGTTGACAGCTTTTGGGTGGGCAGATACCTTGGGCCTGAAGCTCTCGCCGCAGTATCTGCCAGCGTACCCATTGTACATGCCCTTATTGCCTTGGTTCTTGGCCTCACTATCGCAGTGACTACTATAATAGCCCAGCATTGGGGTGCAAAACAAGAAGAGCAAGTCAGACATATAGTAACAAATTCCATGATTCTTTTAACTGTAGTCGGAACAGTTATGTCTGTTATCGGAATTTTGCTACGTGGACCTTTGCTTAGGTTAATAAATGTACCACCCGATGTATTTGAAGGGGCCTCCGTTTATTTGGGGATATACCTTTCAGGACTTATAGGAACATTTTTATATAATGCAGCTGCTTCCATATTAAGGGGGATTGGCGATTCGAAAACTCCGTTGCGTTTTTTAGCGTATGCAACCTTTATTAATATAGTACTGGATCCAATCTTCATTTTCGGAATAGGGCCGATTCCAAGGATGGAAATTGCAGGCGTTGCCCTTGCAACTGTAATCTCACAAATAATTTCGGCAATCCTTGCTCTGATATATCTTCATAGATCATCAGGTTTATTTATATTTAAACCTAAACAATGGAAGATTGATTTCCCCTTATTCGCATTAATTGTGAAAATTGGACTTCCTGCCGGTATTCAGCAAACAGTGGTTTCCCTAAGTGCGCTCAGTGTTAACTCCATAGTAAACACTTTTGGGAGTTCCGTCATGGCAGCGTACGGTGTAGGACTCAGATTGGATCAATTTGCCTTTATGCCGGCAATGAGCGGGGGGCTTGCAGTTACTTCCTTAGTAGGCCAAAATCTTGGTGCAGGTCATGAAGACAGAGTGAAAGATTCTGTCCGTTGGAGCCTTATTATTATAGGAGGCATTACACTCATTCTGACCCTAGTAGTCCTGATATTGCCTGGCAGTCTTATAACAATATTCACCGGAGATCCCCGTGTTATTAAGGTGGGTGCCGAGTACCTAAGATTTGCGGCGTTAACCTATGTACCGTACGCAGTCATGTTTTCTTTATCAGGAGTATTACGTGGAGCAGGGGATACCCTTGCTGCAATGGTTATTACTATAATAAACTTATGGGTCGTAAGGATTCCTTTAGCTACATTCCTTTCTAGGCTGCCTCAATTCGGTATAAAAGGTGTTTGGATCGCTATTGTTGCGGGGGCAGTTGCAGGCTCTTTATTAAATTATGTTTATTATAAAACAGGGCGATGGAAGAACCGGGTGGTAGTCCGCCATGATAACCTTGCTATTCCCCGGCAAAGCAAGCCCAATGAACCTTAAGATCTTCCCAGCTTATGTTAGCTAATTTTAAAATATGGGCTTCAAGGGTCTTTGTAGGCTCATATGCGGCATCAAGCAAGTGTATTATATTTTTATGTCTTTCGGCAAGATCCTCAAACCGTTCTTCTAAAGACACAAGCTTATGCGTTGCAATTTTATCGGCGTAAAATACTATTCTTTGTTCCCACGTTAAGGGTGCACTGTTCTCACTGATAATTGCATCAAGTATATGTCCGGATACTATAGGTGCCAATTCTCCCAGGCCTTCCTTAATTACAATTTCCGCTGAGGCCTCCGCATGATTTGTCGCCTTTTCCCGTACGTAAGTCTCAGATTTTCCAATATCATGGAGCAAAGCTGCCGCAATTACATTTTTGATATTAACAGGGTGGCCCGACCCTCTTAATCGTGTTGCAATAAATTCAGCAATATAGGCTACTATTACAGAGTGGTTTACAATACCCTCCGGAAGATCGTACCGCCTTAGGATTTCCATGGAATAAGCCTTTAACTGCTTGTTTGTAAAACCCCTTATCCCGTGTTCACTGGTTGTTTGTAAATCATCCAATAAATTCAACCCCCCACTTTTGTCATCAGGTAATAAAAATGCTAAACCAAACCCAATCATAGGACATAATGCCAACGAACCAAAGGCAAAAGAGAGCCCTTTTACATCCGCTAAATATCCTACAATTACTGCACCGAGGCCCCCCATACTTTCACAGCTGCCAAGATATAAACCTGAAGCTAAGCCCGGAAACTGAAATAAGAGATCCTGGCTCATAACAAGGCCCACTGAAAACGTAGACATAAGAATAAAACCTTCCACTATAAGTAATATACCAAAAAGGGAGGTGTTTCTCACATAATATAGCCCGCAATGAGCAGGTACAAGACATACCAGGCTTATAAGGATAAATAAGCGTTTACCGAATTTATCAGAAAAAATACCCCCTACCAGAGTTCCAAATGCCCCCGCAACGAGGAATAAGGATTGGAGCTTTGGCGATATATTACCCGATGTCCCCAAAACCTGATCTATATATTGAGGTAAAAAAGCGATAATGCTGTACTGCATAAAGGATCTTAGTGTTGCAATACCAAGAACCATAATTAATGCAAACCACATATTCTGCGTTTTTCCAAGTTTCCCGTAATATCCACCGTTTGTATCAATTGGAGTTTTTACACGGAAATTGATTGATCTATCAAAGCCGGTAGGCTTCAAGCTGACAATCTTAATTATTAAGCCGGTCATTATTCCCGGCAACACACCAACCCACATCAACGGGCTCCCGTCAAATGATAACAGTAAGGCCAATACTAAAGGTCCTAATGCGAAACCCATATCCCCTACAATCCCGAAAAGGGCCATTACAGAGCCTCTTTTCTTCGGAGATAGGTACGCCATCACACTCGCAGATTGGGGGTGGTATATGGCAGCACCCAGCCCCGCCATAATTGCGGCTGTGACCATCATCCGGTAAGAATTTGTGCAGCCCATGGCAGTAACAGCCAAGGAAGTAAGGATGAGTCCCCCTATAACAGGCCCTATCCCTCCGGTTATATCACAGACTAACCCCAGAATTGGCTGAACAAGAGAAGAAGCTAAATTAGACCAAGCCAATATTGCTCCAGCTGCACTATATGATAATGCAAATCTAGCTTGGATAAACGGAACCAAGGCGGGAAGCATTCCTGCGTACATATCAATAATTGCATGGGATAAGCCCATTACAATCAAATGGGGCAGATTCCCAAATTCTAATTTTTCCTTCCCGGGATCGGATCTAATATCACATTTCGGTGAAGTCATTATGTCATAGCATTCCTTAATGTTTATAAGGCCGGGCTCTGCAAACTAATGTACAAGCAGAAGAAGACCCTTGACATCAAACTATTAAGTGTGCTAGGATTGCTAATGTCGAATAAAATAAATGTACCAGCTGATTATTTTGTGCTCCCATCGTCTAGAGGCCTAGGACACCGCCCTTTCAAGGCGGCGGCGCGGATTCGAATTCCGCTGGGAGCGCCATTTTTTTAATTTACTGTACTTGTGTTTTAAAGTATGTAATACTATAATAAATATAGTATGAAAATCCTGAAATAATTGTGACGGTCGCTTAGCTCAGCCGGTCAGAGCGCTACGTTCACATCGTAGAAGTCGCTGGTTCGAGTCCAGCAGCGACCACCATCCCAACGAGAACACATGGCCGGGCGGATGTGGCTCAGTGGTAGAGCATCGGCTTCCCAAGCCGAGGAGCGCGGGTTCGAATCCCGTCATCCGCTCCATTTTTTATATATGCCTACTCATAACATTTTACTATTCGAAACTTTAAGTTCATGTCGCAATCGGAGGTAATAATGGGGTACTTAGGTTCATACAGATCCCTCTGGGAAACGGGTGAGCTTGAGAAAAGGCAGAGTAGTGCTGAGAATATACTTAAGAGTTGTATTCTATGCGGACATAACTGCCAAGTTAACAGGCTTTCCGGTGAGACGGGAATTTGTAAGGCCGATGATACACTCAAAATTTCTAGCTGGGGACCACACTTTGGGGAAGAACCTCCCCTTGTCGGAAAATATGGATCCGGTACTGTATTTTTTACCGGATGCAACCTTGAGTGTGTATTCTGCCAAAATTGGAATATCAGCCAAATGGGGGCCGGGCACGAAATATCCCAAACGAAACTTGCAAAGTTTATGATGTCTTTACAAAAATCGGGCTGTCACAATATAAATCTCGTAACCCCGACCCACTATGTACCCCAAATAATAGGGGCGCTGGTGGAGGCATGTGAAGCAGGCCTTAATCTCCCCTTAGTATACAATTGCGGTGGATACGAATCCCTAAAAACACTTGAAATACTTGACGGAATAATAGATATATATATGCCTGATGTTAAATATTCCGATCCTGAATTGGCATTTCGGTATTCCCGTGCAAAGGATTATCCTGCTGTGGTAAAATCAGCACTCAAAGAAATGCACAGACAGGTCGGAGATCTTATCATTGATAAAAACGGCATCGCCCGGCGGGGCCTTCTCGT
>JAAZLO010000102.1 GCA_012689375.1 Bacillota bacterium | reverse complement strand
GAATCATCTCGGAAAATATTTTATTTTATATGTTCTATTTTGTATCAGTCGCAAGTTCAATGTTTTGATTGATTTAATGGATTAATTCTTCCAAGCCCCCAATAGGCTGTTTTTACCCTACCTGATGGATTTGTGAAACTCAACCATGGCTGCTTTCTGTATCTCCAGCTCTTATGGTACATTTCTTCCGGTAAATAACCTGAGGATATATGGCATGGCAGCGAAGCTTGAGAGTAAATCTCCCAACTTCCTTCTGCCAATTACTTATTAGTGATGCAGGAACAATCAAAAGGGCTTTATCCTCAGTGGTTAAGAGTATTTGTTTTAATGAAATAATCCTTATCATTCCTGTTTTTCACAAGACGGAAGAATACCTAGACAAAGACAATAATTTTAGTATTTTGGTGGCTTAGATAACCAGAAACCGGGCCTTTGAAGCCGGTTAACTCCTCCCTAAAGACTTTAAACAGACGTTTAAAAGCAGCCTAATATCATTATCAATAGGTGCAACAACTATGTTTCCCCAGGAATATTCCAGTTTTGCCGCACTGGCCGGCCCCTATGCTGTAAACCATTTCCCTTGAATTAAATCCCTTGCCCCACAGGTTAAAGGTATCAAATCACTTTTATCCAGGTAAGAAATATCGAATTTCCGATTCAATGCTGCGAAATGTTTAAGGCCGAAGGCAATTTTATTTAAATATGAAAACACTCCTACGGCTCCCAGGGAAAAATTGTCTGCTTCCTTACCATAAATCGCCCGTAAATCAGGTAGGTCACCATACAGTTCTTCTATAGTACTGCCGTATCTTTCCAGGTTTTTCGGTATAGTACCCTTCTTAACCAATTCCCCTATCCTTTTACCTGTCATGGCTGCAGTCATTGCTGCCCGGCAAAGGCCTATTGCTGTTATTGCCCCACTGCCATAGGATAAAGATTTAAATACCTGATCTTCTGTGGCAAAACCACCAGTCATAGTAATAGCAGGTATCCACTGATTTTCTGTTTTTAAACGACTTATAATATTACAAACGGCATCTTCCAAAATTATTGTAGGGAGGCCCCATTCGTTCATCATTTTATTCGGGCTGTATCCACTACCGCCCCCTGCCCCGTCAAAAGTAATCATATCAACCTGGGCTTTGCTCCCTAACAATATAACCCTTTCTAAATCCTTTAAATCATAGCCTGCCATTTTTAAATAGATATTTTTAAGGCCCAAATTCCTTAACTGCCCAATTCGGGGGATTAGATAACCTTCATCCCAAAGGGGCAACCTTTCATAGGAATAGAAGTTAGGGCATATCCCCTCCTCATCGAGCCTCATAATCTCTGGATCATGGGGATCCGGGAAAACTAAAAGCCCCATTTTCACCCTTTCTATAGCTGCTTTCCTGTTTTTTAGCTTCCTTGCAGGCTGTGTACCCTTAGCGCTTTGACCGAATTTGAATTCAATGGCTTCTACTTTATGTTTTTCTATTGCATATTCCGGGAGGCTAAGCATATCATCTTCTACATTACACTGTAAGACAATCTGGCCATAGCCCCGATAATATTTTCGGAAAGCATCTAGTATAGGTTGTAGGAGGGGAAATTCAGTAATTTTACCGTTTTCAATTTTCAAATCAGGATCCTTTTCTCTGGCATTTTCACCAATTACCGTTGATACCCCAGCCATGGCCGCCCCCCCGAAATAATCTTGCCAATTCAGTTTAATCAATGCAGGTAGGATAAATGGCATTGCAAGTTTCACTCGATTAAACCGGCCGTATTCCCTTTTTAGGTTTACATGATATATGCTGGCTTCTTCATAATTTGGGTTAGCCCCGACAGCTCCAAACACACGACCGTTAATATTAAAGTGGGAGAAATCAATGGGGTAGTCCTTTTCTGAAGCAACTTGATTGTTTCCAGTATTTGTTGGATAAACTGTCCGGGCCCCCAGCACTGCTGCAAGGGCAATTTCGCAAGTACCGTCACATTCCTCGGTGCAAAAAGAACACATGCCTGATTGAGGTGAGATATGGCGGCTCCTGAGATATGTGTCATTAAATGCAGATGATAGTTTAGGTGAGTAGGTCATTTTTATGCGTCTCCTTTTATGTGACGGGGGGACGGGGTTACTGACACATTGCTATTGTCATTATTTTTAGTATGTCAGTAACCCCGTCCCCCCGTCACGCTATTCAAGTTCAGCAGCACCGGTATTTAAGGCGTAGTACCTACCTTTTTGCTGCATAAGATCGCTGTGATCACCACGTTCGATGATTTCCCCGTATTCCAAGACCATAATAGCGTTGGCATGGCGGACTGTTGAAAGCCGGTGAGCAATTACAAAGGTTGTACGTCCCTCCATGAGTTTATCCATACCCCGCGCTATAAGTTTTTCAGTTCTTGTATCTACTGATGAGGTGGCTTCATCAAGTATTAGGATAACCGGGTTAGCAATAGCTGCCCTAGCAATTGATAGTAGTTGCCTCTCCCCCTGTGAGAGGTTTTCTCCGTCTGAGGTCAGCATTGTGTCATAGCCTTGAGGTAGGTTTTTGATAAAGTAGTGTGCATTAGCAAGTTTAGCTGCCGCCACCACCTCTTCATCCGTAGCATTAAGCCTACCGTAACGAATGTTATCAGTCACTGTCCCAGTAAAAAGATGGGTATCCTGCAAGACAATTCCCATTGTGCTACGTAGATCGTGTTTATTAATCCTTCTTATATCAATCCCGTCGAATAAAATTACACCTGAATCAATTTCGTAAAACCGGTTAATTAAATTGGTAACCGTTGTTTTACCGGCACCTGTTGAACCTACAAATGCTATCCTTTGACCCGGTTTAGCATAAAGGTTAATATTCTTAAGGGTTTTTCTGCCCGGCAGGTACCCGAAATTGACATTTTCAAATGTTATAAATCCTCGCAGGGGGACATTCATAACATTTCCGTCATTAGTCGGTACTTCCCAGCATAATCTTGACTTCCCTGTACAATCTTCTACGAGCCGCACATCGCCAGTATCTGTTTCTATTTTTTCATCCAAGATTTTAAAGATTCTTTCTGCACCTGCAATTGCAGCTAATAATAAGTTTACCTGGTTAGATACCTGGGTAATAGGTCTAGAAATTGCCCTGGTGAATTGCAAAAATGCGGCGATATTCCCGATAGTGATTGTTCCCATTAGGATCAGGTATGCCCCAAGCATAGAAACTAGCCCATAAAGAACGAATGACAGGCTGCCCATGATGGGCATTAGCATAACCCCATAGGTTGATGCAAAGGTGCTGGAACGTCTTAACCTTTCATTTTTTTCAGTGAATGTTCCGATTGCCCTTTCTTCGAAATTAAACACTTTAACGACTTTTTGGCCTGTCATCATTTCTTCAATATAACCGTTTATTTCGGCTAACTGCCTTTGTTGAGCACGGAAGTATCTGGCAGACCTTTGTCCTACGTACTTTACAGCTATCAGCATTACCCCCAGCATTGCAACTACGACCCCTGTTAAAAGCGGGCTGATTATAATCATCATAATAAACGTTCCTATAACGGTAACAAAGGATAGAACAACCTGGGAAACGCTTTGCTCAAGGGATTGGTTAAGCATATCCACATCATTAGTAAATGTAGACATAAGCTCACCGTGGGGGTACCGATCAAAAAAAGAAATAGGGAGCTTAGCCATATGGGAGAACATTTCTTCCCGAATTTGGTGGACTGTCCTTTGCGCCAACCTCGCTAATAGCATGTTACCTAAGTATTCGCCTAAAGCAATAAACCCCACAATAATCCCCATTATTGTCAAATATCTGATAAATAAAGTATGATCCTTATCTGTAATCAAAGAATCAATAATTGGGCTCAACATACTGTTAGCTGCAATTGTCCCTAAAGAACCTATGATGATAAAAGTGACTCCTA
This sequence comes from Bacillota bacterium, assembly GCA_012689375.1. GTDB lineage: Bacteria > Bacillota > SHA-98 > UBA4971 > UBA4971 > UBA4971. The sequence goes on along the minus strand of JAAZLO010000102.1, from coordinate 2,387 downwards.
AAATAAGTAGGATTTTGTTATGCTTGAAATAACCAAAAAGTCTTATTAAGGTTTCTTTCATGTTTTCCGGGCGCAGTTTTCGTTGTTCAGTCGATAAGGTCATATTCCAACCACCGCCCTTTGCTGCGACTCGTAGATGTCCTGATAAATTAGTGAAATGTTAAGTAAAGTAGAGTGATCCCCGATTGCCTCAATTTCACCTTGATGGAGCACAACAATGCGATTTGCATGTTGGATAGAGGATATCCTCTGGCTTATGATTATGGTGGTAACCCCATCTAAATCTTCCCGGAAAACCCTTTGTATTCTGGATTCAGTTGTAATATCGACAGCCGAAGTTGAATCATCCAGGATTATAATTTTAGGCCTCTTTATCAGCGCCCTAGCGATGGAAAGTCTTTGTTTTTGACCCCCTGAAAAGTTGCTGCCATCCTGTTCTACTCTATGTTCTAAACCGGCACCGGATCTTTCAATAAAATCCCAAGCCTGGGCCTGTTTGAGCCCGATAATTATCTCATCATCGGTGGCATTTTCGTTACCCCAACGCATATTTTCCCGTATTGTCCCGGAAAACAGGATAGATCGCTGGAGAACAAAGGCGACTTGATCCCGTAATACTTTAAGGTTGTAATCCTTTACGTTGGTTCCTCCGACTTCGACGGATCCTTCTGATACATCATATAATCTGGGGATTAACTGAACTAATGTAGATTTTGATGAGCCTGTTTGACCGATAATCCCTATTGTTTCCCCGGATTCTATATGAAGATTAATATTCTTTAATACGTTTTCTCCTCCGCCGGAATAGCGGAAAGATACATCCTTAAAACTAACGGAACCGTCAGGTATCTCCATAATTGGGTTATCTGCTTCCTTAATTTCAGAGCAGGTATCCCAGACTGCAAGAATCCGATCTTTAGATGCCAAACCCCTCAATAACTGCATGAAAAACAGGGAGATCATCATTAGAGATATGGAAATTTGAGAAACATAGGTGATAAAGGAAATAAGTTCACCTCTACCGAGGGTGCCTACTGTGATTTGCTTAGAACCGAACCATAGAACGGCGATTATAGTGCTGTAAATGACTAGGTGTATAAAGGGTAACAATACTAAAATAATGGAGACGGCTTTAAGAGCTGTGTCCCTTAGGCCGTCGTTTCTTTTTCTAAACCGGGATTCTTCATAGGCTTGGCGATTAAAGGATTTAATAACCCTAATCCCGGCAAGATCCTCTTTGATAATTGCATTAAGATCGTCAACTCTGCTTTGAATTTTTAGGAAAAATGGTCTCGCTTTAATAAGAACCAAGGTAACAACAACAACTGTTAAAGGGATTGTAACTCCGAAAACTATAGCCAACGAAGGGTTAATGGAAAAGGCCATAAAAAGGGCGAAAATCATCATGGAAGGGGCCCTGATTCCCATACGGAGGCTCATCATTGTAACTTGGCCGATGGTGTTACAATCATTTGTTAACCTGGTAATTAATGACGATACCTTAAATTTGTCCAGATTTGCAAAAGAGAAACCTTGGATTTTTTTAAAGGTCTCTAGTCTGATTTCAGACGCAAATCCGAAGCCGGCCCTTGCACCGAAATGGGTGCTAAGTATACCAAAGACCATGCCTATAAGGGCAGTTAAAACCATCAGAATCCCAATTTTCACAACATAGTCAATATCGCGATTGGCGATACCTATATCAACAATAAGTGACATCAGATATGGGACTGTGATATCGGTTGCTGCTTCTAAAATCATCATAATAGGGCTCAGAACAGCATAGCCTGTATAGCCTTTCATAAATGACAACAATCTTTTCAAAAGTTATACTCCAATCCTATCCAATTACGGCAGTCCCGGATTTATTCTGTCTAGGTTTGCATTGATTTTTATTAATGCATCTCTAAATGCTTGCAATTCATATTCGGTGAAACCTACAAAAATGTCTTTATAGCGTAATTTCACTTGTTTCTCGTAATCCCTGATAATATCCTGACCATGCTCTGTAATTGTCAATTGATTACACCTTTGATCGTCTTCTGAAGGTTTTTGGGCGAGTATTTTCAGATCAATCAGGCGTTTTATATACCCACTGATCGCTCCCTCAGTAAGTTTTAATTGATTAGCGATTTCCTTCTGGTTTGCCTTAGGGTTTTTTTCAATAAGCATAATAATATGCAATAATCTAAAGCTAAGATTATATTCGCCTATTTTCTCCCTTAGCATTTGATTTAGTTTCTGCTGGGTATTCCTTAAGTGGGCTGCTACATCGGCTTCGATCATTATTGGGCCTCCGATACTTTATTGTTAAAGCAATTGAATAGTTTAATGCTAAATTAAATTGGAGGCATTGTCAAGAGGTCCGGAATCTGAAATGCCTTAGT
>JAAZLO010000101.1 GCA_012689375.1 Bacillota bacterium | reverse complement strand
TTTTACTTTGAGACCTTGGGGAAAAAGATAAATTGCATATCTTGTGGAAAAGAATATGATACGCAAGGTTTTTCTTTAAAAACAGAAGATAAGCAAAGGTTTGCTGATAAGCAGGCTAAAGATTAACTAAAGGCATTAATGAAGGCAAGGGGGTGGGGAAAATACAACTAACATTTGAGGAAATTGCAGTTATAGGAAGTGGCAAGCATCCGGATTTTATTCAGTTTGAACGAACAGAAGGGGAACTGTTCTTTTTAAATAATGGTTTGATGTATGGGACTCCTTCAAAGAGATTCAAAGGTGATTTTAGAAATCCAGAGTGGATGGATACGGTAGAAATTGGCCCTCAAACTGATACTGATTTAGCTTATCTAGAGCTTAATAGTTTATCTGGATTTGGGATTGTAGGAAGTTATAAAACGGATTATGAACAAAAGCTAATTATCTATGAATATTATCTAGATATGAATAGATACCTTGATTCTGGTTCAATTAAACACTCAATAAATACACCCATTTCTTCCTTTAGCCTTACTTTAGAAAACCCTATTAATGAAAATCCAGAGTATGAAGGAAATGTCGCTATTTCAGAAGAAAGTAGTTTGATATCACCTGGAAGTAAGGCTTACTTTGAACTTATAATGGGGGATAGTGAACCTTATCCTCTAGGAACTTTTTATGTAGATAGAAGCAACTTTACGCTACTTTCAGAAACTGTTGATGTAGATGGTAGGAATTTAATAGGAAAAGCACTTCATGATCAAAGCTTTGATGAAGATAATGTTTATCCATACAATATACTTCATGAAACATTGAAGGAAATTTTATACAAAGCAAATATTGATTCAGATGATGTGCTCGTAGAAAACACTTCTACTTATGCTGGATATCAGTTTGATTTTAAAATGACCTATCTTGATGGGATAATGGAAATATTAAAGGCTTTTGATAACTGGCAAGTAAAAGAAGAAACAAATGGGACTATAGTTATAGGATCATCAAGTTATTCTGGGTTTACTAGAAACTCAAGATATACGTTTTATAGAGATCGTGATATTTTCTCAAGAAGTATTGTTAGAGACGACCAGGAAGCATATAGGAGGGTTTGTGTTCATAATCAAGATTTTACAATTAAGGTTTATAGGGAAGTAGAAACTTATAGTGGATGGAACTTACAAGCTAACAAGACGCTATATGTACCGTTGCCTGAAGGTACAAGTTTAATAGATGCTGAAAGGTATGCCTGTCAGATAGCAAGTAGCCTTCAGTATGTTGGAAAGATTGAAAGTTTTACTGGGCCAATAAGACCACAACTGATGATAGGAGATGAAGCTGAGATTATATCAGATACTGGTAAAGTAAATCTAGGACTTATTACAGAAATCACTCACAGATTTGGAAAGTCTGGGTTTTACACAGATTTTTCTGTGGATAGTGGCGGTAGACTTGGAAAAGGAAGACTAAGCGACTATATAAGTAGAATTACTGAAGATAAAGCAAGTAGTAATAGAATATATGAATAAACAAAAACGCCATAGTTGAATAAGGGCGTTATTTTTATGCAAAAAAAAAGGAGGTTTTAGATTATGAAGGAAGTATGGAACTGGATTCAAGTAGTGTTTATTGCTATTGGTGGCTGGCTTGGATATTTTCTTGGAGGATTTGATGGCTTTATGTATGCTCTGCTTGTATTTGTAGTAGTAGATTATATCACAGGGATAATGTGTGCAGTTCTTGATAAGGAACTGTCGAGTGAGATAGGTTTTAGAGGGATATTTAAAAAGGTACTTATATTTACTTTAGTTGCAATCGGACACATCATTGATAAAAATGTTATAGGAGATGGCTCTGTTATACGGACAGCAGTCATCTTTTTTTATCTTTCAAATGAGGGCATATCAATACTAGAAAATGTTGTTCACATAGGTTTGCCAGTGCCACAAAAGTTAAGGGATGTTCTTGAACAACTAAATGATAAAAGTGAGGGGGAAGAAGATAATGAATCTTAAAAAACTGATACTTACCCAAAATGGATGCTACAAAGCGGGTAGAACAATAAAACCTAAAGGAATCATGGTACACTCAACAGGTGCTAATAACCCCAATCTTAAACGCTACGTTGGCCCAGATGATGGTTTGCTGGGGAGAAACCAATATAACAACCATTGGAACAGGGAAAAGCCGGGAGGAAGGCAGGTTTGTGTTCACGCTTTTATTGGAAAGCTAAAGGATGGAAGTATTGCTACCTATCAGACCCTGCCATGGAATCATCGAGGTTGGCACTCGGGAGGTAGTGCAAATAATACACATATAAGTCTTGAGATTTGCGAGGACGGTCTAGCTGATGCCTCGTATTTTTTTGCAGTTTATAAAGAGGCAGTAGAACTTTGTGTATATCTTTGCAAACTCTATAATCTTACTGAGAAAGATATTATCTGTCATAGTGAAGGTCATAAACTTGGAATAGCTAGCAATCATGCAGATGTTATGCACTGGTTTCCAAAGCACGGAAAGAGTATGGATACTTTTCGTGATGATGTAAAGGCAACACTTCGTAGCAATGTTGCCTCAAAAAAGACACCAGTAAAGCCATACCTGGTAAAGGTTAGTATTCCTAATTTAAATATACGTAAAGGACCAGGAACAAATTATTCTAAACTCGGTAAGTATACAGGAATTGGAGTATTTACCATTGTAGAAGAGTCAGATGGTAAAGGGGCAACAAAATGGGGTAAATTAAAAAGTGGTGCTGGTTGGATTTCACTTGATTATACAAGGAAAATATAATAAAGATACATTCATAGCCTGTGGAGGTTTTATTTCTACAGGCTCTTTTTTTATGTTCAAAATTAAATTTTTAATTAAAACCCTCAACTTTTAGCGCTTTCCGTGGCTATTAAGTAGAGGGATAACTCCTCAATTATAGGAGGTGCATATTTAATGACAAATGAACAAAGAGAAGAGATTAAAAAGTTACGTGCTGATGGATATGGATACAACAGAGTTGCTAAGGCACTTGGTATTTCAGTAAACACAGTAAAGTCCTTTTGCAGAAGAAATAATTTAACAGGTAGGAGGATGAAACCAAAGACCCCTGCTGATGAAGTAATAGGCTTATGTAAGTACTGTGGTATTTCTGTAGAGCAGAACTTAGGAAGGAAAGAAAAAAAGTTTTGCTCAGACAAGTGCAGAATGAAATGGTGGAACAATAATCTTGATAAGGTTAACCGCAAGGCAATGTATGAGTTTATCTGTCCGAATTGTAAAAAGAACTTCACAGTCTATGGTAATTCTAATAGGAAGTATTGTAGCCATGAATGTTATGTTGCTGACCGATTTGGGGGTGGCAATGATGAGTGAAGAACAGTTACAAAATGAAATGCTGTATCAGACCACAATGAGCCTAGCCAGAACTATGATAGAAGAAGGTATGATTTCCGAGGAGGATTACCATGAATTTGATACAATTATGCTAGAGAAATACCACCCTGTTTTCGGCACATTATTCTCCGACATTAGCTTGAATTAATCACTCTCCTGAGTGATATATAGTAATGGAAGGAGCGGATAATATGCGGAAAATCAGCAAAGTTGAGTCGGTCATACCAAAGATAAAAACAAAGAAAAGAGTCGCAGCTTATGCTCGTGTATCCAAAGATACAGAAGTGCTTATGAATTCTCTATCAGCACAGATTAGTTATTATAGTACTTTAATTCAAAAGAACCCTGAATGGACTTATGTGGGTGTCTACGCTGATGAAGGAATTACTGGTACCAGTACCAAGAAGCGAGATGATTTTAAGCGTCTTATTGCAGACTGTGACACAGGAAAGATTGACATTGTTCTTACAAAATCTATAAGTCGATTTGCAAGAAACACAGTTGACCTATTGGAGTCGGTTAGACATCTAAAAGACATTGGAGTAGAAGTACGCTTTGAAAGAGAAAATATTAGTACTATGAGTGGCGAGGGAGAGTTAATGCTTACCATCTTGGCATCATTTGCACAAGAAGAAAGTAGAAGCCTATCAGAAAATATTAAATGGGCCATTAAAAAGGGTTTTGAAAAAGGCGAGCCACACTCACCACCAAGAGTTCTAGGATATGAATGGGATGGGGAGAAATATAAGATTGTCCTTGATGAAGCAGAAACAGTCAGGTTTATTTTTGATAAATATCTAGAAGGGGTTTCAACTTTACAATTACCAAAGCTATTAAGTAAAAAAGGTGTAGTAGGTGTAAATGGGAATCCATTGACAAGGCCATCTATAAAGGAAGTTTTATCTAATGAGATTTATACAGGCAACCTAATGCTACAAAAGTACTTTTCATCTGGAATAAGAAAGAAAACACGAAACTACGGTGAAAGGCCAAAGTATTTAGTAGAAGGTTCTCATGATCCAATTATCAGTAAGGATTTATTTGAAGCAGTGCAAAAAGCCAGGAAAGAGCGTGGTAAGAATGCGCCTAAAAAAGAGTTCACCTGTTTTAGTAGTAAAATCAAATGCGGAAAATGTGGCTACAAGTGTAGCCGTAGAAATATTGTTCATAGTAAAAAAACAAAGAGAAACTACTATAAAAGATGGCTATGCAATACTAGGGAAACCAAGGGAATGGGCTTTTGTGATTTAAAGCCTATAGATGAAGATTCATTAAGAGCTGCATCAGCTTTTATACTAGGAGAAAAAAAGCTTGATGAAGATAGGTTTAAAAAGGAGATTGATATCGTTGTAGTTTTTGACGATAGGCTAGAATTTAATTTTAAAGATGGGAGGAGATTAGAATGGCAAAGAGAGTAACAACGATTCCAGCTACTATAAACAGAGTTACTGCTCAGCCGATTGGTAAGCCTAAGAAACGAAGAGTGGCAGGATATGCCA
>JAAZLO010000103.1 GCA_012689375.1 Bacillota bacterium | reverse complement strand
TGGCCATTTATGACCATTTTAGCCTGGCCACTGACATTTTCGAACAAAGCAATACCACGAGGGATTCAATCTGTCGAAGAGAGAAAGCCGGGAGGTGAAGGCGGCATTCCGCTCCACGCTTAGAAGCGGGATTCTCGTGCCGCTCAATTCCATGAAGCTGCGTTGGACTTCACATGCCGATCTGAGAACACGCATAACGCCCACCGTATCACGCCAAGAGTACCTGGATCACATGACCTTCAGGTGCCTTTGCCCGCCGATGATTACGGAGATCTTCGGCCCCATCATCGGTCTGAAGGAAGAGTGGCTCGAGCAAGGCGCTACCCCGGACGAACTCGATTTCTCCGCCTTTCGTTACCGCACGGCCGCCAGAGGCACCGTTAGGGTTAACACGGGCAGGTTGGGCGGTCACCCCAGCCGGGTTGTGGAAGAGACTGATGAGTATATCATCGAAATCGACGGCTATGGTCGGCGCATGAAGTTGATAAAGGGCTATTCGACGCTGCCCTTACCGCTGGATTATCCGGTAAAGACTTTCGATGACTGGCTGAAGATCAAGCACTGGTATGAGTTTAGCGAGGCGCGCTTTCATAAAGACTGGGAAGCGCATGCACGGCAACTCCTCCAAAAGGACACGGTTGTGTGCGTGTCTATTCCCGGCGGTTTTGACGAACCGCGTCAGTTGATGGGAGAAGAGGGTCTCTGCATCGCATACTACGAGAACCCGGAATTGATACACGACATGCTCGATACCATCGGTCGGACGGCGCAAGCGGTACTCGACCGGGTATCGGCGACGGTACAGGTCGATGTACTCAGGGTGCACGAGGATCTGGCGGGCAAATCCGGTTCTCTCGTGGGTCCAAAACAGATCGAGGAGTTCATTAAGCCCTATTACCGCCGCATCTGGGACATGTTAGCGGATCGAGGCGCCGTCCTTTTTGATCAGGACAGTGACGGCGACATCACCAGCGTCATCCCGGCTTTTTTGGATGCGGGCATCAAATGTATGCACCCCATGGAACCGGCCGCCGGCGTGGACGTGGTGGAAATCAGAGAGCGGTACGGCAAGCGCCTGGCATTCTACGGCGGTATAGACAAACATGTACTCAGGCGCAGTAAGGAAGAGATCGTCGCGGAGTTGGAGCACAAGATCCCGCCGCTGGTAGCCACGGGCGGTTGCGTAATCGCCCTTGACCACCGCATTCCCAATGGGACGCCCTTGGAGAACTACCGCTTCTATCTGCAAAAAGCTTGGGAGATTATGGAACGCTGTTGGGCGCAGATAAATCCCTAGGGCCAATAGTGTGCCGCTACAGTCGCAAGCATCCGACCTGTGTGTCTCCGGCACTGCATAACGATCGAATGATATGGGCCAGTAGACGAAAGCAGGGGCTGTCCCAAGATCTCCATTGAGACAGCCCCTGTCGTGTTCATTGGATCTGAGACTAATCCTGCCCCATCAGCTTCTTACCCAATTCGATACCTGCTTCGACGATGGCCTC
>JAAZLO010000140.1 GCA_012689375.1 Bacillota bacterium | reverse complement strand
CTCTTTAACAAACCACAAAAGCAGCTTATCAGCCAGCTTGGTAATTTTCAAAAATAATCACCTCCCTTAACCAATTTCAACGTAAGGGAGAAAAACCCTGTCAGAAAAATAAAAGAAGGAGGTGGCTCTTTTGGAGATTAAACGCATTCCACTGAAACAGATTAACCCGGCCAAATACAATCCTCGTAAGGATTTAAAGCCTGGAGATCCGGAATACGAGAAATTAAAGAAATCTATTGACGAATTCGACCTAGTGGAACCCTTGGTGGTAAATAAACAAGGCAACGTGCTCATCTCTGGCCACCAAAGATTTAAAATTTTACTGGAGCGGGGAGATACCGAAACGGAAGTATCCGTGGTTGATTTGCCACCTGACCGTGAAAGGGCCTTAAACATTGCTCTAAACAAAATCAGCGGCGAGTGGGATTTGCCCAAGCTGAGCGAACTGCTCAAGAACTTGGATGATGACTTAAAAGATATTACCGGCTTTAACGCCGAGGAGATAGATGAACTGCTGGGTTTTAAGGAAGAAGTCCAGGAAGATAATTTTGACGAGGAAGCACCGGAGCAGCCCATCACTAAGCCAGGGGACATCTGGCTTTTAGGCAATCACCGGTTACTTTGTGGGGATAGCACCAACCCAGCTGATGTAGAAAGACTAATGCACGGTGCCAAAGCCAACTGCGTTATTACCTCCCCGCCCTACGCCATGCAGCGCAAGGACGACTACGGCGGGATACCGGCAGAGGAATATCCGGGCTGGTTTTTTCATGTGGCCAGTAATGTTTACCGGATACTTGACGACAGCGGCTCCTTCTTCGTCAACATCAAGGAGCACGTTGAGGGCGGCCAGCGTTCCCTTTACGTGATGAAAACCATCATTGCTTTGGTGGAAGGTGGCTGGCGGTATGTGGATCAGCTAATCTGGACGAAGCCAGGGCTGCCAGGTGGCTGGTCTAACCGCTTGAGAAATGACTTTGAACCGGTGCACTTCTTCACCAAAAAGGAACAGATTGATTGGATGGTGCAGCTGGTAGAGGTTGATGAGGGTAGATTGGCAACATTACCGGCGGACCTGGTGGAAATGTACGAGGATATTTTCCACTTCACCAAAGCTAAGAAAATTAAATTCAAACCCAGGGCGGTAGGTAAACTATCGGACAAGATCAGGGTTTCCAGTAGAGCCAATAAACCAAAGGGCAAATCCGGCAATATCAGCGTCAGCGGCAAATTCAAAAAAGGCATCGCCAGACCGGGGAATGTGCTGCAGATACCCGGCAATCAAAATTCCGTAAAACACTCAGCCGTATTTCCAGTGAAGCTACCGGCATTTTTCATCAAGCTCACTACTGATGTGGGGGATATCATCTACGAACCATTTAGCGGTTCCGGTACCACCATCATAGCTGCCGAGCAGCTGGGCAGAAATTGCTACGCCATGGAATTATCCCCGGGCTATTGCGACCTGGCCGTGAAACGCTGGGAGGAATTTACCGGGGAGAAAGCTGTCAGGCAGGAGGTGTAAGGATTGGAAATACGAAAACTACCGCTGGAGAAATTAAACCCGGCCAAATACAACCCACGTAAGGATTTAAAGCCAAGTGACCCCGAATATGAAAAACTGAAAAAATCCATGGAGACCTTCGGCTATGTGGAACCGATTGTGTGGAATAAACGCACTGGTCAGATCGTAGGAGGCCACCAACCCTCTGTTTGCCATGTGTGGGCCTGCAAAAACAAACAGGGGCAAACTCCCAAGGGAGGAATTATCCCCCACCCCGGGGCAGGTAAAGCCGCTTGCTATTTCCCGCCTTTTGAGTGATATATGTAACTACCAAAAATTTAGGAAGGATTAGGATTGGATAAGTTTTTCACCTAAAGGAACTGCGACCGGTGCGGCGGGGATTTAAAGGGTGGCCGGACAATGTCGATGTTCAACCAGGACTGCATCTGCTTGGATTGCAAGGAAAAGGAAAAGCAGGACAGGGATTACGAGAAGGCGGTACAGGCCGATATTGATGAGATAAAGAAGGGGAATTACAATTTTCCGGGGATTAGAAAATAAATAGAAAACAAAGGGGCCAAGTGAGGCTCCTTTT
>JAAZLO010000104.1 GCA_012689375.1 Bacillota bacterium | reverse complement strand
GGAGAACTTTCACTATGTTAGAGAGGCTATAGAGGAGGTCTTTCACAACGTTGAGGATGTACCCGCTCATTATCTTCGCGGCGGAAGGGAGATAAGGACTACAGCCTATATTGTAATAACAAGCGGCAGGGGGTTAGCTGGCAGTTTTAATAGTAATGTAATTAGGTTTACGGAAGAAGAAATAGCGAGATTCCCTGATGAGGACCAACCAAAGATTATTGCTATCGGCAGTAAGGGAAGGGACTATTTCGCAAAAAAGGGTTACCCAATTATAGCTGAATACTCTCTGCCTCCTGAGGATATTACATTTACGGAAACCCATGAGATAAGTCAGCCCATCATCGAGATGTATGACAGGGGAGAGATAGATGCAGTTGTTATGATCTATAACTCCTTTGTCAGCAGTTTGGAACAAAGGGTTAATAGGGTGGTGCTGCTTCCATTTGAGGTTCAGAGTGAGCCGCACACGCATAAGTTTAGCAGGTATGTGGAATATGAACCTTCTGTTGAAGAGGTATTTAACTACTTAGTACCTAAATATGTAGAGATAATGATTTATAGTGCTGTGGTTGAATCAGCCACATGTGAGCATGCAGCAAGAAGGATGGCAATGGAAAATGCTACTGATAATGCAAAAGAGATGATTGATGATTTAACCTTGACATATAATAGGATGCGTCAATCTGCCATCACCAATGAAATTTCAGAGATAGTAAGTGGAGCTGAGGCTCTTAGGAAATAAGGAGGAGAAATTGTGGGCGAGCACAAGGGAATTGTTCATCAGGTTATAGGCCCTGTAGTGGACATAAGATTCAGTCCGGATGAGATGCCGGAACTATTAAACGCCATCACGATTAAACTTGGAGACAAGACAATAGTTGGAGAGGTCGCCCAGCATATTGGGGATGATGTGGCAAGATGTATTGCGCTTTCTTCTACCGATGGCTTGATGCGTGGCATGGAAGCTATTGATACAGGGGAACCTATTAGCGTACCTGTGGGTAAAGAGGTACTAGGCAGGCTGTTCAATGTAGTTGGAGATACAATAGATGACAAGGGTCCCTGCATTACTGAAATGAAGATGCCTATCCATAGGGATGCACCGACCTTTGAAGAACAGGATACCAGATCTCAGATCTTCGAGACCGGTATTAAGGTAGTAGACCTGATTGCTCCTTATACTAGAGGGGGTAAGGTAGGCCTATTTGGAGGTGCTGGTGTAGGGAAGACAGTCTTGATACAGGAACTTATCAATAACATTGCTAAGGAGCATGGCGGCATTTCAGTTTTTGCTGGAGTAGGGGAAAGAACTAGGGAAGGTAATGACCTCTATTACGAGATGATCGAATCTGGAGTAATTGATAAGACTGCAATGGTCTTTGGTCAGATGAATGAGCCCCCTGGAGCTAGGATGAGGGTAGCTCTCACAGGGCTTACGATGGCAGAATATTTCAGAGATTATGAACACCAGGATGTTCTTCTTTTCATAGATAATATATTCAGATTTACCCAGGCGGGTTCTGAAGTATCGGCGCTTTTGGGCCGTGTACCAAGTGCAGTAGGTTACCAGCCCACACTGGCTACTGAGATGGGGGCTCTTCAGGAGAGGATCACATCTACAAAGAAGGGTTCTATCACATCAGTTCAGGC
>JAAZLO010000018.1 GCA_012689375.1 Bacillota bacterium | reverse complement strand
TTTGCCGCCAGCTTCCTTCAGATTCCTCGTCACCAAGGATACCCTTGCTTTTGGCTATGTGCTTGGCACTATCAACCCGCACTCGGGACTTGCACCCGTTAGACTGCGCCCATGCCGGGCGCACGATTAAAAAACCTCCGCCCATGTGAGGGCGGAGGCAAAGTTTCCGCGGTACCACCTCGATTGGAACTGCACCACCCGGGTGCAGTATCCCACTCTAAATTGTGCCTAAAACTGTGTAGGCATACATCCTTTTTAACGGTAGGCTTCCGTCGAATTCCTCATTCGCAGCTCCAGGGTGGGTAGCATGTCAGTACGGGCAGTGTACCTTTCAGCGGACGGTTCACTTTCTGTATACCTTTACTGGTAGCAGCCCCTTCATAGCTAAATTTAACCGGATTTATTTGTTGTGGCCATATGATAGCATACACTTTTATTATTGGCAACCTGTTCCGATTTCGGTAGTTTTAAAATCTACCAGGTTTGCGGCTTGCAAAGTATCCTATGAACCCTGGTACCAAAAATATTATCGGAATGTTCAGGAACTATAACGATTGCAGTATCTGCACCTGAGCCTGAGCCCCCCACTGTTACAATAGGTTTTCCGTATGGTACTAAGCCTGCGTCCAAAGCCATAACAGAAATTTCAACGCACACTTTGAGTCCTTGTCCAAGAATTCTTAGGCTATTCGCAATTATCTCAGGGGGATAAATCCCTCCATATTGATTTCTCAGGGCTCTACCAATGCCCGCCAGAACGTGGGTGGTGGTAAGGATCTTTACGCCGCGTGAAGATAAATATGCACGTTCATCCTTTGCCATTTCATCAGTTCCTGGTTGTTGAAACCCAATATGGTGCGTTACACAAGTAACTGAAAGCTTATCAATACCTAGATCTAAGGCTTTCCTTACAGTGGCTCCTGTGCAAGATGCAATTATTATATCCGTAATTCCAAGCTCATAACAAGTATTTATGGCTATTTTTAGAGTGCTGACAGTGTTCTCCGGTCCGGGATTTTCCCATATCATTTTAAACGACTCCTTATTTAGGGTAATTAGGAAACTAAAGCCCGGGGAACAGTCGAATTAAAATAGGGGCGATGATTATTGCAGGTAATAAATCTGCCACCTGGATTTTTTTAATTTCAAGCATATCAAGGCCTATCCCCACAATAAGCAATCCGCCAGTTGCTGTCATTTCAGTTATTGCCGCATCTGTCAGAAGTTGGCTCACAACAGATGAAAGGGCTGTCAGCCCTCCTTGATAAACAAGAACAGCCACTGCAGACAAAGCTACCCCAAAGCCCATGGCTGCACCGAAAGCAATGGAACAAAATCCGTCCATCATTGCCTTCGTCATCAGAATCTGATAGTTTCCGGAAATACCGTCTTCAAGAGAGCCTATAATTGCCATAGGTCCTACACAGAATAATAAAGTCGCAGTGAGGAAACCCTCGGCAATCTGTGACTCCTTGGATTTGAAGCGGGATTCAATATAAGCAGCCGCACGTTCGAGGTATCCCCCGATACCTATGATTGCTCCTATGGCTCCCCCGGCAATCAATGAAAACAATACTGTAAGAATACTTTGTGTCTGAAAAGTCATACGCATTCCGAGAAAAATTGTAAACATACCGAGCCCTTGGATTACTACGTGGGAAACCCTCTCCGGCATTTTTGTCTTCAGTAGCATCCCCAGGCTTGTCCCGCATAAGATCGTTGCTATATTAATTAATGTCCCTCTCATAGGCATACGTGCTACCTCCCGGCATGCTCCGGCATAAAATTATATTTTAACTTAGGGGATGTACTTATAAACCCGAAATTTCGGATTGTATTTCTATATACAGGTATGAAATACCTGCTATGATCGGATAAAGGGTGCCTCATTTCCCTCTTTTGATTACAACAATACAGGTTTTCTTTCGCCATTTAAAGATAGGGCCTATAATTTTCTCCAGGAACCGGTACATAAAGACAACCTCCTCGCTGGTTCGCCTTGATAACCGGATTTTTAAATAGCTAAATTCCCGATTACAGTTTATAATACTCTGTAGAGGGTTGAATTGTGCAGTACCAGAGAATAATAATCCTATAAGCCACAGATATTACTTTATCCTATAACTTGGTTCTGATAAAGAAGGAATCATAGGGTTTTAGTCTAATATATATCACAAGGATTACAGTAAGTGTCGGTTCCAATCTTTCTATTTATTAAGATAGGCTTAAATAGAATGGGCTGTACTAATTGAAAAACCTAGACTCCGGTCACGGGGAGTCGCTAAGCCTGCTCAAAGAATAATATAGATAAACTACCGGATGAAGCCAGAGGGAGATACCTTCACAGAGTCTAAAATTTGTTTCAGCAATCTATTAAAGAAGGAGCCGTAGGAGCAAGACGTTTGTAAAGCCAAGACGCGTCTAAACTCTCAGGCAAAAGCACCTCAGGCCGACGGATCTCTGGAGAGGCGCATTTTACTTTGTAATAGCGCCGCCGAAGGGGTAGCCTATCTACTTCGCGGTAGGTAGGGAATCTCTCAGGCTACAGGACAGGGGAACGGGCAGCAATACTTGCCCGTTTTTTTCTTAAAAGCAATTGAGGAGGTGCCTGGAATGACGGAAATTTATAGTGGAGATCCAAAAAAGACCCCGCTTTATGATGCACATGTTAATGCCGGGGCAAGGATGATTGATTTTGGCGGTTGGCTTATGCCTGTATATTACAAGGGGATTGTAGAAGAACATAAGAAGGTGAGGGAAAGAGTAGGGCTGTTTGATCTTTGCCATATGGGAGAGGCTAAGATATCAGGCCCGGGGGCTCTGGAATTTCTACAAAAAATTACTACTAACGATGTATCTACTCTTAATATAGGTCAAGCCCAGTATACGCTCTTATGCTACCCTGACGGGGGCATAGTAGATGATATTCTGGTCTGCAAGGCGAAGGATGGATATTTTCTTGTTTTAAACGCTTCAAATACCGATAAGGATTTAGAATGGATCCGCTCCCACGAAGAGGACGGTGTAGAAATAAGGGATATGTCACCTGATACGGCCCTTTTGGCCATACAAGGGCCTGATTCAGCCGCGTTGCTTTCTAAATTAACTGAAGTGAACCTTGATGATATATTTTATTACCAATTTACTTCAGGGAGTGTAGCAGGTGTTGATTGTTTGATATCCAGGACTGGATATACAGGCGAGGATGGGTTTGAATTATTCTTTGAATGTGCTCATACTGAAGAACTTTGGAATAAATTGCTTGATGCAGGCGCTGAATACGGTATTGAGCCTATCGGGTTGGGAGCCCGGGATACCCTCCGCCTTGAAATGGGGTATTCCCTGTACGGTAATGAATTAGACTCGAAAACGAATCCGCTGGAAGTCGGCTTAGGTTGGATTGTATCCAGGGTAAAAGACGATTTTATAGGAAAAGATCCTATTGAACAGGTTAGGCAGGAAGGACCCTCACGGCGAATCACCGGATTCAAACTCCTTGAACGGGGAGTGCCCAGAACGGGATTTAAGATAGAGAAAGATGGCGAAGAGGTAGGTGTCGTAACAAGCGGTTCGTTATCCCCGATGCTCGGCGTGGGAATTGGAATGTGTTTTGTTCCCCCTGAGTTGGCCAAAGCGGGAAATCAATTTCATGTATTAGTGAGAGGGAAAAAAGTCCTTGCAGAAGCTGTAAGACCCCCGTTTGTGGAATCTAAAGTAAGAAGATCCAAATGAGTATGGGGTTTTAGTATATAATGGAACCGATGTTTCACGTGAAACAATGGGTTTTTCCGGTAATTTCATAGTAAAAATATAAAAGGTTGCCTGATTAGGATGGATATAGTTTTGCCGTGGAATGCCGGAGGAATTTAGACAATAAATTAACCTATAAGACGATAAGGAGGAGAGATACGTGTATCCAAAGGAACTAAAGTATACTGAACAACACGAATGGGTGAAGGTGGAAGGGAATCAAGCAACTGTAGGTATTACCCACTTTGCCCAGGATCAGCTGGGTGCAATTGTCGGGGTGGGATTACCGGATGAAGGGACAACTATAAGTAAAGGTGAAGCACTTGCAGATCTGGATTCAATGAAAACTGCAGATCAAATTATCATGCCTGTAAGCGGAGAGATTGTAAAAGTCAATATGACATTAGAGACCCAGCCTGAACTTTTGAATGATGATCCTTACGGTGAGGGATGGGTTGTTGTTATTGAAATGGCTGATTCAGATGAAATTAATGAGCTAATGTCTGCAGATGAATATAAGGATCATGTGGCCAAGGAGGCTGGTGCATAATGAACTACGTTCCCCATACAAAGGAGGACCGTAGTGAAATGCTAAGCGCCATAGATGTTTCCAGTGTTGATCAGCTATTCGCAGATGTTCCCCTAGAAATTAAACTGGATCGCGATCTTAACCTGCCGGCAGCAATGTCTGAACTCGAGCTCATGAATTATATGTCTGAGCTTGCCGGAAAGAACATCTCAACTGATCAAGTGGTTTCATTCCTGGGCGCAGGCGTCTATGATCATTATGTCCCCAGCGCTGTCAAGCATATCATTTCGCGGTCTGAATTTTATACATCGTACACTCCATATCAGGCAGAGGTAAGCCAAGGAATGCTTCAAGCTATATTTGAGTATCAGACCCTCATGTGTGAACTTACCGGTATGGATATTAGTAACGCTTCGCTTTATGACGGTGCCACCGGTGTAGCCGAAGCAGCAATGATGTCAAGCAGAATTACCCGTAAACAAAGGATTATCATTTCACAAACAGTCCATCCTGACTATCGTACAACACTGAAAACATATGCACATAACTTGGATTTTGACGTAGAAGAGATTCCGTTCAAAGATGGCATAACTGATTTTGAAGCATTAAAAGAGCTTATTTCCAATGAAACGGCCTGCGTTATTGTACAGAACCCAAATTTCTTCGGGTATATAGAAAACATGGAAATTGCATCAGAAATTGCTCATAAAGAAAAAGCTCTTTTCGTAGCATGCGTTGATCCTATATCCCTAGGTATTTTAGCCTCTCCGGGGGAATACGGGGCTGATATTGCAATCGGCGAAGGCCAGGCTCTGGGTATTCCCATGGGCTTCGGGGGGCCGCATTTGGGGTTCATAACTTGCCAGAAGAAACATATGCGACAAATGCCCGGAAGAATTGCCGGTGAAACCAGTGATAATAAAGGGCGACGTGGCTATCTCCTTACACTGCAAGCAAGGGAACAACATATCAGGAGGGAGCGGGCAACATCAAATATCTGTTCCAACCAGGCCTTATGCGCTCTTGCTGCTACTGTATATTTATCGTGGCTAGGAAAACAGGGAATCAAGGAGCTCGCAGAGATGTGTCTGCAAAAAGCACATTACGCATGCGAAAAACTTTCTCTTGTACCGGGACTGAAGCGGAAACATTCGGCTCCTTTCTTTAAGGAATTCGTCATGAAAATGCCGCTTGATCCGGAGAAAATCTCTTCAGACCTTATTTCCGCAAATATACTTGGTGGCTTACCGCTAAAGCGGTTCTATCCTGCTTTATCCGATTCCATGTTGATAGCAGTGACAGAGAAACGTACCAAGGAAGAGATTGATATGCTATGCCGGGCATTGGAGGGATTAGTATGACTATGCCGCTGATTTTTGAAAAAAGCAAGCAGGGTCGTAAGGCCTATTCTTTGCCAAAGTCAGATATTCCCGGAAAAGAAACCACTGAATTGCTGCCGGATTGGGCAATACGCAAAAAGCCCGCTTTTTTACCAGAAGTAAGCGAAGTTGATCTTATTCGACATTATACTGAATTATCCCATCGAAATTTTGGGGTGGACCAGGGATTTTATCCTCTTGGTTCATGTACTATGAAGTACAACCCAAAAATAAATGAAGATGTTGCAGCATTACCAGGCTTCAATAACATTCATCCGTACCAACCTGAAGAGCTTGTCCAGGGTGCTCTTGAACTAATGTATAAGCTTGGAAGGGATCTATGCGAAATCAGCGGAATGTACGAGGCATCACTTCAGCCTGCTGCAGGAGCCCACGGGGAACTGACAGGGCTTATGCTAATAAAGGCATATCATGAAAGCCTCGGAGAAGGGGAAAAAAGGACTAAAGTAATAGTACCTGATTCAGCTCATGGAACTAACCCTGCAAGTGCTGCGCTTTGCGGGTACGAGGTAGTGGAAGTAAAGTCAGATGAGCGAGGCGGGGTGGATCTTACGTCCTTACGTGAGGTCGTATCCGAGGATGTTGCAGCCCTCATGTTAACTAACCCTAATACTCTTGGGCTTTTCGACGAAAATGCCGTTGAAATTGCAGACATTGTGCATAGTGCCGGCGGCCTCCTTTACTATGACGGTGCTAATATGAATGCAATTATGGGCATAGTGCGCCCGGGGGATATGGGCTTTGACGTACTTCATTATAACCTACACAAAACGTTTTCCACACCGCACGGCGGCGGCGGCCCGGGATCCGGGGCTATTGCCGTCAAAGAAATCCTGGCTCCGTTTCTCCCGGTACCCGTTGTTAAAAAGGATGGGGAGTTATATACCTTAGACTATGACAGACCTGACAGTATCGGTAGGGTAAAGGGTTTTTACGGTAATTTTAACGTTTTGGTAAAAGCGTTTGCATATATCAGATCCCTTGGTGCCAAGGGATTACGGGAAGCAGCGGAGACTGCTGTCCTCAATGCGAATTATGTTATGAGAAAACTCCAAGGACGCTACCATTTGTCTTATGATCGCGATTGTAAGCACGAATTCGTCATTGATGCGTCTTACCAACTTAAGCATGGAGTAAATACTAACGATATTGCGAAAGCCCTTCTTGATCTTGGGTTTCATGCCCCAACGGTATACTTCCCGCTTATTATCAGGGAAGCTATGATGATTGAACCTACAGAAACAGAATCAAAGGAAACTCTTGATGCTTTTATCGGGGCAATGCTTAAAATAGCAGAGCTTTCTGAGAGCTCTCCTGAGACACTTCAAGAGGCGCCTCATAATACAGTTGTGGGTAGGCTGGACGATGTCACTGCTGCAAGAAGACCTATATTGCGTTGGACCCCTCCTGAGGGATAAGCGTAAGATACGGGAAAGGTAGTTTCAGGGTTACCTATGTTGCACTGTGGATATGGGTTTCGTTTGTGGCATAGGTAACCCTATTCTTTTGGGGGTCCATGGTATATAATCATTTGGGATCTCGGGGAGGCAGGATTACCTTTACAAATTAACATACATGATACAGAAGGGAAAGCCGCATGGGGAAACTGGTAATGACAGAAAATCCGGAACTTAAAACCTTAATGGAATCTGCATGGGATATTCGTCTTCGGAATTTCGGAACAGATATTACCTGGATAAACCCGGTGCGTACAGCGGTTTTCAGTGTAACCGGGAAAGTATGTGGGGTAAATTGTGCCCATTGCGGGGGTAAATATCTTGAACATATGATCCCAATTGAACAATGGCAGGATTTCAATTCCTCCGATATATGCAGTTGCCTTGTGAGCGGTGGGTGTGATCGTTCCGGCAGAGTCCCTATAGAAAAACATATTCATATATTCTCGGAACTCTCAAAGAATTGGCGGCTTAATATGCATCTGGGTTTAATATCTGAGGATGCGGTAAAGAAAATAGCCCCCTACTGTCATGTGGTGTCCTTTGATTTTGTCGTTGATGATCGGACTATCCGTGATGTCTATGGCTTCCCCGCTTCAGGGCAGGATTTTATTAGGACTTACTGTATGCTGAGGCAATATGTGAATGTAATTCCCCATATCTGCATCGGATTGCATGGGGGGGAGCTCTCAGGTGAGCTTAATGCAATTCATACTTTAGCTGATATCGGTGCTGACGCTATTGTTTTTATTGTATTTATCCCTACACCCGGGACGGCTTATGAAAACCGTACGCCTCCGTCTGTTGAGAGCGTTGTTCATATAATATCCACTGCAAGATGTTTGTTTCCCCATACGCCGATTCATCTTGGATGTATGCGTCCTCATGGCCGGTATAGGCAAGCCTTGGATCCTATGGCGGTAAAGGCAGGGGTAAACAGAATTGTAATACCTGCACAATCAGCGCGGGTAAAGGCTTTGGAATTAGGACTTGATGCATTATGGAAAGAAGAGTGCTGTGCACTATGAATACAGATCAAACAATAAGAGTCTCCATAGGTACAGCGGCAGTTTTGGGGTTAACAAATATATGTTGTGATGTTTTCCCCACAACCGCCTATTTGCTGACTACCGGCAGGTGTATGTCACGATGTGCTTTTTGCGCCCAGGGGAAATCCAGTAATACCCGGGAGGGTTTTCTTTCCAGGGTCAGTTGGCCGGAATTCCCTGTTAATCAGGTGTTCAAGGCGTTAAGTAAGGGTACCGCCGATTTGCAGCGCATATGTATTCAGGCAACATCATCTCCTGGTATACGTGGTGTAGTCAGAAAACTGGCGGGTGATATAGCAGAAATTAAAAAAGCATACGGATACAAGTACAATATATCACTGTCGTATCGTCCTTCATCAATTGATGATATGGAAAGTCTGTTCTCACTGGGTGTAGATAGGATCGGAATTGCATTAGATGCCGCAACTGAGAAAATATACAAAAAAAGAAAAGCGGGATCCGGATCTTGGGAGTCTACAATGAACCTTCTTCGGGAATCCTCTGAAATCTTCCCGGGAAGAATCAGCAGCCATTTGATAGTCGGACTTGGGGAGACAGAGGAAGAGCTTATCGAAACAATGCAGATATTAAAAGATTTCGGAATAGTAATAGGGCTTTTTGCATTTACTCCTATAGAAGGGACCCCGATGGAGCACACCCCACAACCGCAATTGGATTCTTATCGACGGGTTCAAATTGCCAGGCATTTGATTACCAAGGGGTATTCGGCAGCCTCGGATTTTGAATATATAAACGGCCGTATTTCCCGGATTAATATGAGTGCTGAGGATCTTGAGAGAATAATGAGTTCAGGTGTTGCATTTGAGACATCAGGATGCCCAGGTTGCAATAGGCCGTTCTACAATGAGCGTCCCGGAGGGGTTATGTATAATTATCCGAGGCCCTTGACAGAAGATGAAGTGTACAATTGCCTGTCAGAATCCGGGCTCGGGTGAGGAATTAGTATTTGTATGAGTTAGGGAGGGGATCCAATGGAATGGAGATTGCTTTGTACAGGATATAATTCAGGCGCCTGGAATATGGCTGTAGACGAGGCTGTAATGGCCTACGTGGCAAAGAAAGCGGTTCCCCCCACTTTCCGGCTGTATGGATGGGTGCCTCCTACGCTGTCTCTTGGGCGCCTACAATCTTTTGAGAGGGATGTTGACCCCGAGAATTTAGAAGCCTTGGGGATAGATATAGTACGGCGTCCAACCGGAGGCAGAGCTGTCCTTCACGATAACGAAGTCACATACAGTCTCATAATAAGCGAAGATGATCCTATGCTTCCTTCGGATCTCCGAGATTCGTTTTATTTAGCTACAGAGGGGATAGTAAAAGGCCTTGCTTCTCTCGGAATAAAGGCAGAAATCCAAGGGAGACAACATGTAGGAGGCCTTACCGGCGCCCGCCGCAGCGAATCACAGACCAGACGCAGTATAGATCAAGGTGTTCAATCCGGGGCATGCTTTGATTCCCCTTCATGGTATGAAGTAGTTGCCGAAAACAAGAAATTGGTAGGGAGTGCGCAGGCCCGATTAAAGGGTGTGTTTCTCCAGCACGGATCTATCCTTATTGCGTTTGATGCAAACAAAGTATGCCGGGTCTTAAAATATGATTCCCCTGATGCCAGGGATCAAGCTGCAGCCCAGCTTCAGGAACGTGCAACTTCCATAGAGGAAGTCCTGGGACGTTCTGTCAGTTTCCAAGAGGTTGAACATGCTGTCGCTTTGGGTATACAAAAACATATCAGTCCTATAAAACTCATCAAAGGCGAATTACTCCCGG
>JAAZLO010000017.1 GCA_012689375.1 Bacillota bacterium | reverse complement strand
TTCGAATTGGCTTGTTTTAGCAACGGGATATATTTGTCTGATTAAATGTACCTTTATGAAAAACTAGCAACCAGTGCTTCGGCGGGGTTTTACCCCGCCTCCGAAAACAGTAGGGGTGACATTTTTAGAGAATAAAACCCGGCTTTTTATGTGACATTTTCATAGACTATTGACACCGCACCGCAATACGCCTGGAATTCCGCAAATGATTAATTCCCCGGATATCTATCCCAACTGATTTTCACTATGAGCCTTATGGTTTGCGGGATTTCTACAATATGTTGCTAACGACCGCAATAATAATTATAAAGTTATTTGTATGTATGTTTTTTTCCGTAACGACAGAATCCGATCTGGTACAGATCGGATTGAATGAAAAATGATAGTAAATTATATGAACTGCTATTTATCGGATTCGTCATCCTGATTGTTCAAGCTTTGTGTCTTCTCTAATCGCTCTATGGTTTCGCCTAATACTTCTGTAAAGCTTACGGCAATAATACCGGCAATTACTACTGCATCAAATGCCCCCGCACCGCCTAAGTGCACATTGGATGGGATTCCTTTGATAACAACTTCTATTAAGTGGGCTATATCCAAAAGGATAACTCCTAAGATTGCGCCTACAAACGCCGCACGTCTTGATCTGCCAATCAAATAAGCTACAACCCCTGCTATCAAGCTAAAAATATATATTGAATCAATTATAGTTCTGCCCTCATCGAAGGCAAACAATTTCGTTATTGCCAAGAGAAGTGCACCTGTTCCTACTGAAGCCGCTATGCCACGGCCAGTTTCACCAGGGCTGTCAGCCCGAATTAATACATACAGGGCAATAATTGCCGGGAATATCGAACCCCCAAGATTTAGGCTGATTGTCTGGACACCCTTGTATACAGGAATATCGATAAATCCTCCAACCAAAATCAACAAAACCCCTACCAGAGCCTCTCTATCATTAAGGTAGAGTTTGTCAAGGACCCTATGGGCAATCCCGAGAAAAATCATTACACTCACTGCCAAAAGCAGAATAAGCCCAATTGTCATGCCAAAGCCCCCTTCACCATTGGGACAATTGTTTTTCCACACCCTGGAAAATAGCTTTTCCCTATATTGAAAGGGTTATTCCTCATAAAAAAGAACACCGATGGGTGATTAGCCACCGGTGCTGTATTTATGTGTATTTAAATCGGATATGTCCCTTTGCTATATTATCCTTGAGA
Organism: Bacillota bacterium; assembly: GCA_012689375.1. GTDB lineage: Bacteria > Bacillota > SHA-98 > UBA4971 > UBA4971 > UBA4971. Next base: position 25,900 of record JAAZLO010000017.1, on the reverse strand, counting down.
GTTTTTTAGGATATCACCAAAAACGTCACCGATAGTCGGGCCCTGGCTATCAGACTTATCGGCATATTTTTTGTATACACGTTTTTCCTCTTCAGATCGGGCTTCCTTTAGACTCAGACCAATCCTATGATCTCTTGGTCTTACGCTTATGACCTTTACTGATATTTCATCACCAGGACTTACAATTTCCTCAGGGCTCTCCACGCGTCTGTCAGCTAGTTGTGATATATGCACGAGCCCTTCAATTCCAGGTTCCAGCTGAACAAAGGCGCCAAAGTCAACGGTCTTAGTGACCACACCGTTTACGATATTACCCACAGGGTATCTTGTAGTTACATCATCCCACGGATCAGGGAGGGTTTGTTTAAGCCCTAACGAAATTCTTTCCCTTTCTCTATCCACACCTAGCACTTTTACCCTTATCCGCTCACCCTCGGAAACAACTTCTCTGGGATCTTCCGTTCGGGTCCAGGCCATATCTGAAACATGCAAGAGACCCTCTACCCCGTCACCTATATCTATAAATGCACCGAAATTAACAACACGCCTTACTATACCCTCTACAATTATCCCTTCGTTTAAAGACTCGAAAACCTTTTCCCTGGCCTCAGCTAACTCCTCTTCTTGTACTTGCCTTGCCGAAAGGACTACGTTTTTTCTGTCTCTGTCTGCTTCCAGAACTTTCATACGAAGGGTTTTTCCAACAAGGGTTCCCAGGTCCTGAATAGGACGAATGCCGGCATGTGAGGCAGGAACAAAACCTCTAAGACCAACGTCTACAACGACGCCGCCTCTAACCACATCGGTTACTTCTCCTTCAACTATGCCCTCGTTTTCAAGTGCATCAAAAATTGCGTCCCATGCCCCGGCGATATCAGCCTTACGCTTTGACAGAAGTGGCAAGCCTTCACTTGTTTCCAACCTTTCAATTAGGACTCCTATCCGATCGCCGACATCCACAACCCCTTCACACGATTGAACCTGACGTCTGGATATTTCGTTTTTAGGTACAACACCCTCGGACTTTAATCCAATATCAATAAGAACCCGCTCAGGTTCAACTGCAACAACTGTACCTTCTACTATATCCCCTTCTACAAGTTCAGGTCCAAGCGGTATATCCTCAGCCGAGAGTTCCGTTTCTTCAGGTTCTGTAGGATCCGGCTCTTCCTCGACATCCGAAGTTTCAGGATCCTCCTGATCTAATTGCGAAACCTCTTCATTTTCCTCTTTGTTATCTGAATCTTCCTGAACCTCTTGTGTTTCCTCTTCCTTCACATCAACAATACCGTTTTCATCCTTATCGTTTTCTTTAATAATCTCCGTTGCCTCCAAATCATTTATCTTCTCTTCACCCAGTGCGCTCATCCTCTCAATGACCTCCTCGATAACCCAATTCGGCGTCGATGCCCCCGCCGTTAGCCCCACCCTTTTAACTCCTGAAAAGTTAAGGGTATTTAGGTCTTCAGGCTTTTCCACCCAGAAAACCTCAGTGCCTTCCGCCTCACAAATTTCTACAAGCCTTCGCGTATTTGCGCTGGCCCGTCCGCCAATCACAACCATGGCATCAACTGACTGTGATAGCTTACGTGCAGCATTCTGCCTTTTTGAAGTAGCATCACATATTGTATTGAAGGCCACAAGTTCTTTCGCCCTTAAGGCAAGTGCAAAAAGAACCCGGCGAAAAGCCTCAACTGTTTGGGTGGTCTGGCAAACAACACCGACCTTGGATTCAACAGGGCAGGATTCAACATCTTCAACGGTTTTAACGACCTTTGCATTTCCTCCGGCCCAACCCATAAGCCCAATTACTTCTGTATGTCCCTTGTCACCTACGATAAACACTTGGTATCCCTTACTGTTTAGCTCTGCAACCAGCTTTTGGATACGTTTTACGTACGGACAGGTAGCATGAATTATTTTTAATCCCTTTGCATGAGCTTCATCAATAACGGTAGGCGGTAACCCATGGGACGGTACTATCACAAGACCGTCTGATATTTCGTGCAAACCTGATACCGCAATGACCCCTGCTTCTTCTAATCCGGCTACAACCTGGGGGTTATGAACCAGAGGGCCGAGGGTGAAAGCTGCACTTTGGGCGCCTGCTGATTCGGCAATTTCAACAGCCCTTTTAACTCCGAAGCAAAATCCACTGTATTCACCGACTACAACCTGCAATACGCACTCTACCTTCTTCCCTGTTATCTCAAAACATTACACAAAGTTTAATTAATATTCCTAAAACCGGCAACCAGTTTTTTAATCTCATCCATCATAAGGCCTGTAATTGCTTCCTTTAATCCGATAGAATCCTGATTAGCGGAAATCCTGGAATGCACCTCGCTAGGGACAATCGGTTTACCAAAGCTAATGTAAATATGCCTTCTTTTTGGGGGAAAAGTACTTTTACGTATACCCCTGCCTACACCGACAATTCCAACCGGTACTACGCAGGCACCGGTTTTTTCTGCTAAAACCGCCACACCTGAATATGCCTTTTGCAATCTGCCGTCAGAACTCCTGGTTCCTTCGGGAAACATCCCCAAAACCTGATCGCCTTTAACTATGTTGAGTGCTTGGTGAAAGGCACCTTTATCGTTCTTCCCACGCTTGACGGGAAAAGCGCCTAAGTTAGGCACTATCAATGCCAGAAAGGGGTTTTCAAACAGCTCACGCTTTGCCATAAACCGGATAGGTCTGCTTATAGCACACCCTACCAGCAAAGGATCAAGCATACTTGAATGGTTTGCTGCCAAAATTACTCCACCTTCCGGGGGGACATTCTCTTTTCCTTCCACTTTTATATTAAAGGCAATTCCCAGCACTAATCTGAGAATTGCCCTGGCAACTACGTAGAACAAGGCGACCTTCCCTTGCCTTTCGGTAAATTCCCGGCATTCCGATCCCTTGAAAGCATTAAGCGAATGACACTAGCCACTTCGTTAACAGTTTCATCAGGGGCTTTTCCTGTAGTATCAATAGTAACAGAATCGGGAGCCGGCCTAAGGGGGGCGACTGTCCGCCCACTGTCAACTTTATCCCTATGCATAATTTCGCTGATAATAGTCTCTTCCATCACTTTATATCCCTGTTCACGAGCTTGGATTACTCGTCTTCGCACACGCTCATTAAAATCCGCCACAAGGAATATCTTCACGTCCGCGTTAGGCATTACAACAGTTCCGATATCCCTTCCTTCCATCACTACGCTGCCCTTATTACCTATATCCCGCTGAATATCTAAAAGAGCAGCCCTTACACCTGAAATTTCGGCCACCTTTGAAACGTGGGCACCAATATCCGGGTTTGTGAGATCTTCTGTTACATCCTCACCGTCAAGTAAAATCCTACACTCACCTTTATCCTGTATAACCTCAATTTTAGTTGTTTGGGTCAGTGCCACCACAGACTGAATCTCCGAAACATCTACTTCAAGACGTAACATCTTGAGAGTCAAAGCCCGATAGATAAGACCTGTGCTAACATATGCCAAGCCAAACGCTTTTGCAACAGCCTTTGCAATTGTGCTTTTCCCCGCACCTGCAGGCCCGTCAATGGCGATAGTCGGACCTATGCTATTTTTATCGGCTCTGAAACTATTCGACACGTACATTGCAGATTCCTCTTCTTCCCAAACAAGTCTCTTGATATTATCAAGTCTTACACCTTCCAAACGCTCAATCCTGCTAAAGACAAACCTTCCCCCGGGCGTACTTAAAATAACCTGCCCAAGAATTGTGAGACTAAGAAACAAATAGAATGCTATACTGAATACCCTTTCAAGATTAGATAGCAATCCATCTATATCCTCTTTTTTTTTGTCAGATACTAAATCCATAATATATTCTTTATTATCTATATTTCCTTCCGTGACCTTGATATCATATTCTGAATCCAACTTTCCTCAGCAGCGACAAGATGTCTCCATGATCCGATCTTCAGGTCTCCAAGGGTTAAATCACCCACATGCGTCCTGGTAAGATTTTTTACTGGATGCCCGATACTATCAAACATTTCACGAATTTGACGTTTTCGTCCTTCCCGGATTTTAATTTCGACAGTGACGTAATCCCCGATATTTTTCATCAGTTGTACAAAAGCAGGGGATGATAAATGCCCGGACGATAACCTCACTCCGTTACGCAGTAAGTCCAGCCTATCCTCGCCGGGGATTCCTTTTATAACGGCTACATAGGTTTTGTATATCTCGAATTTAGGGTGGGTTAAGGCATAAGTTGCAAGACCATCATTGGTAAGAAGGAGAAGCCCCTCAGTATTTCGATCAAGTCTTCCTACAGGAAAAAGCCGTGCATCCATAGATGGAATAAGGTCCAAAACTGTTTTCCTTCCACGAGGATCATGGGTCGTAGAGATATAGCCCATAGGCTTATTAAGCATTATATATATTTTCTCGCTTTTTTTGTTTACACTTATAGGGTTACCGTCAATCCGCACCTTACATGCTGAAGGATCAAACCTCGCACCCGGTTCGTATATAACCTTCCCGTCGACTGTAACCCGGCCCTCTTTAATAATGTCCGCACTCATTCTCCGCGAAGCAACACCTGCATTTGCAAGGATTTTCTGCAACCTTTCCACAATAAAACCACCAATTACAATGGGAATGTTCGTTATCTTACCGTTTAAACATGCAAGTAACACATGCCTGCTCTATACTAAGATGATCTTACGATATTATTCGAAACGATGCAACCTGACCTTTTAACGATTAATCATTACGTATCTGTTTGTTTTTCCGTAGGAATCGCTTTCTCCAAAAAGGAAGGTATAAAATCAATCAACTTATCTAAAGGACCAATCCCTTTTACAGGTAAAACTCTGATCTGCCCTTGGCTCACAATAAGGAATGCCACAGGATGTATAGTAAACCCTGCACCAGCCCCTCCGCCAAACGGGAATATACCCCCTCCATTTGTCATGCTGTCAATACCAGATTTTCCATCCGGGATCTCCTTCTCAGGTGGGAACTCACTGCCTCCGGCGGCAAACCCTATAGATACCCGGGATACAGGTACAATTACAGTTCCGTCAGAAGCCTCTATAGGATCCCCTAGGATGGTATTAACATCAATCATATCTCTTATGTTATCCATAGTTGTCGTCATAAGAATATCAATCGGATGATCTGCCATACTGACTCTCCTTTCAGACAATGATAGGTTTACATTAGCCTTTTCCGAAAATCCATGAAAAAATAATATCGGCAGGCCAAAGCCGGAAAGTCCCATCGAGCATCAGATTAATGCAAACTTCATTATAACGGGGAATTATTGTAATCCGGGGACGTTCCCGTAGAAATCTCACTTGTTTTTGGGATACGGCCATAATTACCCCGATCAAGGTGTGGATTATCCCAACACCTACTGCAGTACCCGCCGCATCCCCTGTACCAAAATATAGGCGGGCATTGAAATGGAATATATCAAGGCCCTTCTCGTAAATCAGTCTGGCGGCAGCCCGAAAAAGCCTTTTCTGTACCGATGTGGCTTTATTATTCAGGTCTTTAACTTGATTCTGACGAGATTTACTCTGGGTTGCATTATCTATAAAGTTGTTACAAATTTTTAAGATATTTTCAGGATGTTTAATAAAACTTTCAAGAAGACCCGCTGCAAACCTAGGTTGAATCCCGGATCCTTGCCGGATTGCATCATCAAACCTATATACGGTAAACCATAGAAGGCCACCTATAATTCCAAACCTGACTAAAATAAACGTTCGCTCCCGGTTGAAATTAAGCTGTACCCCCACATATATGGGTATAACAAATACAGCAAAGGCCAACATTATGGTGCCGAGAGTGAGAAATAAAAATATCCGCCTCATACAAAAGTCTCACTCCGCTGAATTATACAGGTATTTTCCCCTATTTTAAACCTAATATTCCAAGAAAAGAGATGCGGAATCCCCGGTGAGGGGCGGAAGCTCATCTAAGGATGAAAGGCCGAACCACCTTAGAAATTCTGATGTGGTGGAATACAGTGCGGGTCGTCCGGGGGCTCTTTTTCTTCCGGATACTCTAATAAGATGTCGCTCAATGAGAGTATTCAGAACACTGTCTGCTCTTACGCCACGGATATTCTCAAGTTCAGGTTTTGTAATCGGCTGCTTATATGCGATTATGGCTAGAGTCTCCAAAGCCGGCCGCGATATGGTTTGTCTAACCCCAACATTAAGTTTTGATAAATAGTTTACAAATTTAGGCTTTGTAGTCATTTCATACCCGCCTGCTACAAAGACAATTTGAATTCCTGAATCACTCTGCATATATCTTTCCTGCATGCTTTTTATTACGGATTCTATTGTTTTCGGATCTAAGCCTGTAATTTTTTCTATACGGTTTTTTGAAATCGGATTCGGTGATGCAAAAATCAGAGCCTCAATTAGTGCCTTTGCCTCTTTATATTCCATTACCCTGTTCCTCCAGGGCAAAAGTTACTATAATTTCACCAAACTGCTGATCCTGGTGAACAATTATTTCCCCAAGCCGAATAAGTTCAAGAAGCGCAAGAAAAACCCCTATTACTCCTGCACGTGTAATAGGATGAAAAAAGAGCTCACAAAACACTGCCTCACCTTTTCCCTTAATACAGGAACGTATATGGTTTATGCTCCTTTCAAGATTGAGTTCATCCCGGGGTACATAGTAAAATTCCTCCCGGGGGGCATCCATCAGAATATCTTTTAAAGCAGAAAGGAGATCAGGAATCCCCATTTTATTGGGTGCCATAGGTATTTCCTTGCTTACCTTATGAGAGTCACTGCCGGGAAAAACATCGCGCCAGGCCTTATCACGCCTGGCCAATTCCTCAACAGCATCCTGAAATATCCGGTACTCCATGAGATGCGCCAACAATTCCTCGTTGGACCATTCCTTATCTGAATCCTGTGAAAGGAACAGCTCCGATTCTTCTGTATTTTCAACATTATCGTCTTCATATTCATCAGGAGGTAAAAGCTTGTGGGCTTTTGCTTTTATAACAGCGGCAGCAGCTGTTATAAAATCCCCAATATAATCCAAATCCGGCTCGCCTAAGATACGATCCACCCCGTGGATTGAGTCTACTAAAATATCATGTACAGAAATAGAAGCAGGCTCTGTTTCACCCCTTTCTATAGCTTTTGCCAAGCTTTCAAGGTTTTTGATAAGTCCCTGGGGATTATCAGAGAAATCAATCAAATCTTCATCGCCTGCCTAATTTCCTCTAGGGTTGCCTCTGCAATTATTCCGGCTCTTTTTGCCCCTTGCTCAAGGATTTCACGGACAAACCCAGGTTTCTTTAGAATGGCCTCTCTTCTTTGGCGAATCGGCTCTAAGTATTCATTCAATGTTTCGGCCAGCTTTTGTTTGCATTCAACACACCCTATGCCCGCCTCAGAGCACCCGACTCTGATATCTTCCAGATGTGGTTTGGAAAAAACCCTATGGAATGCATATACTGGACAAACCTCAGGGTTGCCGGGATCGTTTCGCCGTGCCCGCCTGGGATCTGTAACCATACCTGATACAATACTGTTAATTTCATCGGGAGTCGCTGATATCTCAATAATATTTTTGTAACTTTTACTCATCTTTTTCCCGTCAGTACCGGGAAGCAGGACAACATCGTTAAGCCTTGCCTGGGGTTCCGGAAGGATAGGTTTATAAAGATGATTAAAGCGCCTCACAATTTCCCTTGTGAGTTCAAGGTGGGGCAACTGATCTTCCCCGACAGGTACAACTTGCGCCTTATAAACTAAGATATCAGCAGCCATGAGCACAGGGTATCCTAAAAACCCGTAAGTCATAATTTCCTTTCCCTCAAGTTCCCTAAGCTGTTCCTTATAAGTGGGGCATCTTTCCAACCATGATAATGGTGTAATCATGGAAAGTAAAAGAGACAATTCGGCGTGTTGTTTAACATCTGACTGTTTAATTATCAGGCTCTTTTCAGGGTCTATTCCGGCTGACAGATAGTCGATAACCAGATTTTCCGTATTCTCCCGAATCTCATCAGTATCTTCATATCCTGTAGTAAGGGCATGCCAATCTACAACCGCAAAGACACACTCGTAATCATCCTGCAATCGGACCCAATTATCAAGTGCACCCAGGAGATTTCCTAAATGGAGTTTTCCTGTGGGCCTCATGCCACTGAATATTCTTGGTTTCGACATTCTTTTGCCTCCATTCCCTAAAAAAGCCGCCGGCCTGAAATAAGAAAGGATAAGAACCTCATAATAGGCAACATAATGGTAGATGTAGCCCCGGTAAAAATCAAAAGCAATAAAATAAAATGGCCGTACTGCTCCAATTGTCTATAGATATACAGATTTCTACCCTTTAGAAACACTAAAAGTAGTCTGGAACCGTCTAAAGGGGGTATCGGAATAAGATTAAATGATGCAAGTCCCAGATTAATAATAATTGCATAATAGAGAAGAAAATCAAGGTAGTATGGTACACGCACGCCTAGCCTATAAGGCAAAGTAAACAGAAAGGCTAAGGCAATATTAGAAAGGGGGCCCGCCACCCCCACCATGGCCATTCCGTTACGCCAATTTTTAAAATATGAAGGATTGATAGGCACAGGTTTTGCCCATCCGAATCTTCTTGTAATTATTAATGCCAGAGTACCGAAAAGATCTAAATGTGCTAAGGGATTAAGGGTAAGCCGCCCCTCCCAACGGGGAGTCGGATCCCCTAACGCGTTAGCTGTTGCAGCATGGGCATATTCATGAACTGTAAGGGATAACAATATTATAGGTAGTGTCAGGAGCATAGTAGACAAGTTAGCCATATATTCCCTCCTGCATCATAGATAGGTATAAATATTATACAGGGTGAACGTTACCGAAGAGGGCAGACTTTCTTTGCATCAGTCATAGCCAAGGCCGCTGGTATCCTATCATGAGCAATAAGATCCGCATAGCTCTCCCTTTCTACAACAATATCGGCCAAACCTGATTTTACAAATACCACAGCCGGCCGGGGGTATCTATTATAGTTGCTTGCCATGGAATAATGATAAGCCCCTGTAGTAAATACGGCCAATAAATCACCGACTTTTATTTTCGGCAATTTAATATCAGTAACCAACATATCCCCTTCTTCACAATGCTTACCCGCTACAGATACTGTTTCGGTAGGATTCTCAGATGCCCTGTTTGCCAGCAAAGCCTCGTATTCAGCCTGATAAAGCGAAACTCTGGGGTTCTCGGACATACCACCGTCCACCACAATATATTTTCGAATTTCCGGTATATCCTTAATTGAATAAACAGTATATAAAGTAGTGCCTGCCTCCCCTACAATATATCGCCCGGGCTCTACCATAATACAAGGGAGATCCAGGTTTTGAGTATGACATGACTCCCTGACAACTTGAGATACCTTTTTGCTGAATTCATCAAGAGACAGTGGTGTATCCGTTGTTTTGTATTTGATACCGAAACCGCCTCCCAGATTGATTTCATTTAGGGTATATCCATATTTCTCCTTAACATCCCCCATAAAATCCATAAGAAGCCGGGTTGTTAATATATAGGGTTCGATATTGAATATCTGGGAGCCTATATGGCTGTGAATACCCTCAAGAATAAGATATTCCGAGGCCAAGGCCTGTTCTACCCCTTTCATAGCTTGCCCATCAGCTATTCCAAGACCAAACTTGGAATCTACCATACCTGTCTTAATATAATCATGTGTACATGCTTCTACTCCCGGGTTAAGGCGGATTTGGATATGTACCCTTTTTCTGAATTTCCGTGCTGCTTTGGAAACCAAATCGAGTTCGTTGAGGTTATCGATAACAAACCGCCCCACATTGACTCTGACACCCATTTCAATTTCCTGGGGGGTTTTGCAATTCCCATGAAATAATATTCCTTCCCGAGGAACCCCGGCTTCAAGTGCCGTAAACAGCTCCCCTCCAGAACATACATCAACGCCTAAGGATTCTTCAATAACGAGCCTGTATATGGCAAGATTACAAAAGGCCTTACTTGCATATGCCACAAAGGTCTTTGGATAGTTTTTCGCAAGTGATGCTTTTATTTCACGGCATTTAGTACGGATTAACTCCTCATCCATAATATAAAGGGGAGTACCAAAGTCTTTTGCGAGATCAGTAACACGGCAACCTCCGATTTCTAATTTCCCATCATGCGTAATTTGCATAGACCCATATAGCTCCAATTTTTCCTCTCCCATCCAAAGCCGTCAAGCCGGCTTACCCCATTTTGATCCAAAGAACAGCTTGTTTCAAATAATAGCATGCATGCTACCGGTGGTCAAGAGAACCATTACTTAAGCCACTTGCAGGCAAGCTGCAACTTGACCCTTTTCCTATATAATCCTACATCATAATGTTCCGAAACTGCAATTTATGTGCCTGGTTTTGTCCTGAGGATGGGCTTTATTTAGGATTTCGGGTTGAAGAAGAGTGCAGCTATAACACTGAAGAATACGGCCACTGCCAATCCTTGTCCTGTAAATTCAAATGCCCCAGTAAACAGTCCGATTATACCGGTTCTCTCTGCCTCCAGAAGAGAGCCTTTGGCAATGGATGCCCCAAACCCGGTAACCGGTATTAGTGCACCTGCTTTTGCAAACTCAAGGAATGGCTGGTACAACCCGAAACCACCTGCGATAGCTCCAATTACTGTAAAAAATACAAGCATATGCCCGGGGGCAAGGGTTGTTGAATCTAATATCAGTTGGCCTAAACCACAAATTAACCCTCCGATAAGAAATGCAATAGCATAATCCACAATCTAAACCTTCCTTCTATGACTCAATCACAATAATATGACCGATCCCCGGGATGGTCTCCCCTTGTTGTGAACTTAAAGGGCTTAGTAAAGCACCGGTAGCCACAAGAAGGACTTTTTTCAGAGTCCCATCTTCAAGCTTTCCAAATATCGGACCCAACATAACAACGGCAGGACATGCACACCCGCTACCACCTGCGCCTACCTGCTGAGTCTTTGTATCAAAGATCATTAGGCCACAATCGTTATAGTTATTTCCTACGGCGTAGCCTGCATCCTTTACCAGTTCCTTAAAAAGTTCACTTCCGAGGTTTCCTAGATCCCCTGTGAGAACTAGATCAAACATATCAGGGGTAGATCCGGTATCGATCATATATCTAACAAACGTATCTGCAGCGGCCGGAGCCATAGCCGCACCGAGATTGCACGGATCTTTTATACCCAGATCTATTACCTTACCTGTTGTAGCCCATGTCAGCCTTGGTCCCTTTCCGGATGAAGAAAGGACTAAAGCACCTGCACCGGTCACAGTATATTGGGAAATAGCCTTATGTTTAACGTTAAGTTCTATCGGATGTCTAAACTGACGTTCCGCTGCTTGATAATGGCTTGAACACCCTATAAGGATATAATCGCTAAACCCGCCGTCTATAATCATACTTCCAAGGGTTGCACCCATCGCACATGTAGAGCACGCGCCATATACGCCGAAAAACGGTATTGCCAACTGTCTTGCGGAAAAGCCTGCTGAGATAATCTGATTTAAAAGATCCCCCGCAATATAATAATCAATCATATTTTTTTCAACACCGGAGCGCTCTATGGCAATATTGGCAGCCTGTTCCAGGAGTTTTCTTTCACTTTTTTCAGGAGTCTTTTCACCACAAGCCAAATCCGGTAATACCACATCAAATCCTTTAGCCAAAGGGCCCTTTCCTTCCATAGGCCCTACTACAGTCCCTGTTCCTATAATAAAGGGGGGATTCGTGAATTTCACAGTTGCCTTTCCGATTTTTTTTGATGCCACGTGATAATATCCTTTCTAATCTGACTACGACCAAATAATGAATTTGATAAATGCAGCAAACACTCCGCTTAGAATACCGTATACTATTACAGGGCCCGCAACAATAAACATCTTGGCACCCATCCCGAAAACCCAACCTTCGCGCTTAAAATCGATGGCTGCAGCGGTAATTGTGTTAGCAAACCCTGTGATAGGCACCGCAGCACCTGCACCGGCAAATTGCGCAAACTCATCATAAATTCCAAATGCAGTCAAAATAATGCCAAATAAAATTATGACTGCAAGGGTAGGGGCAGCAGCAGCATTTATATCCAGTCCCTGCTTCATAAAAAAAGCTAAGATAGCTTGTCCCATTGTGCAAACTACCCCACCTGCGACAAAAGCAACAATAAAGTTTTTAAAATACAGGGGTTTCCGCTGTTTCTCAGCTACTAATTGCTTGTAAGCTCTTTGCTCCCGCTTTTGATGTTGGGCCGCCTGTGCAGTTTTGGGCATTTTTTTCATCTTTTGTCCAGCCTTTTTTGATGGCACCTTGTAAATATACCCCCCAGCCCGGAGTTAACAATGCTGTACTTAGGTGTCGTCTACTGAAAAGGCTACATTCATATTCGCCTTATATTTCGAGATTTTACCATTTTCTATGGATGCAGTCATATTCAGAACTTCAATCCCCGAAATATTTCGAATAGTCTCCGATGCTGTACTGACAGCCTCCTGTATTGCATGCTCCCAACTCGTCTCTGATTCACCTAATAGTTCCACTACTTTAACCACCGGCATCTTTCATGCCCCCTTTCTCTTCTCTAATTATGTGCATGTAATACAGGTTTAATTCCTCAGTAAAATCATGAAAAATATAAAGTGATACCATATTTAATGCTAAATAACATAAAGCTTACTGCGTAAGCGTTTTAATGCGTGTTTTTCGATTTTACTTACCTGAGGTTGGGAAATACCAAGCTGTTCTGCAACTTGCACTTGTTTGAGATCATCGAAAAACCTCATCTCAATTACTGCACGCTCAGTGGAATCCAATAATTCCATAGCTTGCCGGAGTGCAATAGAATCCAGCCTGTCATCTGTGGAAGAAGGGGAAGCTATTTTATCTTTAATATGAATGGAGTCATCAGCGGAAAGGGGCTCAGAAAGAGAGACAACAGATTTTAGACTACCTTGGGCTTCGATAATTTCCTCTCCGGATAATCCGGTCTTATCAGAAATCTCATTAATACTTGGTTCCCGCCCGGTTTCAATTCTTAGAATGTCTAGGGCTTCTTTAACCCTTAAAGCCCTGTCCCTCAGTGTCCGCCCTATCTTAAGATAACTTGAAGAGCGGAGATGTTCACGAATCGTACCAAGAATAACAGGGACGGCATAAGTCGAAAAGCGGTTCCCGTATGATTCATCAAACCGATCCACCGCCTTTAAAAGGCCGATACACCCTACTTGAAATAAATCCTCTTTATCATCAGCTTCGCGGGAAAACCTGTTTACCACACTCATCACCAGGCGCAAATTCCGTGAAACCAATTCATTCCGCGCACTGTTATCTCCGGCACGGATACGTTTTTTCAGCTCATACACTTCTTCATCGGTAAGAAGCGGAGCAGTTGGAAATTGAATCCGGCTATACTTCTCGTCCATCACTGTCCTTCCCCGCCCCATGAGCCAATTTTTTCATAGTAACTTTAACCCCCTCCCCAGGGGCGGAGAATATATGTAATTCATCTGCCAGTGCTTCCATAATTGTAAATCCCATACCCATCCTTTGGGGATCCGTAGTAAAAGCCGGTGTTTTTGCTTGATTTATATCCGCTATTCCTTTACCGAAATCCTGGACTGTGACAGTAAGGATGTTATCGTTTCTTGTGGCCGACAACCTGATAATACCCTTGTCATCGTCATAACTATGGAGCACAGTGTTGGATATTGCCTCTGAAACTACTAATTTAATATCATCAATTTCTTCTAAAGTAAATGAGTGAATTTGTGATGCAAAGCACGCAATTGTCACCCTGGCAAATTCTACATTTTCGGGGACTGCGGGAAATTCAAGAGTTACATAATTTTTAATATCCATAGGCTTACACCCCCACAACCTTGGCCCATGCCTCATCTTCCGTACCATAGACAGAGATGACCCTAATCAAACCTGACAATTCAAATACTTTTCTTACTTGTGGCGAGGGGGCCGCTATGATGATTTCCCCTCCATAGGCATTGAGCCTTTTATGACTGCCTAGAATTACTCCTAAGCCTGAGCTGTCCATGAAGGTGATATCCTTCATTATGAGGAGGATATCCGTTATATCAGGATTCGGGCCAAGCTCTTTCTCAATTGCACTGCGGAAGTTCGGTGCTGTATTTAAATCCAATTCACCTAAAACATTGACTACCAGAACATTGCCGACAATTCTGGTTTTCACCTTCATCCACAGGCCTCCTTCCCTGATCCTGTCTCAATTCTATTCTCCGATTTTTGGCGTAGTCCTTCTAAAGATTTTGAAAACAGGGAATAGCCTTACAAAATTACGAGGCCAAGGAGGATTTTAAATTCAGTCCGTGCCTGTTCTGAATAAAGAACGAAAAAGGTTTCCGGCAATACGGAATACCACCCTGAAGATATTGCCGCCGGGTACATCCTGAGAAGCCACTAAATTAACTTTTCCTACAATTGAATCGCCTTCAGCCAATGCAACCAGTTCGCCGTATTTTTGATCCTTAATAACAGGTGCATCCAATTTAGTCGGTAACATAATATCATGTCTTACAGTCTTTTCCTTACCCCGGGGCACAATAGCAACAAGCCGGTTCTCTGTAATTATTTCTACCTTATCCACGGCCCCCCGGGTAACCTCCACTTCAGCAATAATCTGACCTTCCTTAGCCAGTTCAATACCGGAGAAATGTCTAAACCCAAAATCCAGTAATGCTGAAGACTCTTTAAATCGTACAGTTGAATCCGGGGCTTTAAGTACAACGGAAATTAACCTTAAATTGTCTCTTTCCACAGTTGCCGCTAGGCAATACCCGGCTTCTTCGGTAAACCCTGTCTTCAATCCATCAACTCCGTCATACGACTTAATAAGACGGTTTGTATTAACGAGGATGTTCTTTCCGTCACGGACATAATCGATCCAAGTGGTAAACCATTGATGTACCCTAGGGTGACGTAATAATTCCCTGGACATGAGGGCGATATCCCTTGCAGTCGAATAATGATCAGGGTGGGGTAACCCTGAAGAATTGACAAAGTTAGTTCTCGTCATCCCCAGCTCCTTTGCGCGTTTATTCATCATAGCAGCAAAGGCTTCTTCACTTCCGGCAATATGTTCAGCCACTGCAACACTGGCATCGTTTGCTGAAACAATAGCAATTGCCTTCATAAGGTTTTCCAGGGACATTTCCTCCCCAATTTCTAACCAAATCTGGGATCCTCCCATACTCATTGCTCTTTCACTGGTAACTACCATATCATTGTAATCAAGCCTACCTTGGGATATTTCCTCCATTACTAAAAGCATAGTCATAATTTTTGTAATACTGGCAGGTGGAAGCTGCTTGTCTGCATCTTTTTGAAAAAGCACAGTACCTGAAGTTGATTCTATAAGTAAGGCAGATTCAGCGGTAATGGGGGTACTTGGGGTCGGAGACGTGGTTTGTGCCTTTACTGGCGGAGACATATAGGTTACCAAAGAGTAGAACAAGCAAGCGAAAATAAAGTTAATTATAATAAAGAAAATTTTTGGTACGTCACGCCTTGTACGCACTTTTATCCCCTCCCCGCTTCGGCTAATACAGAATCAGCATCTGTACACGTATATATTCATTTAGGCAAATCAATATACCCCAATTATCTGAAACATAAGGAGGGTGAAAGCAGGCACTGAATACGCCTTGATTGTTTAGCCTCTTACAACTTGTTTTATAAGCCCGGGAATATCAGGCCTATCTTCAGAAAATTTATATGACTCCATTATAAGCCGGGCAACGGATTCAAATGTATCCTGTTTGTTCGTATAAAGCGTCACCAAAGGTTCACCTTGTTCAATTTTATCTCCGATCTTTTTATGAACTATGACACCGACGGAAGGGTCTATAATATCATCCTTCGTTCTGCGGCCTGCACCCAGGATAAAGGAGGCCATTCCTATCCTTTCTGCGTCAACTTCAGTAATATATCCTGATCGGGTACTTAGAATCTCCTTTTGATACTTAGCAATAGGGAGAATGGCAGTCGGTGTTTCAATAACTCTTATATCACCGCCTTGGGCAGTTATAAAATCAGCAAACTTATTTAACGCAGCACCGGCTTCCAGTGCATTTAACAAGGTTAATTCCGCTTCTTCGGGAGTTTCGGCCTTGCCTGCCAAAAGGAGCGTAAGTGCTCCTAAGGATATGCACAGGGATTTCAGATCCTCCGGCCCCTTACCGCGCAGGACATCTAAAGCTTCCATTACCTCAAGGGAGTTGCCTACGGCATGGCCCAAGGGTTGGTTCATATCACTGATTACTGCGGCCCCCTGTTTCCCCTCCTTTGTTATAATACCTACCATTAATTCGGCCAGGCGTAAAGCATCTCTTTTTGACTTCATGAATGCACCCTTGCCGACTTTTACATCAAAAACAATGATATCCGCACCAAACGCTAATTTTTTACTGCAAATACTGGCTGCTATCAGCGGTACACTATCAGCTGTAGCGGTAACATCTCTGAGTGCATATATCTTTCTGTCAGCCGGCACCATGGAATCAGTCTGACCCATAATGACAATTCCTACCGTATTAATGCATTCCAGGAATTCCTCTTTTGACAGGTTCGTCCTGAAACCGGGTATAGATTCCAGCTTGTCTAAAGTACCACCTGTATGCCCTAGACCACGACCTGACATCTTCACCGTTTGAACGCCACAAGCTGCTACAAGTGGTGCAAGAACCAAGGTGGTTTTATCCCCTACCCCGCCTGTACTGTGTTTATCAACTTTTATTCCTCCGATCCCCAAGAAATCCGGGGTTTCACCGGAATATGTCATAGCCTTCGTCATGTTATACGCTTCTTTCGAACTCATTCCTTGGAAGAATATAGCCATCAACCAGGCAGACATTTGATAATCCGGTATATCCCCCGCAGTAAATCCGGCGATCATAAAATCGATTTCATCTTTGGACAGTTCACGGCCTTGCCTCTTCTTTAAGAGAATGTCATAGACTCTCAAACCGCACTCCCTACTTTCCCCGCCCTGCACGTGGGTGCGTTCTATCATATATTTCCTTTAATTTTCCCTTAGTAAGGTGAGTATATATTTCCGTTGTGGCAATATCCGAATGCCCCAACATCTCCTGGACAGACCTTAAATCCGCACCGTTTTCCAGGAGGTGTGTAGCAAAACAATGACGGAGAATGTGTGGGGTTACATGCTTTGAAATACCGACTTTCTTAGCATAGGCCTTAGTGATTTTCCAAAAACCCTGCCTGGTTAATCTCTTCCCGCGATAATTTAAAAATATTGCCTTTCCCCTTCTGCCTTTCAGCATTTTGGGCCTTGCTAACCGTAGGTAGGTTTCTACCCACATAGAGGCGATCTGACCCATAGGGATAATTCTTTCTTTAGATCCTTTACCTATACATTTAACATAACCCATATAAGTATCAATATCCCCAAGATTTAGCGAAACCAATTCCGATACACGCATCCCTGTGGCGTACATTGTCTCTAACATGGCCCGATCCCGAATACCTGAAGGAGTATGAGTTGTTGGGGCTTCTAGAAGTGCAATAACTTCATCAGAGTTCAGGATCTGAGGCAAAGTCCTCTCCCGTTTGGGACATAGGATATCAGCTGCGGGATTATGTTCTGTTAAGCCTTCGTCAAATATAAAACTATAAAAGCCGCGGATTGAAGAAATTGTCCTTGAAATACTGGAAGTTGCCTTCCCTTGATCTTTCATGGCTTTTATGTAAGACATAATAATATTCTCGGTTGCATCCTCCAACCGGGTATTGAAAGTGCCACCGATAAATTCTTCGAATTGGGATATATCCCTCCCGTATGATTCTAAGGTATTGTCGGCAAGGCCCCGTTCAATGCTGAGGTATGCAAGAAATTCATCTATCCGGGTCAAGTTAATCTACCCCTGTAAACCAGTTTAACATGACCCCACTTTGTCTGCAATTACATGTGCCTTGAAACCAACTGGATAAAAACTGGTGTTATAAAACCTTCTACGATAGAAGCAATACCAAGCAAGGCTATACTACATATTACTGCGATACATGAAAGCATAAATCGAGGATAAAGGGGCTCCCGCATGTTCCTTAATCGATTTTTAATCACAGCCTTTGAAAAAGCAAGTGAAGACTCACATGAGAAAATCAATGCCGGGATTATAAATATATTTTGCGGCAAAATTGATATTATAGCAAGAATGATACCCTTACCTGACATTTGCAAAATTAGAAACCCAACTGTAAACCCAATAATAAAACCCCTTAAAAACACGAGAACACCTATCCCTGGGGCACCTATCACGGAAAGGCCCAGGATCCACCCTATGAGGACTGTCTTAAGATTACCGAAGAAACCTTGATGTGAGGCTGAAACAGCAGATGTCTGTGTAGTACTGCCAAGAGCACTGAAAAAACCGATAAGATCCTGGAAGAGCCCGGCTTTCTCATTTTCCGGAAGAATCTTTGCTGCTATTGCCCCGAAGATTGTACCCATCACCAGCATTGTAATAATAATTACATACATTAGCATGTGTTTTCTGATATAGTTGCCTAATACTGAAATCAGTTCTGTACGGTGATGCATTCCGGCCTCTCCTTAAATCCACTTCCTCTCATATGTATGTCCATTGCTTATGTATTATGCGTACAGCCTGGATGCATACAATTTCTTGCCTGGGTGGAACCCCTGATATACGTAAGGTAGTTATTTATTTTTTATTTAATGCGGCCTTTCCATAGTGCCCTCCTCCCCCTGCAATAAGCGGGAGCGTCCCTTCGCGTGCTTCAACTATTAAACTTGCCGCTTTATTTCCGACGACTTTTGCTAACTCCTCCTCAACTGCGGTATGGAGGACAGCCATTTCACTGCCGAATTCCATTATTAACTTATCTATGGATTTAGGGCCTAGCCCAGGTACAAATTCCAAGGGTACCTGATATTTGTAAGGGGGCCTGTGTGATGGGTATTTAGGATCAGGGTAATCCTGAATGTCCATAATTCTGTCAAGAACCCCCCTTACAACAGAGGTATTATTACATTGAGGGCATGCGAGAATAGGAGGTAATTTATCTTGAAATGTTCTATCACAACGGTGACAGTAAGTCCTATGATACTTCCCAAGTTTAGGATCAAGCCCATAATTGACTGATACTTTCCTACCGTCCTTTCTCCTTAAGGCTTTCATTACCTCATCAAATGATGGATTTTCCAGGAGCATAACATTGTATTCCCGCCCAATCTTCGGAAGTGAATGTGCATCGGAATTTGAGAGGAATGTATAGTCTTTAAGTTCAGAAATAGTATCAGCTAAATTTGTATCTGCGGAAAGACCTAATTCAATAGCAGGGATAAATTCCAGAATATCGCGGGGAAATGCATGATCCAGCCTTCTCACACAATTTCCATATATACTCTTGTATGGTGAAAAAGCATGGGCTGGGAATGGAATACCACCAGTATCTATAGCTAGCCTGTAAAGATCTTTTGCCGGCATTGTACAGGTAGGAGTGCTAAAAAACACATTAGATACACACTTTTCCAATTGCCGGGAAAAGGCTTTTGCAAGATCGAGAGTCCTAAGAAGAATTAAATGGTGGGAACGGCCCCTTCCCTTCTCTGAAGTCTCTACTTCACAAGCCAACAGAATAACAACTCTGTCCTTGTAGCCGATTCCCCCTCCCACAATTTCCTTCATTTCTCCGGAGTTGATGAGATCCTCTATATCATCGATAACCCCGGGTGAAGCTGCGTCTGCAATTCCCACGATATCTATGCCCTTCCTATAGAAACATTCTTTTGCTATGTTTTCAAAAGTTAACTTCCTTGAACCTGATACTTTTATCGGTCGCCCCCGGCTATCGCAGCCTATATGAACATGTAAATCAACGTAATATTCAGTCATTGAAAAGTCCCCCTCAAAGCAACTGCAGCTAATCCCAGCAAAGTCTTGGCATCGCGGATCTTGCCGGCCTCCATCATTATCTTTATTTTTTCCCATGACAAGCGATAGGTTTTTATATTCTCATCAGTATCCGGTTTACTGGTTCCCGGTACAAGATCTGTCCCGATAAATAAATGTAATACCTCACTGGAAAACCCAGGCGAGGTATAGAACGACATGATTTTTTCGAGATGTCTTGCCAAATATGATGTTTCCTCTTCAAGCTCACGCCTTGCACAATCTTCCGGTGCCTCTCCGGGATCTAACTTGCCTGCCGGGATCTCCCATAGCACCTCGTTTACAGGATACCTGAACTGCCTTATTAATATAATATCCCCATTATTATCAATAGGTATAATGCCTACACTCCCAGGGTGTTCCACTACCTCCCTTATGCTTATGTTTCCGGAAGGCATTTTTACATTATCAACGTGGAGATTAACTATTTTCCCCCGATAAATTGTATTTGACTCGATCCTTGTTTCCTGTAATTCAGGATAATCCAATAATTTCCCCTCCCTGTCTTATTTTAACCAAATTAGGAATAACATCTGATGTTCCCGCATACCATATACACCGTGAAAAGGAGGATGCCCTTTTATGAAAATAACATTTTCACCGAATTCTTTTTATATCTACGGGAAGCCCCTGGAGATACAACAAACCCTCAAGAACCTTTCCAAGACTTATAGGACGGTAGGGGATCTTCTTAGTTCCTACGAATTAAACGGAAGCCCTCATTTCCAACGCAAGCTTTCCTGCAAAAACACCGGCAGCACCGGGGGAAAGAAAGAATTCCGGATCCTCCCGAACGGTTCTCCCCATTGTAGTAACATTAATTCCATCCCTCTGGAGCCTTTCAATGGCAGGTATTCCCCCTTCCGTGATAAGGATTCGCCGTTTATCTAACATTACCGGGTTCAAACACTGTTTAATAAAGGCCCATTTACCCAGAGAGATCTCTGGAAGGACTATTATGCAGGGAACCAACACCACTTTTTCTAAAACAGTCATGGTA
The DNA here is from genome assembly GCA_012689375.1 of Bacillota bacterium. GTDB lineage: Bacteria > Bacillota > SHA-98 > UBA4971 > UBA4971 > UBA4971. Next base: position 4,910 of record JAAZLO010000017.1, on the reverse strand, counting down.
TGATGGCTCACTCCGAAATGTCTTTTACGAGTTTCAGAAAAGCTAATCCGCGGAACCAGAATTGGGGTACCACCAAGGGAGTATACTGCATTAATAACCTGACCCTGCTCAATACCGGAAAACCCATACATTGTGCCTGTTCCGACTTGCCCCGGCCCCATAGAGATAATTACTACATCAGCCTGGGCACATTCTTTTGCTACACACAATGCAGAATACACGTTAATAGTATCAAAGTCCCCCCCGAATGCATGTCCACAAGTAATTACTGTATCAATTAAGGTTCTGTCACGCAAATCTGATACTAGCTTACTGAACATGACAGGTAACCCTCCGCCGTCAGTCATTATATATACGACCTTTATTTCATCCCCTGCAATTTCCTTTATTCCGGCTGCCGCAGGGGCAATCATACTATGGAGTTCACAGACAACAACAGGTAATCCGTGGATTGATGAAAGATATTTCAGTATTTTATGATAATCACTAACTTCTTCTTCAGCAGTGAAACAACGGACCTGGAACGGAGTGTACCGTGCCTTGATAATATGTCCCGGCTTGTTTATATCACCCCAACATTCCCTGCCTTCCACCCACATAACAAAATGATATCCCCCTGTACCGAGCCTGAGTTCTAAAGCATTTGTATTTAGGATTACAGAATCACCTGGCACAACAGGGCCGGTCAATTCCGGATAGCATATAGCAGCCTCCCCCCTCCCTTCGCATACCACATTCACTTCCAAAACACCTGAAGGCAGTTGTCTTACTGATGTGACAAAGCCACTTCTGGCCCTTATCATATACACAGCCCCCCTTCAATATCATTAAAATCAAAGTTACATGGTAACTCATATCACTTTTAACAGGGAAATCGTATATCTTGTCGTATAGTTTGAATAAAGGAAAAAAACAGCTGACCCCGGGCTTGCCCGGAATATCTTTCCCATACCGGGGACATCATAGTCATTGATAATCTGAGGGGGAATACCAGTGCAAAAATGGCACTTTTGGATAGCAGTATTGGCGGCATTAATTTTGGCAGGATGGTCAATAGGTATATCATTGAGATTGTCGCGGAATATGTCATCGATAGAAAGAGCCTTAGACAGGGCTTTTGAGGATCTTATTACTTTATCCAGGCGAATCTCAGAAATGGAGGTCCCAGAAGAATCCCCATTAGGTCCTGAAGTTACAGTATATTATGTAAAAAGCACAGCAACAGAATCATACTTGGTTCCTGTAAGGCAAAGAATCCCGGTTGATGTTGAACCTATGAGAGGCTCATTAGATGCTCTTATAAGGGGACCGTCACCTGAAAGTGGGTTGGAGAGGACCATTCCGCAAGGAACCAAAGTCAGGAGTCTCGAAGTAAAAGATGATCTGGCTATTATAGATTTCAGCCAGGAACTTATCACTAATTTTGTAGGTGGCAGCTGGAACGAGGCATTACTTGTGGGATCAATAGTTAACACACTTACCGAATTTCCTGGTATTACCCGTTGTCAGATATTAATTGAAGGTGAAAGACAGGGAAGTATCGGTGGCCATATAGGCATTGATACTCCCCAGGAACGAGCGACAGAACTTACTGTGCCCCGATAGCTTCGCCGCAGGCGAGAGCCTGCCGATTGAGGGGAATAAGACCATGATGCCTCTCAGGTAATACTTTCTTTAAAGCGTCAAGCACTGTATCACCTGCTACCACTTTGGTTGCAGCAAGGTAGGCTCCTAATGCCACCATATTAGCGATGCGCAAGTCTCCAAGTTCATTTGCAATATCATTAGCGGGAACAGCCAAAACTCTTACATTATCCCATACAGGCAGCGATTCAATGAGTGAAGAATTATAAACAATCAACCCGCCGCGCCTCACCCATGGTGCAAACTTATCTAAAGACGGTTTATTTAAAGCAACCAAACTTGTGGGTTCAGTAACAAGGGGGGACGATACCTTTTTAGAGGACACTACCACTTGACAATTGGCAGTACCTCCCCTCATTTCAGGTCCATAGGAAGGCATCCAGCTCACGTTTGCCCCTTCCATCATCCCTGCATATGTTACCAGCCGCCCAAGGAGCATTACACCTTGCCCGCCGAATCCCGCAAAAATTATTTCTTCCTGCATTATCGGCTCACCTCCGGAACCTGGGTGTAATCCCCAAGTGGATAATAAACACTCATTTTTTCATCTACCCATTTCATTGCTTCAAGCGGAGACATACCCCAATTAATAGGGCAAGTGGAGAGGAATTCCACAAGACTGAACCCTTTTTTGTTTATTTGTACTTTAAACGCTTCTTTTAAGGCTCGCTTAGCTTTAATAACATTGGCAGGGCTCGTAACGGAGACCCGTGAAATATATGCAACGCCTGACAATGACGACAGAAGCTCTGCGACTCTTATAGGGTAACCAGCACTCCCCGCATCCCTGCCCCTTGGGGAAGTCGTTGTTTTTTGTCCTAAAAGTGTTGTAGGCGCCATCTGTCCGCCAGTCATTCCATAGGTTGCGTTATTAACAAAAACCACGGTTATTTTCTCGCCTCTGGTTGCGGCGTGGATAATTTCGGCTGCACCAATCGATGCCAAATCACCGTCTCCTTGGTAGCAAAAAACGACAGAATCAGGAACAGTTCTTTTGATTCCTGTTGCTACCGCAGGCGCCCTGCCATGCGAAGCTTCCACAAAATCACAATCGAAATAATCATATGCCAGCACACCGCATCCAACAGGCGCAATCCCAACTGTATTTTCACGCACATCGAGTTCATCAATGACTTCAGCTATTAAACGATGGATAATACCATGGGAGCATCCCGGGCAATAATGGGTAGGGGCATCTGTCAGTGACTTCGGCCTTCCAAATACCTGTCTCATTTGCTATATCCCCTCCTCTACAATTCTTTCGATTTCATTCAGGACTTCTCTGGGAGTTGGGGTCATCCCGCCTGTGCGACAATAAAAATGGATTGGTCTGCCGCCCAGTATTGCAAGGCGGACGTCTTCAATCATCTGCCCGTGACTCATTTCAACAGTTAATACCCGCCTGCTTCCTAAGGCTATGGTTTTTAGATCATCATATGGGAAAGGCCATAGGCTGACAGGCCTAAATAAACCGGCCTTTAGTCCCCTTTCCCTTGCCATATCAATTGCAGCCTGTGCAACCCGGGCGGATGTTCCGTACGCCACCAATAAAGTTTCAGCATCAGAAGCCATATAAGTCGTATACCTAACCTGCTCATCGGTAATCCGTTTATATTTTTCTTGCAAAGCCAAATTGTGTTTTTCCAGTTCTCCGGGATCAAGGCGCAAGGAACTAATGATATTTTTGGGTCGCCCCTTTGCTCCTATAGTAGCCCAGGTCTTCGGCGGCAAATTGATTTTCGATCTTTCACGGAGTACTACAGGTTCCATCATTTGCCCTAAAATAGCATCGCCCAGGATCATAACAGGGTTCCGATAGATATCAGCTAAATCAAAGGCTTCAATAGTGAGATCCATTAGTTCCTGTACGCTTGAAGGGGCCAGGACTATTAGCCTATAATCACCGTGACCGCCTCCCTTTGTTGCTTGAAAATAGTCTGATTGGGCTCCCTGTATACCACCTAATCCAGGTCCCCCCCGAACAATATTCACAAGTACACAGGGGAGTTCCGCGCCTGCCATGTATGATATAGCTTCCTGCATCAGGCTAATCCCAGGACTTGAAGATGTAGTCATTACCCTGGCACCGGCACATGCAGCCCCATATACCATATTACCGCCTGCAACCTCACTTTCTGCCTGCAGAAAGACACCTCCTACTTCAGGCATGCGTCTTGACATATACTCAGGAATTTCATTTTGGGGGGTTATAGGATAACCGAAAAAATGTCTACAACCGGCCAGGATGGCACCTTCAGCTATAGCTTCATTCCCTTTCATCAGTACCTTTTCGCTCATAAAGATCCGAACCTCCCTCACCTATATATTTCAATCGCTACTTCCGGACACATCCTTGCACAGTATGTACATGCATTACATTCTTCCTCATTAACTATGGTTGCCGGATGATATCCTTTGGTGTTGAAGTGTTCCGCCATTATCAAAAGACCCCTGGGACAGAAAGCAATACATAATTCACAGCCTTTGCACAGCTCTTCGTCAAACACGACCCTCGCCATGTTATAACACCTCCTGTATCTATACGTAAACCTTTACCTCTTCCTCCCGGCGGAGCACACGTAGACACGCCCCCGCTAAGGCCTCCATTTCATTTTCACCTGGGTACACTATTATAGGTGCTATAAATTCACAACAAGCCTTAATCCATTCTGTCAGTAGTTTTGAATATGCTAACCCGCCCGTTATAATTATTGAATTAACATTTCCTTTAAGGACAGTGGCTTGAGCACCAATTTCTTTCGCGATCTGGTAGGCCATAGCCTTATAGATAAGGGATGCATATTCATCCCCTTTTTTAATCCGTTCCTCTATTTCGATTGCGTCGTTTGTACCAAGGTAAGCCATAAGCCCGCCTTCACCCACCAGTTTCTTTTTAATACTTTCCAGTGAGTATTCCCCTGAGAAACACATCTTTGCGAAATCTATAAGGGGAAGACTCCCGCATCTCTCAGGAGTAAACGGACCTTCACCGTTTAATGCATTATTTGCATCAATAACCCTGCCTTTTTCATGTGCTGCGACGGTGATACCCCCACCTATGTGGCATACAATAAAATTTACATCTTCATAATGGATCCCCTTCGCCTTTGCTACCTTCCTGGCAACTGCTTTATGGTTTAACGCGTGAAATATGGCAGTCCGTGGTATCTCGGGAAGGCCTGATATCCTGGCGGATGCAGAAAATTCATCAACTACGGGGGGATCTGCAATATATGCCGGAGCATTTATAATACTCGCAATTTCAT
>JAAZLO010000131.1 GCA_012689375.1 Bacillota bacterium | reverse complement strand
TTTTCACAATATATCTTTTTAAAAGTTCAACCTTGCTTTTCCCTTTTAAAGGGCTTGTCAGCACCTTGTATCGAAAGGTAAAACATGGGAGCGGCTTCTTTCCGCTCTCATCCTTGCAAGAAAGTTTGCCGGTGTGTCATCCTGTATCCCTCTCCCTCGAGCTTCAACACCTCGCAACGATACAGCACCCTGTCTAAAATAGCAGTTGCCAAAACCTCGTCATCCAACATCTCCGCCCATTCCACGGGAGATTTGTTAGTAGTGATAATCAAGGAACAACGTTCGTGAAGGTAGTTGATGAAATTGAACAATTCAACCGCTTCACCCTTTTCAACGGGAAACATCATGATGTCATCAATGGCTATCAGTTGCGCTTTCAAGTAACGTTTCCACGTCCCCGCGGCCTTGCCCTTTATTTGTTTCTGCCGTATCGTGTCCAGGAGATCGGACATGGTTACAAAGTATGCCCTGTACCCGACCTTGATGGCATCATTGACTAAGCCGGCGGCCATGTAGGTCTTTCCCGTACCGCTGGGTCCCATGATTACCAGGTTGTACAGCTGGTCAACCCAAAGCAACTCCCTCAACTGTTTCATCTGTTTCATCCCGATGCTGTTGGAGCACCTGAAGTCGTTATCATCCAAATCGTGCGAGCGAGGCAGGCAGGCGGCTTTCAAGCGTCTTTGATAATCCCTCCGGCTTCTTGACTCCAGCTCGTTGGCGAGGATGTCCGCCAAAAAGTCGCTGTAGCAAGGAGAGTTGATAGTCGCCTCATGCAACACGCCCTGAAGGTTATCCACCAGGTAACCCAGGCGAAGAACTCTCGCCTGTTCTCTAATTGATTCTACGCGTCCCATCTTGCTTTATCGTATAATTTGTTCATATTGAAGGATATTGCTGCGGGATGGATTGTACTTCGCGACATTATACTTTGCAAGAGAACATGAACTTGAACTTGAACCGGCTTTTGCCTCGTTTTCACCCCCTCCAAGATAATTGCCCGTTTCACGAAAATGTTCAGCCGCCTCGAGAACCGAGAACCCGTTATAAAGCATGCGTTCGTGACAGTAATCCAATGCTTGTTCGACTATCGCCGGGTCGTACCGCGATATTACTTTCCGTATTACATCGACGTTGTCTTTAAAGTACCTGGGCTTGTCCGTGTACAATCGATCGAGGTAATCGCCTATTAATGACGAGGCAGGCAACAATGAAACCGTCTGTTGTTTCATCTGTTCCATCCTTTTCCCTCGTTCTTTCCTGTACGTGCTTTCACCTATCGTTTTGCCTTGCTCGAGACATATCGGGTGTTTTACAAGCAAGACCCCTTTGCTGTCAAACAACGATATATGGTCTTGCCCCTTTTCAAGTAACACCTTGCTGCCACGCCCGCTGTAAGTACCGTATGGTACCCTGTAAAGATTGCCCTTGTAACTTATGGAGTTGTCTTTTCTCACGGTATACCCGGCAAGTTGTTCGCCCGAGGAGAAACCGCGTGAAAGAGCTCTATAGGGCAGAAGATGTTGTTTCTCGATAAGCCACTCTTCCTTGGGTATTTTGGCCGTGGCGTGATGTTTGGTGCCGTTGGCTCTTCGATCGAGCCACTCGAGAACTTCATCGTTTAAACGGTCTATATCGTGAAAAACGCGGGAACGCAAGAAGTTCTTTTTCACGTGGCCTATAAGGTTTTCCACTTTGCCTTTGCTCTGGGGATCTGCCTTGCGACAAAACTTGATGTTGAGATCACGCTCGTCGCGGTAACGGGCGAAGTCTCCCGCGAGGATGTAATCTCCCAGGTTCTCGTTGCTGATCAGCACCCTGTCTTGATCGTAAACCAAGTGGCGGGGAATACCCTGGAAATAGGCGAATGCTTTCTCGTGAGCTTCGGCAACGCTTCGACCGGTGAAGGGCACCGGTGAGAAAAACACGTACTTGTACCGGCTGCGCGACAAGATGAAGGCTATGAAAAAGACTTTCTTTCTCGTGCCGTCGACTCGGTGTAGGATACTTTCCCCGAAATCCACCTGGGCCTGTTCACCGTGCCCCGTCTCTTCTACAACCTCCGTCTGACGAATCTTCTCGCGGGGAAAAATACCCTCTTGATAACGGACGTGCTGAACGAAATTGTAAACGGTCTTGGAGCAGACCGGGGGGAAATCCGGGTACTTCTCTTGAAGCCTGTCTTCTATAACGGCGGCAGGCAAGTCTTGGTCAACTTTCAGCATTTTCTTTACATCAGGGTGATAAACGGACAAAAGGCGCTTGTACACTCGAGGCTTCGAGATGAAATCGATGAACTCCCCCTCGCTCATCGAGAGGTAGCGGGAAACAGTGCGACGATCAATTCCCAGTATCCCGGCGATTTTATTGCAAGAATAACTGTTTTCCTCGGATAATTCTTTAACTTTGTACCACATGAGCAATCTTTTAGCTTGTTCTTGAGTCTTCATATCTAATGTTTTCAAGGGAAATAAAAAACAAAGATAAGAAGACTCTTTTTTTTAACGTTTTTTACGTGACTTGAT
>JAAZLO010000125.1 GCA_012689375.1 Bacillota bacterium | reverse complement strand
TTGAATGAGGTGAAAAAATGAAATTCGGAAAGCATAAGGAAACTAACTACTTTGAAATACTGTATAAAATGGCTGAGTGTTCTTATAAAGCTGCAGTTCAGCTGGATGAATTGATGCATAATTTTACCGATGTAACCAGAAAAGTAGATGAGATTCACAATACTGAGCATGATGCCGATAAACTACTTCATAATCTGGTTCGCACATTGAACATTGCTTTTATAACCCCCATCGATCGGGAGGACCTAATTGCTATAGGCCATGGCATCGACAGTATTACCGACTCCATTGAAGACGTAGCCAATCTGTTTGACATGTTTTCTATTAAAAGGGTGGAAGCTCCTGCTCTGGCCATGTCGGAACTGGCAAAGGATATAACTAAGACATTAGTAGAAGCAGTTCGGGAGTTTGAGCAATTTAGAAATTCTAAGAAGCTGCATAACTTGATTATTGATGTAAATCAGATGGAGGAAAAGGGCGATGTTCTTCACAGGTCTACCATGAAGGAATTGTTCAATAGCAATAATAAATCAGATTTGGATAAAGTAAAGTGGAAGGATATCTATGACAACCTTGAACGTATCTATGATATGTGCGAGGATGTAGCCGATGTCCTGGAAGGTATCGCCGTTAAAAATAGATAAATTACATATAAGTAGTTCGCATAGGGGGGAGGTATTTCCATGTCCAAAAGAAAAGGTGTAACCATGTGGGAGGATTTTAAAAAGTTTGCCGTTAAAGGCAATGTTGTGGATTTGGCGATTGGTGTAATTATTGGCGGTGCATTTGGGAAAATTGTAACCTCTCTGGTGAATGACATAGTAATGCCGCTTTTGGGAGTGGTTACCGGTGGTATTAATCTGACTGAAGCTAAGTGGATAATTCGTGCGGCAGTGGATGAGGCTACACCTGAATTGTCACTTAATTATGGACAATTTTTGCAGAATGTAATTGATTTCCTAATCATTTCCTTTTCTATCTTTATGGTGATTAGACTGTTTAATAAGTTTAGGAAAAAAGAGGAGGACAAGAAGGAACCTCCAGCCAAACCTGAACCCACAAAAGAACAGCTGCTGCTCACAGAAATCAGGGATCTCATTAAAGAACAAAGTGATAAGGCATAAATGCTTAATTTTACAAAAATACTTGAAATACTACAAGTTGTGTAGTATAATAACAAAACACACTATATAGTGTGTTTTGTTCATTTTTTCATTTACACATGGGGTTTGGTCTTATAATTGAGTTTTATGCCCTTACATAACTATTCCATAATACTTACATATTAAAAAATGAATAGAGGACGGAGGAGAATATGAAAACACTAAGCGATCTAATTGTGAGAAGGTTTACCAGGGAGCTGGAAAATAACCCCGATAAAACCGTCTATGATCTTTTTGAATGGAAGACTGTAGATGTACTTATCAAAGATTATACTAATAACAAAGTAGTATGTGATATGAAGGGGCTGGAATTTCCTGTTCATTATTCTCAAAATGCCTGCGATATTATAGCAGCCCACTATTTCAGAAAAGCTGGTGTACCCAATGAAGTTGGGTACGAACGCAGCATGCGGGAGGTTGCTCATCGCATGGTGGAATTTTGGACTAGTGCTCTATTGGATGAAGGTATGCTGGATGATGAGCAACAAAAGCAAATTCTCTACGATGAGCTTGTATACCTGCTCTTGTCCCAGGCTTGGGCTCCCAACACTCCTTAATGGTTTAATACTGGGCTTAAGCTGGCTTATGGCATTGATGGAGAATCCGACGGCCTCTATTATTATGATTTGGATAAAAAGAAAGTGGTGGAGAGCAAAGACCGTTATACCCGTACTCAGGCTTCCGCCTGCTTTATTATATCCATACAGGACAAGCTTATGGGTGAACAGTCCATATCCGAGCAATATATTACGGAAACCAGGCTTTTCAAGGGCGGCTCCGGTACTGGCACCAATTTCTCTACCCTGAGGGCGGAAGGTGAACGGCTATCAGGAGGCGGTTATTCATCAGGTTTGCTGAGCTTTTTGAAGGGCTTTGATAAAAATGCCGGGGCTATTAAATCAGGTGGAACCACTCGCAGAGCTGCCAAAATGGTAATAGTGGATGATGATCATCCTGATATTATGGATTTCGTTACCTGGAAAGCCAAAGAGGAAGACAAGGTAAGGGCTCTGGGTAAAATGGGCTATGATACCGATTTTAACGGGGAAGCCTATAGCACTGTTTCTGGA
>JAAZLO010000105.1 GCA_012689375.1 Bacillota bacterium | reverse complement strand
GTTCGTTAACGGACGGAGAGGTAATATCCCAATGGGCTTGCATGCCCATACCGTGGAGCGGCACTCCCGCATCGAGCAGGTCTTCCAGCAAAACGTGGATTTTCTCCCGTTTGTTCGTCTCTGTTGTCCCGTAATCGTTATAAAACAGCTTGGCGTTGGGATCGGCCTGGTGGGCAAGGCGGAAAGCTTCGGCAATATAATCTTCCCCCGTCGCCTTGTACCAGGGCGAATCCTGCCGCAAAAACTCGGACAAACTGTCGCTTACCGCTTCGTTAACCACATCCCAACAGTAAACCGCATCTTTATAGCGGGGGACCACCACATTGATATGGTCGGCCAGCCGCTTAAGGACCAGTTCGCGGGAGGCCGGTCCCGCCCCGTCAACAAAGAGCCAACTAGGATACTGCTGGTGCCAGACCAGGGTATGCCCGCGCAGCAGCAGCTTCTGTTTCCTGGCAAAATTGGCCATCTCATCGGCGCGGAAAAAAGCGAATACCCCTTCGCTCGGCTGTATGCTGGCAAATTTCATCTCGTTTCCTGCGGTGATACTATTAAAATGCTTAAGAATAAAATCCCGGTGGTTCAGTAAATCCCAATATTCCACACCGGCGCCGATCGGAAAATAATCCATATACGGCTGGTATAAGCCAGGGGTCTCCTCCCCGGATCTGACCGTCCCTCCCAACAGCATCCCGGTAAAGAAGATAATGAGCAAAAACAAGGCCGGCGCTTTGCTCTTCATCGGCAGACTCCTTTCTGGTTGTTTGGGTAATCCGGATTATCCTTGATGATTTTTTTACTTGTGCAGACAACTTGTAATATAATTTTTCTCCCTTTCCCCGCAATTTCCTCTTTTCCCGCAGAAAATTTCTCTTCCCGGCCGCCCCGGATTTAAACCAGTGCGCGGCAGGAAGAGCGTAAAATCAACTCCGGCTGGTAGACCTGGCGTACCTTGATGACCTTGTCTTCGATCATATCCAGAATAAAGCGGGCGGCTTGCCTGCCCATGGCCGCCTTGGGGTGTTTTATTGAGCTCAGCTTGACCTCGGAAGCCACGGCCAGGCTGGAATCGTCAAAGCTGAGCAGGGAAAACTCCTCCGGTACCTTGATCCCTTCATCACGCAGCGCTTCAAGGACCATTAAGGCAATCTGATCGTTGTAGCAGACCATCGCCGTCGGCTGCTCCCCTTTTGCAAAGAGGGCCCGGCCAAACTGGTACGGGTAGGAATAAAGTTGCGCGGTTTCATAGGCGCCTAATAAACCCGGGGTTATTTTAACCCCGTATTTTTTCAGCGCCTTCAAAAATCCGTCCCGGCGCTTTACCCCCTGGCGGTCGTCGGCCTTAAAAACCCCTGCAATCTTCTTATGCCCGAGCTGGATCAGGTATTCCGCAGCCATGTAGCCCCCTTTCTCGTCATCCATGATAATATAGGCCGGGTCCAGTTCCGGGTAATAGGCGTGGAGCATCAAATAGGGGATCCCCCGCTTCTCCAGATCCCTATAGTACTTGAGGTTCACGTTCTTCCTGGCACTTTGGGTCGGCTCAATAATCAACCCGGAGATCTTCTGCTGCAGCAAACTCTCCAAACAAGCCGCTTCCTTTTTCTGATCATTACCGGTACTGGCCAGAAGCAAGGTACACCCGGCCGCGCTCAATACCTCTTCAATCCCGCGGATTACTTCCGGGAAAAT
>JAAZLO010000106.1 GCA_012689375.1 Bacillota bacterium | reverse complement strand
CCCGCTGAAGAGCTGCCAGAACTTGAATTGAACAAAGTCTATACTGTAACAGGAACCGATGGAAATACGTATAGACGAACTGCTTATATGCCTGATTCTTGCCATGCATATTACTTAGTTGATCAAGATGCGGTGAAGACTGTTATCTACGCTGTCACTAGCCATGTTGGTCTTGGTCTGGATGCTGGCATCAACTCCTATGATGACTACAAGAGCATTTCTACAGTGTGGCAGTGGCACGATATTGGCTACTTTCTTGAGTTCGCTTCAATTGTTGCGATTATGGCAATTGTCGCGGTTGCTCTAGTGAAGACTAAAGTATTTGCAAGCTTAGAGCTACAGCCACTTAAGAACGTCGGCTACAAGAAATATAGTTGGCGTTGGTTCTTAGCACTGGGGCTCCTTGTTATTCTGCCTCCAGCACTCTATGCAACAGGCAAGTTACCACAGGAAACATTCCTAGGCATCCCCGTCAAATCATTATGGCTGCTTGAGGGCAATGTCAGCGCCTGGATTTGCTGGCAGTGGCTCCTGTCTATCGTATTATTTGCATTCTTTATCTTCTATCATTTTACATATGGAAAGAAAAATGGAGGAGATTTCAGAAACTATGGTTTTGCATCCTCTGACACAAAGAAATTTTGCTTTGGTTACATCTTGAAATCACTGCTGTACGGCTTGACTGTTGTCGGAAGTGGTTACCTGCTAATGGCATTTGCATCACACTACACCCAGCAAGGATTGCACATTGCAACCTTTATGCTGAGGACTATTGATGCAAATCGCACTTTCATTTTCCTTGTTTACTTTTTATTCTTAATGCCATACTTCCTCAGTAGTACCTTGGCCGCAAGGGCACTCGGCCTCATCGGCGATGGCACTGCTAAGACAACTGCTAAGAATGTTGCCATCTTTACAGCAATCGCAGTCGGAGGTCTCTTAGTTCTCTGGGTTGTGTTTGTCTATGTGCTGAATGTGCATAATGTTATCCTTCCTATGTTTAAGGTTAACAGGCTATACATCCTTGGAATCGGGATTCTTCCAATGGTCATCGGTATTGGCGTTGGTAACGCACTCAATGTATATGTCAGCCAGAAAACAAACAGCGTCTGGCCTGGCTTATTCACAGCGCTTCTGTTCGGAACATGGGCCATGACCGCTACAACAGCGGTTAGCAGCTACTTCTATTAATAAACAACTTTGAAAGGAATCACGAGGTAATTTTATGGATAGGATTGACCCAAAAAGACTGCAAGAGTTCAGGGAGATTCGTGGCCGCCAGTGGGCGAATATGTGGGATGAGATCAACTCAGAAGGTGTCCCAGTCTATGACCTCTGGGAGGGCGATGCACCTAATTGGAATCCCGAGGCAACAGGAAGTCAGCCGAGGCTTGCGCTATATCCTGTTAAGGACAGCAATCGCGGCACTGTAATTATCTGCGCTGGCGGAGGCTTTATGTTTAAGTCTTTTAACGAGGCAAAGCCTGTTGCAGAGTATTTCTACGGGGCAGGCCTTAATGCTGCGATTCTTGATTATCGGGTAAATCCCCACTCGCGTGAGACCGGCTGTGATGACGGTTTGAGAGCCGTTCGTTTCTTACGGGCAAATGCAGATAGATTCGGTATCCCCTCTGATAAGATAGCAATTGGAGGATTCTCAGCTGGTGGAATGGTATCGGCATATACCGCAACACGCTTCGATTATGGAAACCCTGACGCAAATGACCCAATAGAAAGAGTCTCCAGCAGACCCGATGCTGCACTGATCCTCTATGGTGCCATGTCTCCAGCATCAAGCGCTGGCGGTCTTGGGTACGATATAAAAAAGCAAAATGAATAGCACAGTTTGACAATGTTAAGAATCTTCGTTATGATTGCCCGCCATTCTTTATCTTTCAGACACACGAGGACGACCCACGTTCCGCCATGATTTTTGGAAAAGAACTGGCAGACAGAGGTATTCCTTTTGAGGTACATACATTTGCCAACGGTCCTCATGGTGGTGGGCTCTATAATGGGAAGGACGAAACACCAGACTTTCCTCGTACAGCACGTTGGGCAGATCTCGCAGTTGGCTGGTTAGCAGAACTGGGTTTCTAACCCTTGCGTTTGGAAAAAGCTTATAACCGCAAATCCCCAGTAAATTTGACTTCAATTGGCAAAGATTCTTGACATAGAGGCATAACAAAGTGCACACAAAAGCGCCGCTCCGATTGGAGCGGCGCTAATATGATACGCTGTAACTTTTGCAAAAACTACAGACCGTGGAAACTCACACTGTCATAGTGAGTATCCTTGTCAAACTTACGTT
>JAAZLO010000100.1 GCA_012689375.1 Bacillota bacterium | reverse complement strand
ATTTGCCCAGGCATTATAGTGGTATTTGAAAGGTTATTGGTTTTCATAATGTCATCCACAATAAAACGCAGATCATATTCAGGACATGAATATTTCCTTGCAAGGGCCCAAAGAGTATCGCCTGGCATTACAGTGACCTTTATGGTCCTTAATTCCGTATTATAAGTTGATCCTGTTGCACCGGTTATTCGCATCGCGACTCCAATACCGACGATTCCAATTACTAAGACCATAGATATAAGTGTAACTATTTTCACCAATCGGGGTATACCGGGCCTTGGATTTCTAACCATTTTTGTATCTTGCCCCCGCCCTGTTTATAGCAAACACATGTTCATATTACGCTCTCAGAATATCACGAACATTTGTTCCCGTCAAAGGTTTTTATGTGATTTCTTCTATTACGAAGAAATTTTCGGAACATATGTTTGCAAGCGGAAATTCTCCGTGGTATAATCTGCCTAGAATACAATTACCAGAGTGAGGTATAAATCATGCTGCGAAAAAAATCTTGTGTAATCTCCGGACGTCAAAGACAAATTCTTGATTTTATTAGGCAAAAATCTGAGATCCAAGGCTATCCGCCGTCTGTAAGGGAAATAGGCCACGCAGTCGGTTTAAAATCTACATCCACAGTACATGGACATCTTTTAAAGCTAGAAAAAAAGGGTTATATAAGACGCGATCCAAACAAACCCCGGGCAATTGAGGTATTATCTGCTGCAGGAGCCTCCAAGCTTGGCTCTTCAGTGGTTGTACCCCTAGTTGGGCGAGTTACGGCCGGCCTTCCCGTCCTTGCAATTGAAAACATCGAAGATTATTTTCCATTACCTAAAGATTTCGGTGAGCCGGACACCCTCTTTATGCTTAAGGTCACAGGCGACAGCATGATTGATTCGGGAATTTTAGACGGCGATTTAGTTGTCGTAAGACAACAGAAGAATGCAGAAAACGGCGAAATAATAGTGGCGCTCCTTGGGGATGAGGCCACAGTGAAGCGCTTCTTTAAGGATAAAAATAAGATCCGTTTACAGCCTGATAACAGCCTCATGGAACCAATTATTGTAGAGGATGTCTCAATCCTTGGAAAAGTAGTAGGTGTTATCAGATATATTAACTAAAGGTCTTTATACGGCTCCCCCCGCCTCTACGTAATTTGTCTTGGTATAATTTAATATATCATCCCCGTTCAAACCAAGAGTTCTGAAAAATATCTCCAGTGCCTGTTCCTGACCTCTCATGCAAGGTAAGTTTCTGTTGGTTTCAGGCATAGACGAATTTAAAGATGTATAATCATCAAGCGCCGCTTGATATGCCCCTTGTACCCCGTATTTTTCGACTAATGCAATGAGGGCTTCGTACTTCTCCTTTCTTGCGGTGGCTGTTTTTAGCCAGAATTCGGGATCAGGTGCACGACTACTGATAAGGATATCCTGTTTTGCGAGGCTTTTAAGTCTTTTTAACCCTCTTATCACGTCTTCTGCATTTAGCTGAATCACACGCGACCCCCTCCTGTCTCATTTTAATAATCAGTTATTTATATCAAAAGACAATGCAAAAGCCGGGGTTCGCATATTGCTTACCCCGGCTTTAATTTCTGGGCTTAACGGCACCCCGGCAAATTCATCTTCAGTGGTATCATCCCCACGTCTTCCTCTGATGTTTGCTGCTGTATGAGGGTATAAGACATGCAAGACAGGGTGCCCCCTTTGTTAATTAATTTATTTCATTATTATTATAACACATCTTTGAGACATGCATCATAAAAACTTAAAAGAAAATATTATTTTATGTTAATTTCCATATCAGGAAAGCGCAACGCCAAGCATTCCACCGACAGAACCGGCAACTATTGAAAGGATTATCCTTTTAAGGTTTGCTACAGTGATTATTGCTGAGGGCTCGCCCCCTATTCCTACTGAAACAGCTATTATTGCAAATATGATACCTATCAATCCACCATAAATGAGTCCCCTTTTTCCTGCCTTTTTGCCTGCTTTAAACCCGCCAAACGCTATTGCCAGCATGGTTCCTGAAAGTGCAATCGTGCCCAATGAAGCTATATCTGATGAAGTATGGAATCCGTATACTCCAATGATTAGAAAGATAACAATCATTGCAAGGATACTTGCTATAAGACCGGTTATAATTGCAGAAAACCCTGAAGGTTCCCTGTCAGAATTCCAGGTTTTATCCTGGCTTTTAGCTCTGTCAGGCCAAGCCCTACCCCGCCTTTGTAAAACCATATGATCACCTCCGAAAGTAGGCCGAAACATTTATCTCGTGTACCTCTCTACATAAGAATATTCTACGGGGTGATCAATAATTACGCCACAAGCTTGCGCCTATGAGTTTTTAAGGGCTTCAACGACCTTTTTCATATCTTCCCAGACAGGCCTTTTCTTAGATGGATCACGGAGGAGTGCAGCTGGGTGGAAGGTAGGCATATATAAAATACCGTTTATTTCATGCCATTGGCCTCTCATCCTTGTTATTTTCGCATTTTTATCAATAAGGACCCTGGTGGCAAGGGAGCCGAGACATACAATAATCAGAGGGTTTATCATTTTTATTTGGGCACTAAGATATGAACTGCATGCAAGGATCTCATCTGAATTAGGCATGCGGTTTTTAGGGGGGCGACATTTGACGATGTTAGTAATGTAAACTTCACTTCTGGAAAGGCTTACAGATGCGAGAATCTTATCTAAGAGTTGACCGGCCCGGCCTACGAAAGGTTTACCCTGTACATCTTCTTCGCCTCCAGGTCCTTCACCTACAAACATAACTTTCGCCTTGGGGTTCCCTTCCCCGAACACAACTTTATTACGGCCTTCCCGTAAAATGCATCTTGAACATTTAAGGCATTTTATCTCAAGTGTTTCCAGGCTTTGTTCCTGATCTGACTCCTCTTCCCCCCTACTGCATTTGTCATTTTCCTGAATCCCAGATTTATCCTGATTCCACATGGGTAATGTCAATTGGTGTCCGTCACCTAACAATGATACTCTCCTCCAAACAAACTATAAAGATTCCGATATGTATATTTACAAAGTATTACCCCTCGGTAAAACTACGCTCCTATTTTTTTATAACCAAGTGTCGCTAAAAAGGCCTGGACAACACCACCGTCAAAATGTGTTCCGCTGTCTTTGATTAAGATTTCACAGGCAATATCCTTTTCAACCTTTGTCCGATAAGGATTTATCGTTGTCATAGTATCATATGCCCCTGCCACTGCAATAACCCTGGAACCCAAGGGGATATCCTCACCACTCAACTGCCTTGGGTACCCTAACCCATCAATACGTTCATGATGATGAAGAACATCCATGGCAATATTTTGAAAGGCAGGTATCCGTTCCAAAAACGTTGATCCGAGTTGAGGATGAAGTTTTATAAAAGACCAATCATCATCGGAAAGCGGCTCGGTTTTAATAAGAACCCTGCTGGGAAGGAACAGTTTACCAAAATCATGGAAGAGGCCTGCCATATAAATGCGCTTTATTTCTTCCTGGGGAAGACCAAGTTTCTTTGCAATGGATGCAGCTAATGCTGCTACCCTTTGGGAGTGAGTACCTTGGTTAGGAATATTCCTATCAATCGCCGCCGCGATAAGGTTTGCCATACCCTCAAGCATAATATCGATGTTTGCCGCCGAGCAGGCGTCTAAAATACTCAAATTAGGTGTCATATGCAATTCACCACTTTCACTTAAAGGAAAAGTTCGCCATAATAACATGAAATCCTCCCGAAATATATATATAGCCCAACTCTGCATTATTCAATCCAAACATGTTTGACACGTAACCCTACATCACGTATACTGTGTTTGCTGCATATTATTTCTTATTGCAGAAATTTGAGTCGGGGCATGGCGCAGTTTGGCAGCGCGCTTGGTTCGGGACTAAGAGGTCGGCGGTTCAAATCCGCCTGCCCCGACCAGCTAAACAAGGGTTTCATGCCCACTAGAAAGTAATAAATTAAGGTTTGACACACTAATTGACACACTAAGGGTTAAAATATGGTCTTTGACATACTTAACTGATAAAGGACGCAAGTAAACCGCCTACTTTCTCCGCTGCTTCCCTTTTCATCTTATCGGTAGTGCTTGCGTATACATCCATTGTAAAGGCTGCTGAATGGTGTCCCAAGGCTTCTTGAACCGTTTTCACGTTGACGCCTTGTTCTAGGGCCATTGTTGCAAATGTATGTCTTAAATCGTGGAAACAAGCCTTTCTTATTCCGGCCCGTTTCAGCAGTCTTTCAAATACTCTTGTAAAAGCCCTTGGACAAGTAGGTTCGCCTATTTCATTAGGAAATACTAGATCAAGGTCCTTGTTATAAGCCCTACCCAATGAAAGTTTCGCTTCGTTCTGTTCTTTTCTATGTTCTTTTAGAACCCTTATTACAGTAGGTGAAAGGCCTATGGTCCTATTAGATAGTCTTGTCTTTGGCTCTTGCAGCACAAGCCCCTTGCCTCCCACTCTCACAAGCCCATACTTAACCGTAAGAGTTTCTTCTTTAAAGTCTATATCCTGCCACCTTAAACCTAAAATTTCCCCTCTTCTCATGCCTGTATTCAATGCTAAGAAGAAAGCTGCAAAATGCTTTGAACCCTGTGCTGCCTTAAGGAATATTTTAATCTCCTCGCTGTCAAGATAGCGAATTTTTCTTTGCTTATTTTTTGGCAGCTTTACAGCACTGGCAGGGTTTATCATTATTATGCCTTCCTTCCTCGCTTGTTCCAAACACGAATGAATAACAGTGTGCATAAGGCGGATACTTTTTGGTGATAGCCCACCGGGTTTACTATCAAGCCTACCACTTTTTAGCTTTTCATTATATAACCGCTGAATATGTCGTGTTTGTAGCTTAGATAACTTTAAGCGTCCTAATGCAGGTATTATATGACCTTCAACCTGACATTTATAATTATCCCAGGTTGTGGGCCTTAAAGAAATCTTCATATAATCGTTAAGCCATGAAATGAACCATTCCTCAATGGTTATCAGTGAAGGCTCCCTATAAGTTCCCGCTTGGACCTTTACAGCTAATTTATTAGTCTTTTCCCTTACTTCTTTTTTAGTCTTGCCATAAACATACTTCCTTTTAGGTTTGCCGGTCTTAGGATCATAACCTAAAAGAACGCTTCCCTGAAACCTTCCGTCTTTACGTTGGGTTATGCTTCCCTCACCAGGAGATCGCCTTCTTCGCTTTATCATTTAAATACCTCCTCCCATGAAGGTGAGGATATCCTTAATTAAAGCCTCCCCTCCTTTTCCCCTTTATTCCCATATTACATCTACGGTATCGCTATCCCATTCGGTAATTAATTGTATATATTCCCCATAGGTAACTTCTTCTGCATACTCTTCTATGCTTTTTCCTGCGCCCTCAGCCCCTTCTTTATACAAT
>JAAZLO010000002.1 GCA_012689375.1 Bacillota bacterium | reverse complement strand
TGGTAAATTGGGCATTTCTAATCAAACCATAAAAGGCATTGAGGGAACATAATCGAAAGCTAAATGGCACAAGTAACTAACTTCAAAGGATAACTGAATTTAGTACCCACCAGAACTTGACTCAGACAGAATTAACCTGTGTCTTGATCGATATGAAAATCCATGCTATCGTGAAACATAGCTTTTCCATAATGGGGGAAAATTTGGTGCATATACAACGTAAATCGTCATCCCTGTTCGACAAGGTAGGAAACCGTCATTCTTTAGCTATCGCAGCGATAATAATGTGCACTGCCCTATGGGGCTTATCTTTTATCAGTTCAAAGTCTCTGCTTATTGCAGGCCTGACACCTATCCAAATTATTTCTGCCAGGTTTACCTTGGCTACCGTAGTCTTTTTAGGTTTATATTTAACCCGCCGTTTCTTAAAATACAGGCACGATAAGGGCTCGATTTCTGATCAATACCCGCAGCACCACCCCTTGACACCTGATCACAGCAATTCCAGGGGGTTTATGGTAAAAGCGGCATTAGCCGCTGTAGTCGGTATTCCGGTATATTTCCTTTTAGAGGTTGTAGGTCTCAGGTTTACTTCTGCAGGTACAGCCTCGCTTATAATCGGGCTTACCCCCGTTATAAATGCAATCATACTTCTCGCCTTTTTTAAAACAGGTATAGCACGCTTTCAATGGATGGGCATAATCATGTCCTGCCTCGGTGTATATATAGTAGCACAGGCAGATATCAACCTTTCTATATCTGGTACAACAATGATAGGCAACCTTCTTATATTTTTATCCGCATGTTCTTGGGTAATCTTTACAATGATGAATAAGCCACTAATTTCAAAATATGATAATCTCACCATTAATACATACCAGCATTTAGTAGGCACAATAATTCTTTTGTTACTTGCCATCTTTAAGGGAGGGATTCCATTTGCCCGATGGAATCTCTGGGTTTGGATTAATATTTTGTATTTGGGAATTTTTTGTTCAGCTCTTGGCTTTTTCCTTTACCTTTTTGCCTTAAAAAGCTTAAGCTCTACCGTGATTACCAGCTTCATTAATCTCGTTCCGTTCGTCAGCATATTAGGTGCAAGAGTTTTTCTGGGTGAGCCCATATCCTGGGTTAGATTCCTGGGGGGGACCTTAACCATTGCAGGAGTTTATACTGTCAGTTCCCTAAAGGCCTCCTCCACACAAACTTTACCCTGTAAATCCGCAGATGCACGCTGACAATCAACTATCTATATTAAATGGAAAAACCCCTTAATAATCGGCAGAGAAGCCTTAAGTGCCCTAGCCCTGTGACTGATTGTGTTTTTAATATCCTGGGGTAATGCTGCAAAACTCCTATTTTGCCCATTAGGAATAAAAACCGGATCGTACCCGAACCCGCCGGTCCCGTCCGGCAAAAAACCTATTTTCCCTTCACATACACCTTGTACCAAATTTATTTTACCACCAGGTGCTGCAATAGCTATAACACATCGGAATCTCGCAGTTCTTTTTCCATCTTTCACACCTTTTAATAACTGCAGAAGCTTCTCATAGTTCGCTCTGTCTCGCTCCTTGCCTAGGGGGATATTCTCCCCTGCAAATCTGGCGGAATAAACACCCGGTGCTCCGTGGAGCGCATCAACCTCCAGCCCACTGTCATCAGCAAGTGAAACCTCCCCTGTAGCCTTTGTCACCGTGATGGCCTTACAAATTGCATTATCCTCGAAAGTCTCACCATCCTCAATGATATCGGGAATGCCTTTATATTCAGAGCTTGCCACAACTTCTATAGGCAGAGCATCCAAGATTCCCTTTATTTCCTGGATTTTACTATGATTTGATGTTGCCAGAACTAAACGAGGCATTTTAGTGTCCAATCCTTTCCCCGAGCTCCCCCAGCACTTCCTTTTGCATATGTATCAGATCCGCAATACCAACTTCCGCCATGTTAAGCATTTCCCCCAGTTCACCTTTTGTAAAGGGATCCCCCTCCGCCGTGCCCTGAATTTCAACAAGTTGTCCACACCCGGTCATAACCACATTCATATCCACACTGGCCCGTGAATCCTCTTCGAAGTTTAAATCCAACATTATTGTACCGTTAACCTTACCTATACTGATCGCTGCAATATAATCCACTACGGGAAAGGCTTTGTGTTTCAATGAGGCCCCGGAAGGAAATATGGCGCCAATGGCATCCACCAAGGCTACAAAAGCCCCGGTAATAGCAGAAGTGCGTGTTCCACCGTCAGCCTGTATTACATCACAATCTATCCAGACTGTACGTTCACCGAGGGATTCAAGGTTTACGACGGATCTTAATGCCCGCCCAACCAATCTTTGAATTTCATATGTCCGGCCTGATCTGCCTCTCACAGCCTCCCTTGGGTTTCTTTCACCCGTTGCCCGGGGAAGCATGCCATATTCTGCAGTAACCCAGCCCTTTTCCTGTCCTTTAAGGAACAGAGGGACCCGTTCTTCTATTGAGGCTGTACATATTACCTTTGTATCCCCTACTTCAACCAGGACAGAACCCTCAGCATATTTAATAAACCCCCTGGTTATTTTTACGGATCTCATTTCTTTATTAGTCCTTCCGTCACACCGTATCATATTTTTTCACCCCCGTACCTAATTTATCATCCCCGCCCCGGATAATCCTAAACGGAAAGGACAAATCGGATAAGTTCACTTGTTTAGCTTTAATCTGTTCATTGCCAGGCAATTTTTCTCCCACAGCCATAAATCGGGAGGGTTCCCCGCTTACAAAAAACTCATACGGCCCTGTTTTTTCAGTGCTTTCCAGCCCTAATTTTTTAAGAATTACAGCAACTTCCTTAATAGTTTCCTCCGCCGGATCTATGATCCCGACACCTGGGCCGACAATTGTTTTTATGTGTTTAACAAGGTAAGGGTAATGTGTACACCCTAAAATAAGAACATCTATACCTTTCTTGACTAAGGGGTTAAGATAACTGCGAAGCACATGAATAGTTTCTTCTGAATCAAGGTTACCTTCTTCAATAAGTGGAACAAGCCTTGGACAGGCCATACCAAATACCTGTCCTTCCGGCAAATGTTCCCTTATTGCTTTTTCGTAAGCATTACTCCGGGTTGTTCCGATCGTTGCGATAACACCAATTCTACCTACCCGAGTAGCCTTGGATGCAGCATAGGCACCTGGACGCAAAACGCCTATGACAGGAACTTCGAATCTCATTTTTATATCGTCCAGTACTTGTGAAGATGTAGTATTACATGCGGCAATGATAAACTTAGAGCCTTGATTTTTTAAAAACGTAATAATTTCCTGAGAAAATCGGCGGAGCTCCCCGGTTGTCCTATCCCCATATGGAACCCTTGCAGTGTCCCCAAAGTAAATGACGCGTTCTTTAGGTAACCCTCGGGATATTTCTCGGACAACGGTAAGACCTCCCACTCCTGAATCGTAAACGCCGATAGGACGTAAATCCAAAAATTCCACCCCCGCGACAACTAATGCTATAATGGTTATTATATGTTATTTTCCAGTCTGCAGCACAAGGAATGCTTTGATGAATTATGAACCCAATCCGTAAGTAAAAGTAACTATCGGATCTTAAAACTGATCCTGCGGGTGAAATTAATTTTTCGGTTCCGGAGATTCTTCAGATGAAGGCGCCGCTTCCTGGGAGCAGACCTCCCGCCCGTTAGGAAGAATCCTAACATTAATTGAACGTTCCGTTCTTTTTGCCTTCACCTCTGTGATTCCGTCCTCTTCCGGCCGGTCCCCCCCGGCTATTGTGGGGATTCCCCAACCGGAGGGATCAAATAATTCTGCAGCCCGTTCTGGGGATAAACCTAAATCCTGATTTTCACACCATAGAAAGTAAGATGCTACTCCATTTGCAATGCCCTGAGCAGCCTTTTGACGAAAAGCAGGTTCAAGGAGGAGCAACTCCTCCACGGGATTTGATACAAAGGCTACCTCTACAAGACAAGCGGGACAGTGTGACTCCCGAATTACAATAAGATCATCCCTTTCCCGAGTTCCCCTGTTAAATTGCCCAATTTGATTTACAAGAGTAAACTGCACGCATTCAGCCAACACCTTACTCATAGGTATCGTATTAGCATATAAGGTTTCTGTACCTGTCGAATCCTGATTTCTAGAGGCGTTAATGTGTACACTGATAAAAGCATCAGCACATGTACCTGATGCAATTCTTGCGCGCTCCGGCAGACTGATGCTAACATCATCTGAACGTGTCATTATAACCTTTGCTCCCATGGCCTCCAAGTACGCCGCAACCTTTTTTGAAATATCCAGAGCCACTGTTTTTTCCTGGAGCCCCGAAGAACCTATAGCCCCGGGATCTAACCCTCCGTGACCAGGATCTATAACTATCCTTTTTTTTAAAACAGGTGACTTAAACACCTCAATTTTCAGGCCCTCTTTGCTATGGGTGAATGCGGAGTGCCCTACATAATGATTTAAATCCAACACCACACGGACAGTCATAGGCGTATGCTGGGCAAGACGAATTCTTTCGACAATATCGTCTCCTACATGAATGATACGTTCATCTGAATCTAAAGTTGAATCCTGGAAATCCATAACAATTCTATAGGGATCAGTGAGCGTTAAAGACTCTGTTTCAACACGCCCTGTAGAAATTACACCAACCGTTGTTGACATTTCGCTGCATTCATAATTAGCTCCCAAGATTCTATTCCCTAAATCCACAACCACTTCCCCTGGTTTATCCGAGGATGTAGTAACTGAATAGGTTGTCGCTTTTACGAGATCCAATACGATACGAACTGTATCAGGTGTAAATTGACTTGCCCGAATCCCAGTCACTTCAGAATGAGATATAGGTACATCTATACCATCCGGGACCAGTACAGTCTCAGGTAAATCTACAATAATCCTAGAAGGCGCTGAAAGGCTTGAAGTCTCAAATTGCAAATTACCGGTTCCTGATATAATAGCTTTGCCGCGTCCCCCTTCATCTGAAAATTCCACACTTGTAATTCGCTTGGGAAAGCGAATCCGGATAAGTTCAGGTTTGTCCTCTGCCTGGATTATTGTGTATGATGTATTTCTCGACAGATCGAATACCACCCTTACCACTGAGGGCTCAAATTGGGCTACCCTTACTTTATCAATGATGCCATCGTCTACTGTCAGTGGATCTGGGCGGGATTGAAGAGCAGCATTCTCTATATCCAATACAAGCCTTAACGGATTAGAAAGAATAAAGGATTTACAGGATGTATCCTCGCTGAGTAAGATATCTACATTGGTACATCCGTCTATTTCTGACACAGAGACTTCAAGTACAGTGGCCTGCCGGGCATATTCCCCTTCCCATGCATTTGCTTGACCTATGCATATGCCTCCTAAAAAAAGGACAATAAAAACAAAAATACTTATATTGTTTATCTCGGGAATTTTAAGCTTCAAGAGCGCACCCCCGGATCTTTAATAGCTGCTAAATCCTGTTTCGACTTCATTCATCAATTTCCTCTTCGGATAGGCAGGAAAGGTTATGAATTTCATTATCTTTAAAAAAACTGTCATATTGGAACCGCCATCCCGACGTAAAGGTGTACTTTAACCAGCTCGGAGCAGATATTTATTCTATTATTACATACTGTATGATTCTTCACTTACATGCTATAGACTTGTAATATTTACTAAGAGGTGATGGCTGTGGGCGATACACTCGCCTCAGTAGGGGAACGAATCAGAATATTAAGGCAGAAAAGGAATCTTACCCAAGAACAACTTGGGGAGCTCGCAGGACTAAACCCTAATTATGTAGGTCAGGTAGAAAGGAATCAACGGACACCGTCAATAGGGGCAATCCGGGCTTTGGCAGAGGCCCTTGGGGTGGATCCGGGGTTTCTTCTTTTATCGCCTGATAAGTCTGCTTCCTCTATCAGTAATCTCATGGCGTATGTTGCACTAGCCACGCCTGAACAAATGGCACTCATTACAAAAATTGCAGAAACCGTAGTATCATCAGGGTATCGAATCAATGAAAATGATAATGACGGAGAATAAGAGACTCACATCCGTACACCAATAAGCTCCTTGTAAAGCTGAACAGTTTGCTCGGCAATTGAATCCCAGCTAAATAAGTTTTCCACCCGCCGTCGGCCTGACTTCCCCATTTCATCTGCTAATTCCTTGTCATACAGGAGCCTGGAAAGGGCATAAGCAAGCTCTTCAGGTTCACCCGGTGTAACTAAAAATCCTGTTTCGTTGTGGATAACGATTTCCTTTATTCCACCTACTGCAGATCCTACCACAGGGGTCTCACAGGCCATAGCTTCCAAATTAATAATACCAAAGGGCTCATACATTGACGGGCAACAAAAAACCCGCGCATGAGAATAGAGTTCAATAATCCTATCCTTTGGCACCATTCCCCTTATTAGTTTTACATTTCGCCATTTAGCCGCCTCATAAACAACTTCCCGCTCAATTTCTTCAGTATCTGCTGCGCCCCCACAAATAACAATTTGAACATCATTGGGGAGGTACGGTACAGCATTGAGTAGGTGGAATATACCCTTCTGCTTGCTTATTCTACCTACAAACAATATATAGTTTTCCCATATCCCGTATTCTTGTAATGCTATATCAGACCTGACATATTTATATTCAACGGGATCAATTCCGTTATGTATTACGCGCACTTTTTGCTCGGAAACACCATAACAATTAAGAATATCCTCCTTCATCCCGCCGGAAACTGCAATTATACAGTCAGAAGCATCAATACCCGCCTTTTCCATCCAGTAGCTCAATCTATATGCATTCCCAAGCTGCTCCTGTTTCCAGGGGCGCAGAGGTTCAAGACTATGGGCAGTCGTCACTAGGGGCTTATCATATAGTTGCTTCCCATAAACACCTGCCACAAATGTGTACCATGTATGGGAGTGTATAATATCAGAAACTATAGGTTCCCGTACCATTGCCAAATTAACCGAAAGGGGGCTAAGCACTTTGGCAAAACGTTCATTTTCTGTTTCATTCATTAAATCCCAGCGCTCATAAGCCCGCACCCTTATCCCTTCCCGTTCCGGCCTGTCCTTACCGAAACACCGCACTTCCACCTCAATTGTTTTTGCAAGAAATCTGGAAAGATAGTCTACGTGAACCCCGGCTCCCCCATAAATATAGGGTGGGTATTCAGAAGTCATAATCGTCACACTTGGTTCTTTATCACACATTCCCAGCACCATATCCTTTCATTTTTTACAACTGGAATTCAATTGAATTTCGTTTATGCTATCCAGGGCCCCTCTGAGCGCAATGTTAATCCACCTTGGCCTTGTGCGAAGTTCATATCTCACCTCATAAAGGGCCTTTTCCAATTTAAAACATAATAAGAGCAAACGAAGGATATACGTGTCGGGAGGTATAAGATGCCTGTCGGATTTATTTATTTCTTTCAGATACCCTCCGAGAAATCCCTCCCCTGCTTGTTTAATCCATTCCTTGACAGCTATGACAAAGGATTCATCCTTTATAGGGGAATTATCGGCATTAAAGGCTGCAGAATAACCTAAATAGTTAAAGGATCTCAACATCCCCGCTACATCCCTCAAAGGACTGGATTTTTGGATTCTTTCATGCAAAGGACGTAACGGCTCTCCTTCGAAATCAATGATCATAAAATCATACACGTCGTTTCTCTTGACCTGTAAAAACTGACCAAGATGGAGATCTCCATGGATTCGAATTTTCATACCGAGTTCCCCGGAACTCTTGAACACCTCTTTTATTTTTCGCAGAGACTTAAAAGCAATCTCCTTTTGTTCTGAAAGTTCCTTGCACAAATCCACCCGTTCCAATTCCTCGGTAGTTATGGATATGGCGAGGGCTATATTATGGATAAGCCCCTTTACATCACAGAACTCCATAGGTTCAGGTAAAAAATCCTTCCTCCCAACATTGGAAGAAGCCCGGTGCAATCCGGCGGTAACTACACCAAGGTAATTCTCACGCCTACGAGAACCATAGGCTGTACAATCTGCTAAATCAGTGTATGCCATCTTACCGGCGGAAATAGAGGACCACTTCTTTTTGAAAAATTCTGATGCATCTTTGTACAACAGGCTCCATACGTCCCCTTCGTTTTTTAGATATTCCTGTATAAAAAAAACAGGATACACACTGCCCTGATCTTCAGAATAAACGGCGTACCCTAAAGGGTTCGGTATATTAGGAAAGCCTGTTGAATTCAAGACTCTATTCATTTCAATATCCGGAGATAAGCCCTTATTCAACCTCCGGTATACCTTTATGATCTCCGAGGAATTCACCGCGATAATGGTGTTTGTTGCATCTTGTCTCCGGGTTATCTCAACATCTGTGCAAAGACTCATATTTTTTTCACCCAGGTAATCGAATCGGAAACAACCCCGCCGGGAATTAAACACGGTTTTCATCCGGGTAGCATTAAGCAGTGTACTTGCAAAAATGTCCTCATCTGCAGCGTCACAAATATATCCTATAAAGTCCGGGCCCTCAACGGTAACAAGAGGTTCGTTTTTAAGTAAATCTTTTGACTTTGTTATGAATAAAGGGATATTATACAATTCCGTTTCAATCTGATCCCGGGATCGCCTTCTGACCCCGGGATTTATCCGTCTTATAAAATCCATCAAAACAACGGCGACACCTATAAAGTATTCCCCGCCCTCAGACAGTGTAAACCAATCATGCAGGCTTACCCTGACGATGGAGGAATCCTTCCTTTGAAGCCATCTTGCACATTTGAACCAGCGCGAATCAATTCTTGGTACCACAAAGACAAGATCGCAAATAATATCGTTGAAAGTGCGTCTTGTTGGCCAGGTCCCTAAAAACTTCTGAGTCATCATAAAATCCACCTATAATTAGCCTGCTGATTTAGTTTTTCCCCGAGTACCAGGGAATTCATTCACGCTCAAGAGAAACATTAAGCATTTCCATAACTGTAGTTATTCTGTTATAAATTGTAACCTTAGCAGATCCTGCAAATAAGAGCCCTACCCCATTCATGTCTTCATCTACAAGCAAGGCTCCTGAATCCCCCCCTTCAGCCATCTTCCCGGTCAGAACCTGGTCAGTGAATACAACTGTTGTTCCACCTGAATAAACTACACTTACAGTAGCATCGATTATTTGTATTTCCCCTTCGGTCACCCCCGTTGTCCGCCCGCTTTTTTTAACGCGAAGCCTAAGATCGGGTTCGCGTACCCCTTTTATTTCACCTAACCCCAATATATCCGTGGAAATAAGATCCGGGTTTAGAGGACGCGCAATTGCGGCATCCACTAAATTCAGGGTATCTCGTAACTGTTTAGTTATTATCTCTACCCTGACCTTTGATTTACTTGTACTGAGCCATTTATTCATAATTGCTTCAATGGATTTTGTGACAAAACAGGGGGGGATCTCCTCATCCGTTTTAATTGGGATGAACCTTTCGAGAACGGCTATTCCATGCTGTTCCACTGTACCACCGTCAGCTATCCCCGGCTGAACAATGGGATCCCCCAATTGTGCTCTACCGTCCCGTCCGGACGTGGCATTAGCTAAAACATGGTTATTAGAAAGAATAAATGGTTCCCTTGTTTCTGTATCCCAAACAGTTGCCCCAAAAGTACCGGCTGTGGATTTATAATGCCCACAACTTATTCCTGGTCGGGCAGGCCTCATATAAGATTGCCTTCTATTCAGAAATCTCAGTTCACCGACTTCAATAACATCTGTGGGTACGCCACGGTATTCATTCGGCACCCTATCCTTTATTTTAAGGCGTATTTCATCGAGTTTCTCCTTTACCATAACAACTATACATTCAGAAGGGGATCGGATTCCTGAAGTAACCTTATATCCACGCCCAACCCCCACCACATTTTCCATGGGCATAAATTTAAGGGTAGCATCCGCTAAAGTATTAAGAATCTCATCCACAGCTGAATATAACCCCCTTTACCTTTATCGGTTTTGTCTCCATAACTAGGGAGCCGGCTTTATATTTTTTGTTTATGTATTTATAGATCCTATTCAGGGTAAATCCGGTTGGTGATATTGCCTCCGGTAATGAATCACCTGATAAAGTACACAAAAAGGATGGTATGCGGGCTTCCCGCATACCATCCCCGGTTATAGACTATATTTACAGCTGTATCAGAGCAGTTCCTTCATAATATCCGCAATTTGATTAATCGTGTTTGCCACAGGAACACCTGCTTTTTGGAATGCCTTAACTTTAGATTCAGCTGTTCCCATAGAGCCTGATACAATAGCACCTGCATGACCCATCCGTTTGCCCGGAGGAGCCGTACGTCCCGAAATAAATGTAACAACAGGCTTGGTCATGTTACGGATAAATTCGGCAGCATCCTCTTCGTCACTCCCGCCGATCTCACCTATTAACACAACAGCCTTAGTATTATCGTCCTTTTCAAATGCCCCGAGGCAATCCACAAAAGTCGTACCTATTATGGGGTCTCCACCCACTCCTATACACGTAGATTGACCAATTCCGCAGGACGAAAGTAAACCTACCACCTCGTAAGTAAGCGTGCCACTCCTTGAAATGACTCCGACCGGTCCCGGCTTAAAGATCTGACCGGGCATAATTCCTATCGAAGCTTCTCCACATGTAATAATACCTGGGGAATTTGGACCGATAACCCTTCGTGCCAGTCCATCTACATTTGCCTGACTCACCATATTAATAACGTCAAGAGTGGGGATACCCTCCGTAATACAAACCACGAGTTCAATCCCGGCTGCAAAAGATTCCATAACAGCATCTGCTGCAGCCCAGGCAGGTACAAATATACACGATGCATTTGCCCCGGTTTCCTTTACTGCTTCAAGAACAGTATTGAATACAGGTATGCCCTCAACATCCTGTCCGCCTTTGCCCGGCGTTACCCCTGCAACTACCACATCGGGATTATAATCTCTCATCCGTAGGGCGTGGAATCTTCCCTCCCTGCCTGTAATACCTTGCACCACAACTTTTGTACGACGGTCTATGAATATGCCCATTTCATATTCCCCCCCCTGCAATGGCCACTATACGTTTAGCTGCATCTACCATGGTATCTGCTGTGACCGCGGGAGTTTCGGAAAGAATAGCCCGACCCTCCGCTTCCTTCGTGCCAACTAATCGCACAACAACCGGAAGATCCAGATTTACACTTTCAATAGCTTTAAGGAGGCCTTGTGCCACCTCATCACAGCGGGTGATACCCCCGAACACATTAATGAGGATAGCCTTTACCGCTTCATCCATAAGAATGAGTTCTAAGGCGCTTTGGACCACTTCCGCCCTTGCACCCCCGCCAATATCAAGGAAATTTGCGGCCTCCCCGCCTTCAGCCTTTATAGCATCAATTGTAGCCATAACAAGGCCCGCCCCATTCCCGATAACCCCAATATCCCCGTTAAGCTTAACATAGGTGAGTTTCCGTTTTCTCGCCTCCTGCTCCAGAGGATCATCACCCTCTTCCTCCCAAAGATCACTATATCCGGGATGCCTGAAGAGGGCGTTATCATCTAACGTAATTTTGGCATCGGCAGCAATTGCTTTGCCGTCTTTTGTAACCATAAGCGGATTAATTTCAGCCAATTCAGCGTCTTCCCTTTCGAACAGCTTGAATAAGCCGGAGAAATACCCGCCTACTCTCGCAATAGTGCCTTCGTCAAAACCTGCATCTAAAGCAAGGGATCTTGCTTGCCACGGCATGAAGCCTTCTTTCGGGGTTGACCACATCTTAGAAATCTTTTGTGGGGTCTTGGCTGCAACCTCTTCGATATCAATCCCACCCTCACTGCTTGCAATAATGGTTACAGACTTTTGTGATCGATCAACGGTTACACCCAAATAATATTCACTTACCGCTTCTATTGCCTCTTCTACGAGGACTTTCCCAACGGTAAGCCCCTTTATATCCATTCCAAGGATTTCGGAACCTGCAACTCTTGCCTCATCAGGGTTATTCACTACACGGATACCGCCTGCTTTGCCCCGCCCTCCAACATGAACCTGGGCTTTTACCACAGCTCGCCCTCCGAGCTCTGTCGCTATTTTAAATACTTCATCTGGGGTTTCTGCGACTTTCCCCCGAGGGGTCGGGATCCCATAACGCCTCATAATCTCCTTTGCCTGGTACTCATGGAGTTTCATGTTCGGTCATTGCCCTCCTCCCTCTCTCGAGACCCATGTGAAATGCTTTCATATTCAAATCTTCGGTACCTTTTGGCACCCTGGATAAAACAGCTTTTTCAAGAGCCTCCGGGGTTACCACCTTACTTACTCCTACAAGTGCACCAAGGGCGACAACATTAGCTACCACCTGTCTTCCTACATCATGTCTTGCAATTTCAGTTATAGGTAAGGCTATGATAGAAGCCCCGTCTAATACAGGCCTGGAATCCACATTGGTATCATCTAGAAGAACAATGCCGCCTGTTTTTACTTGATTTCCGTACTTATCGCATGCTTGCTCAGACATAATAAGAACAATATCAGGCGACGTTACTTTAGGATAATCTATTACGCTGTCTGAGATGATAACCTCAGCCCGGCTCGCTCCCCCGCGCGCTTCCGGACCGTATGATTGGGTTTGGATCACATTGTATCCGTCGTACACACCTGCAGCCTCGGCAAGAATTATACCTGCAAGAATCAGACCTTGTCCGCCGGTTCCGGAAAGTCGGATTTCCTTATACATTGTCATCAGTCTCCTTGGTAGCAGCTTTGATTATGGATTCGTAGCGCTCAGTATATTCCGGCCGGGTCCTTGTGCCAAGCTCACCTATGATAAACTTATCTTTCAGTTCTTCAGGTGAGAGTCGGGACGCAGCCCTTTTGGTAACTGCATGTTCCTTTTGCCAATCCAACATAACTAAAGCGTCCCTCATTTTATTACGGCGTCCGTAATATGTAGGACACTGAGAAATAGCTTCTACAAAAGAAAACCCATTCACAGCTATTGCCTTGGCAATCAATTTGGAAAGAGGATTAGCATGATAGCAAGTCCCCCTTGCTACAAAGCTTGCACCTGCCGAAAATACCAGCTCACATAAATCAAAAGGCTCCTCTATATGGCCATAAGGAGCGGTAGTCGCCATTTTTCCTGTAGGAGTCATAGGTGAATACTGTCCGCTTGTCATTCCGTAAATACTGTTATTAAAACATATGGTTGTGAGGTTAATATTCCTCCTGGCCGCATGTATTAAATGGTTACCCCCGATAGCAGCTAAATCCCCATCCCCTGTTAAAACCAGTACATTTAAGTTTGGCTTCATCGTTTTGATACCTGTAGCAAATGCCAAGGCCCTACCGTGTGTTGTATGGAGGGTATCAAAGTCAAGGTACCCGGGGGCCCTTGATGCACACCCGATTCCTGATACGACACACACATCATCTTTGTCTAACCCCAGTGAATCAACGGCGCGAAGAACGGCACTAAGCACTATTCCATGACCACATCCTTCGCACCATATATGAGGCATCTTATCTGTTCGAAGATAGTAGGTAATAGGTTTTGCCATATCTTATACCCCCTTCAGCGCGGAGAGAATCTCATCCGGGGAAATCGGCTCCGCATCAACCCTGGTAAGGCTTATTACTTTTGTCCTACCCTTGACTGCCCGTTCAACTTCAAGGACTAACTGCCCCATATTCATCTCGGGGACGATTATTGCTTTCACCTGTGATGCGATTTCTTCCACATATTCATCAGGGAAGGGCCATAATGTCTTCGTTTTCAGGAGGCCTGCTGAAATTCCTGATTCCCTGGCTTCACGTACTGCCCTTGCACCTGCACGTGCAGAGATACCATAGGCAAATACAACAATATCCGCATCATCCATGAGGACTTCATCGATAAACGTAACTTCCTGCTTTGCCTTATCCATCTTACTGTTTAAACGCCGAATCAACGCGTCTACTTCAGGCCTTTGTGTTGTGGGAAACCCGGTTTTGTCATGAGTGAGCCCGGTTAAGTGGTACCTGTAACCAGTCCCAAAGTCCGCCATCGGAGGGACTGTTCCATCTCCTTTGTCTGCGTCAAACGGTAAATAATCATTGGGATTACAAACAGGGCGGACCCTATCGATTATTTTCAATTCGTCCGAATTGGGAATCTCAATCTTCTCCCTCATATGCCCAATACCCTCGTCCATCAGGAACACCACAGGAATTCTCCACTTTTCCGATATGTTGAAGGCCTCTATTATCAAAGTGTAGGTTTCCGCAACGGATGACGGACATAAGACAACAACAGGATGATCCCCGTGTGTTCCCCATCTTGCCTGCATAACGTCAGCCTGGGACGGAGCTGTCGGAACCCCGGTACTCGGCCCCACCCTCATCACATTTACAATAACACAAGGTATCTCAGCAATAGCAGCAAAGCCTATGCTTTCTTGTTTAAGGGAAAAACCCGGGCCACTTGTGGCAGTCAATGATTTTGTCCCGGTGAGCGAGGCCCCGATTACTGCTGATATACTTGCAATTTCGTCCTCCATTTGAATAAACTTCCCACCGACTCTTGGCAACAAAGCCGACAAATCCTCGGCAATTTCGGTGGAAGGAGTAATGGGGTAGCCTGCAAAAAACCTTACGCCTGCCGCAATTGCCCCTAATGCACATGCTTCATTCCCTTGCATCAACTTTGTACGCGTCCCAATACCTGCCTTATTTTGCATGGGTACTACCTCCCTGACTACCGGTTGTCTGCTTTTCTTTAACGCCTGCAGGCATAACCCGAATAGCCAAGTCAGGGCACATGATCTCACATATTCCGCACCTGGTGCAATCCTCAGCACGTGCCACCCGGGCCTTTCCACCCTCCGGTCGCTCTAAGACGTCTTTCGGACAAAATGAAACGCAAATATCACATCCCTTGCACCATTTGTCATTGATAATCACCGGCCGATCGTTTCCATTTAAGACCGGATCGGTACTACCCGACTTTTGCATAGATACTCGCCACCTTTTTGTTATTTTAGATCTGTTGCTTAAAAGATGAAATTCAGCAGCGCAGACAAACTGATAACGAATATAAAGAGGTAAGAGGATAAACCAGGCTTTGTCCTTCTGAAACCCTATATCCTCCAATTCCTTGCAGAAGCCTTCTGTATGGGCAAGGCCGACAGCTCCGGATTATTCCTAAGACCTCCTATACATAAGAATAGTA
>JAAZLO010000016.1 GCA_012689375.1 Bacillota bacterium | reverse complement strand
TAATCAAATGTAAAGCGATGAAACTGCCCTAAAAACGAAGAATAAGACACTGTAGGGGAATAACAACAATTTCTTCGACAAATAACTAGAATTTCAGACAAAAACACTTTATAATTCTCCTTTTTATAAAACCCAAAATGGGTTAACTGACGAAGGCAATTAACTTAAAGCGTCGAATATTGTAATTAACCCAAGTTAGAGGTGACAAAGTGGCAATAAATTTATGGTCAACTGTTTTAACAAGTGCACAGGGGGCGTTTATTGAGGTAACTGTCTTTGTAGGGGTTGTTCTTCTTTTTTTCGGATACATAGATTATAAGAATCAGGGGGCGTTTATAAAGGCTATTACCAAGGCAAAAAAATATCAGCCTGTGATCGGCTCGCTACTGGGTATTATTCCGGGGTGCGGAGGTTCCATTCTTGTAATGCCTTTATATGTAAGAGGCACTGTAACTTTCGGCACAGTAATAGCTACGACCATAGCTACTACGGGGGATTCTGCCTTTGTTACACTGACACAGGCTCCGCGGGATTTTGCTGTAATTGTCCCTGTTTGTTTTGCTGTAGGTACAATTGCAGGCTATATTGTTGATTATTATAAGATCGGTGACTGGGTTAAAAAAAGATCGGAAAAAACAACAATAGCTGATTTAGAAAAGAAGCATGAAGAAGCCGAGGCTTTATTGGATGAACTATATTGTGCTCATCCCACCGGTTGTCGCTCAAGGGATTTGATACATATCGGACATGAAGAGGGTGATGAAATTGATATGGCCCTCCATCACCGGGTTCCGTTAGATACCGGAAGGTTGGGGTATAAGGTTACCCACGGTCTTTATATGGTTTTCTGGGTAACTATAGCTTTGGGATTTGTATTGGGTGTTTTAAAGTTAATGCAAGTGGATATTAACTGCATTCCCGGATTCCCTAATGCCGGCATCATAATTGGGGGACTGGGTATTCTTATTACACTCCTGTATATGTTATGTTCCGACAGAATCATGCATGCCCAAACCCATGAAGATGTAGAACATAAACTATTCTCACTTAAAGAAACATTTATACACAATGCAAAAGAAACCGCCTTCGTAGGCACTTGGGTATTTCTGGCATACCTGGCTTACGAATTAGGGGTACATTTTGCAGGCGGTGAACAAATTATCGTTAAAGTAATGACTTCCTCCGGTTTAACATCTGTCCTTATAGGGGTCTTAGTGGGAATGATTCCGGGTTGCGGGCCCCAGGTATTATTTGTATCTCTTTACCTCAGGGGGATATTCCCTTTTTCGGCGTTACTTGCTAATGCCATTTCACAGGACGGAGATGCCCTTTTCCCGTTAATAGCCATGGATCGTACCTCCGCATTTTGGTCCACTGTAATAAATTCCATTGCAGCCGCTGCAGTAGGAATAGCCGTCTACTTAATTGGGTTCTGAAAATCTTTTAAAACCCGGTGGAAATATTCCATCGGTATAGAAGGGGTTAAGATTATGAGGGGGAAAATAACCCGGGGTGAATATGCTTTATCCCGAATTGAAGCTGTCAGCATAGTGAAGTCCGCAGATTATGGAGTACTTGCAACTGTAAATGCAAAGGGCGAACCTAGTGTCGTTGCTTTAAATCACGTGATGATTAATGATCATACTTTAATATTTCATGGTAGGTCAGACGGTGAAAAGATTAAAAATATCAAGCAAAACCCCAACGTCTCATTCTTTGTAATTGCTGATGCAGAACTTGTTGCCGAGAGATTCACAACTGTCTACAAATCTGCCGTTGCCCATGGTATAGCTGTAATTGTAGAAAAGGATAATAAAAAACGGGAATACGCAAATGCGCTTATGAATCGCTTCGTAGGTAATTTAGCCCCTGAACGATTGCAAAAAAATTAT
Organism: Bacillota bacterium; assembly: GCA_012689375.1. GTDB lineage: Bacteria > Bacillota > SHA-98 > UBA4971 > UBA4971 > UBA4971. The sequence goes on along the minus strand of JAAZLO010000016.1, from coordinate 1,558 downwards.
ATTGCAAAGGAGCTCCCCAGAGTTTCAATAATTGAAATGACAATTCAACATTTAACGGCGAAAGCAGGATCTTAGAAAATAATCCCCACCAAACACTAATTGAGATCATGTCATTAATAATATACTGCCTTTTCCAGGAATATGTATTATACTGTATACGTGTTTTAGATTAACCTTTCAAGGCATAGATATAAAGGTATTGGGGCTGATAAAACAAATGCTTTCTGATGACCCTAAGCCAAAACAGAGCCGCCTTATCTACTTAATCTTCGCCCTTTTAATCTCAGCCCACTTTTTTTCTTATTTTTTTAGGGTATCAGCATCAGTTGTTTTTCCGGATCTCGCAATAAAACTCGGAATGAGCCCGACTCTCACGGGCCTGATATCCAGTCTCTATTTTTATTCCTACGGTATTATGCAACCTGTGAGCGGTGCTTTAAATGATCGCTTCGGACCTATAAAAGTTGTTTCTTCAGGCCTGTTAATATCAGGGGTAGGTGCTATACTTCACGCCTTTGCAAACAGCCCTTGGCGTTTAGCAACAGGGCGTATTTTATTTGGGTTAGGATTAGCACCAGTGCTTTCAGGGGCATTGGTGTACCAGGCCGATCATTTTTCACCTTCAAGATATACGTTTTTTGCAGGAATTACCCATGCGACAGGTAATCTAGGGGCTATAATATCCGTTGCTCCGTTAGGTATAGCCCTTGATAAATGGGGGCAAAAAACAGTCTTTCTAGCACTGGTAGCTTTAACAGCCATTCTCAGTTCATCCCTTTATCTGTCCAAGGATTATAATAAACAGTACAGCCATACAAAAGGAGATAAGGAGTTCCCGGCTGCAACCAAGGAAATATTATCCCGCCTTGGTCAGGCGTTATTGGGAATAGCTAAATCCTCTCAGCTTTATTCCCTTGGGATTGTGGCGGCTGTCTCCTTTGGTGCTTTAATGTCCCTTCAAGGCCTCTGGGCAGTTGCTTGGGCTCAATCTGTATATGGTTCATCAAGTTCTTCTGCAAGAATTTGGGCTACAATGATAGGAATAGGCGTAATGGCGGGGAATTGGGTTGGCACCCAAATAACAGGTTCAGCAGTACACCGTAGATTTGCACTTACGGTAACAAGTTTAACCAACTGCGTTTTTTGGGTAATCCTATGGATCGGCATGTCCGTGCGTTGGCCTATGACTGTCACAGGTGTTGCCGGATTCATCTTGGGGATGAGTGCGGGAGCATTTTTTACTCAAACCACTGCAGGGATAAATGATGTTGCAAAAAAGGGACATGGCGGGGCTCTCTTCGGGGCTATGAATCTATTCCCGTCAGTGGGTGTAATCCTATTCCAACTACTGACCGGCGGAATCCTTTCCCGATTCCACGGTAGTGCTATTAATACTTATACTGCCGCATCCTTCCGAGTTACCTTTGGTGTAACAGGTATGTTGGTCCTTATAAGTCAACTTGCCCTGTTCAGGCTCGGCTCATTCTCACCCCATATGAAACCTGATACTTTATTACACAAATCCGGCATGGAAATATCACATAAATGAATAACTAGT
>JAAZLO010000124.1 GCA_012689375.1 Bacillota bacterium | reverse complement strand
TGAAAGAAAACGGTGCAGTTTACTTTGGAGCTGTAGGCGGGGCAGCTGCCTTGATTTCCAAAAGCATAAAAAAAGTTGAAGTAGTCTGCTATGAAGACTTAGGTGCTGAGGCAATACACAAATTTTACGTAGAAGATTTCCCTGCAATAGTTGTCATAGATTCCGAAGGAAACAACCTTTACGAAACAGAACCAAAAAAATATAAAATAAAATAAAAAAACACTAAATAAACAGGAGGTATTTAAGTGGATATTAAACAAGAAGCATTAAAACTTCACATCGACAGCCAAGGCAAATTAGAAGTAATAAGTAAAGTACCTGTAAACGATGCAAAGGATTTAAGTCTCGCCTATACCCCCGGTGTAGCTGAACCATGTAAAGAAATACACAAGGATCCGGATACTGTATATAAATATACAATAAAAGGCCGGACAGTTGCAGTAGTTACAGATGGGTCAGCAGTTCTAGGCTTAGGAAATATCGGTGCAGCTGCCGGAATGCCGGTTATGGAAGGAAAATCAGTACTCTTTAAAAACTTCGGTGGCGTAGATGCATTTCCCATATGTCTTGATACCCAAGATGTAGATGAAATCGTAAAAACAGTAAAATACCTAGCTCCAACCTTTGGAGGAATAAACTTAGAAGACATATCTGCACCTAGATGTTTTGAAATAGAAAAGAGATTAAAAGAAGAACTTGATATCCCAATTTTCCATGATGACCAACACGGCACAGCCATTGTAGTATTAGCTGCAATCATCAATGCCCTTAAAATAGTTAAAAAAGACATAAAAGACGTAAAGGTTTCCATAAGCGGAGCAGGAGCAGCCGGTGTTGCTATAGCTAAACTACTCCTTTCTGCAGGCGTTAATGATGTAGTACTATGTGACAGTAAAGGAATCATATCAAAAGACAGAGCAAACCTAAATGCCAGCAAACAAGAATTAGCAGAAATAACAAATAAAGAAGGTATAAATGGAACAATCGCCGATGCCATAAAAGATACTGATATATTTGTAGGCGTATCCGGTCCCGGAACAGTTACACAAGACATGTTAAAAGCCATGGCAAAAGATTCAATAGTCTTTGCATTAGCAAACCCAATTCCAGAAATATACCCAGACGAAGCAAAAGCAGCAGGAGCAAAAGTAGTAGGCACAGGCCGCTCAGATTTTCCAAACCAAATAAACAACGTGCTGGCATTTCCGGGTATTTTCCGCGGAGCTTTAGAATCAAGAGCTACAGATATAAATGAAGAGATGAAAATCGCAGCAGCTCATGCGATAGCATCACTTATTACTGAAGATGAACTAACACCTGATTACTGCATTCCCGGAGCTTTTGATAAGAGAGTAGCAGCACATGTAGCATGTGAAGTTGCCAAAGCTGCAATTAAGACTGGTGTTGCCAAACTTAAAATAGATCCGGAAGAACTGAAGGAAACAATAATGAAAGAATAAACATTTACAAAGATACAGACCAATTATTATACTTTTGCAAAGAGGAACAATACTAACCAAGCCCTTTGGCCAAAAGCTTCATGAAAAAACTGCGAAAAATATATTTTAACCGCTGTCTATAGGTATAAGGGTAATAAAAAAGAACAATGTTTATATTGTAGGATTCTTAAATAAGAATACGGCAGGGTTTTTCATGGAAAATGGTATTTATATGGGTAAAAACCCCTGCCGTATTTATTTGGAGACATCTATGTAGGTTCGACTTGATATATGAAAAACTGAGAATAGGCAGGCTATTTAAATAGGGAGGTAACTTTAGTGAATTTCACTGATAAAGTAGTAATAGTAACAGGAAGCGGTGCCGGAATAGGTAGATCCGCAGCAATTGAATTTGCCAATGCTGGCGCAAAGGTTATTGTCAACTCGAGAAGTGAAATAACTGGTTCTGAAACGGCAGAACTCATAAGGCAAAGTGGTCATGAAGCAACTTTTGTGCAGGGTGATGTATCCTCTGAGGATACGGCAAAAGCTCTTATTGAAAAGGCTGTTTCCAAATACAATAAGTTGGATGTTGTTGTTAACTGTGCTGGTATTGTAGTGCCTGGGCGTATCGAAGATACTAGTTTAGAGGATTGGGAAAAAAATATGCAGGTAAATGCTCGTGGAGTGTTTTTAGTATGTAAGCATGCTATAATCCAGATGAAAAAACAAAGATCAGGTGTTATAGTAAATGTTGCTTCTATTGTAGCAGTTAAAGGTGTAAAAGAGCGAGCTGCATATAGCGCCTCTAAAGGTGCCGTACTAGCTCTTACGAGAGCCTTGGCAGCAGATCACACCAAAGACAATATTCGTGTAAATTGTGTTTGCCCTGGTACAATTCTCACTCCTTCTCTTGAGTATCGTATAAAAAATTCGGATGATCCAGATAAAATGTTAAAAGATTTTGTTGATCGCCAACCAATGGGCAGGCTTGGGAAACCTGAGGAAATTGCTCAAGCAATATTGTTTGCAGCATCTGATGAAGCTGCATTTTTGGATGGAGCCAATATTGTGATTGATGGTGGTATGGCGATATAAAAGCTGACTAAGCTAATTAGTTGTTAACTTGTAAAACAGATATTAAAACAAGTGATATATAAATAATAAAACTGTACATAATAAGTAGAGAACTTTTTAGGGAGATTATTAAATATAAGGAGGTAATTGTTATGGCCCTTATCGTACAAAAATTCGGAGGAACCTCGGTAAAATCCCCCGAAAACCGAAAAGCTGTATTAAACCACATTCTTAAAGCCAAGGAAAAAGGAAATGATGTCGTAGTGGTTGTATCAGCCATGGGAAGGCTAGGAGACCCTTATGCTACAGATACACTTATAGAACTGTTAAAAGCCCAGGGAGGCAAACTATGTTCCAAAAAGAAGGATCTAATTATGTCATGTGGAGAAATAATTTCAGCTGCGGTTATGGCATCATACATAGAAGCCCAGGGTGTCAAAGCTGAAGCTATGACAGGATTTCAAGCGGGCATATTGACTACGGCGGATTTTGGAAATGCGGATATTTTAGAAGTGGATCCTGCACCCATCACAGAAAAGTTAAAAGAGGGAAAAGTAGTTGTTGTTGCAGGATTCCAGGGTAGGACCGAAAATAATGAAATAACCACTCTGGGACGAGGTGGCAGTGATACTACCGCTGTGGTGTTGGGAGGATATTTGAAAGCAGATGAGGTTGAGATTTACACCGATGTGCCTGGAATAGCAGTAACAGATCCAAGGATTATTCCTGAGGCACCTTTCATTCCGAATATTTCTTTTGACGAAGTTATCAAAATGGCTGAAAGCGGTGCTAAAGTTATACATCCTAGAGCAGTTAAAGCTGCCAAGGCGTTTAATATGCCACTTAGAATTAAATCTACTTTTGACGAGTCAGATGGAACACTAATAGGTTCTGAAGAAAGTGACCTACCGATTTCAGGTATTACACTGCAAAGAGATTTAACTGTAGCAAAATTTGTAGGAGAGAAGGAATTAACAGATGGTGAAATAAATAAATTGCATAAACTAAGTAATGATAAAACAATTTACACAAATGATGCAGGAGAAAGAGTAATAGTAATAAATGAGGATAAAAAAGATGAGGCCAATAATTTAGCTAAAGAGCTAGGAACAGATTTAGAGCTTTGTGAGAATTTATCAAAGGTATCTGTTGTCTATAAAGATTCGGCTGATGCAAATAAAATGGAACAAAAGATTAGTTCATTGCTTTCAGATGAAAATATATCGACAGTAGCTGAAAAGGCTCTTAATAGCTGCAAAACAGTTATAGTAAAGGGCGAAGTTGGAGAGAAATCTGTA
>JAAZLO010000015.1 GCA_012689375.1 Bacillota bacterium | reverse complement strand
TGGGCTGCAGCTGCTGTTGCATTAACAACACGTAAGCTACTTTCCGTATCCGCAGTAATAACAAATGTTTCCCCAGGTTTAAGCTGGAACAATTCTCTCGTCAAAGTGTCAGCTGCCTTGCCTAATTCGTACTCATAAAGGAACAACCGAATCATCCTCCTCATTTTTTTAGTAATTCATACATCACCGTAGTTCTCGAGGCGTCAGTCCTATCCTCACTTGTACCAAATCCCAAGACAAGCAGTTCCAGAAAGGCATCGGATATATTGTTATAGGCTTTTCATCGTAGACTGCTAGATTCATATTAAATATATGCCTACTGTATGCCTACCCAAATGCCGCCCGCCCTGGTCATCACCTCCATTTCACCTCATCAGTTTAATCTCGTTTTCCTTCGGGACATATATAATACCCGGAAAATCGCATAATTCGATATATTCCGGGGGGATAGCAAGTTACTGTCATGATATAAAAAGGCCTTCTTCGTGTTATATTCTACAGCTCTTTCACTTTCTTTTGTTCTAGGAGCTGGGCTTCTATTCCTTTGTGCAATATATAAGATAATTTATTATTTATTGTGCCGTTTGCCTAAATTAAAAAATTCTGTTACTTAACTGACGTTTTTCCTTGTATCGTAAAATTTGATATATGGGGATAATGGATACAAGACTAGACCCCTAAACCTTAGCCTACCAGGCTTCGTAGATACTTTCAACGGGTATCCCGGATCCAATTGTTTCCCATTACCTATACTTCTACTCCGCAATTTAAGGGACCATGTTATCGCATATGATCTTTGCATCGGATTTATTACTTTTATCTGAATAATTTTAGGATTTATCCGGACCCACAACTACACGTTTCCCCGAGGTGCCTTTCCATATAAGTTAAGTATAGATGGGTATAAGGGGATAAAGTGCGACTTATGAATTATAAAAACCAAATAAGCAATAGAAAATAAAACAGGGTTTCAAATAATAATAAAGAAGTTATATTCAACCTAGATTCATAGAAATAAAGGAGTTAAATAGCATATTAGATCATTTTCTGCTTAGTGGGGAAGATGCGCCCATAGTAGAGCAGAACCACAGGATATTTAAACTGTTCATATTTGATATGGACGGTGTTATTTTGGATTCCCTGAGTACTTATGTAAGTGCATTAAAACATGTGCTTACTTATTTTAACGTGGATATCAGGGATGAAAAAATTGTGCTGGAGAATATGGGTAGCGTTGTGTATGAATTTTTCTTAAATTTCCTTTCTGAAGAGGGGGCTATAGCCGCATCATTAATGCTTGATAATACCCTAATTAAAATGTCGGATAACAATATAAAGTTGATTCCCGGAACCAGGGATACATTAAGAAAGCTCTCCCGCAAAGCAAAATTAGGGTTAGTGACAAATTCTAATTCAAAGTTTGTTTATTACAATTTTAGGCGTTTGGATATAGAACAATTCTTTTATAAAATAATGCCCGGAGACGGCGATTCAACTAAAAAAACAACAAGATGCATGGAGATCATCAGCAATACAGGGATAGACCCTAAAGACACTCTCTATATCGGGGATTTACTGTCAGATATTCAAACCGCCCGTGATATTGGGTGTGGAAGTTGCATGGTATACAATAAATATTCCTGGTTATTTCCCAACTATGAAAAAGCAAAATCAAGCGGTGCCGATATATTAATATCCGATATTGCTGAATTACTACAATTAATCTAAACGGAGAGTGACAATATGTTAAATAAGCTAACATTGATAGAAAATACAGCATCTGAATTTGAACAGATTTATGGGGGATGTGCCCAGGCTGTATTGGCGGGTTTTAAGGAAAACACCAAAGTCATCAGCGATGATCTTTTTCGTGCAGGGACAGGTTTGGCAGGCGGAATAGGTTTAACAGGAAACGTCTGCGGGGCATTATTGGGAGGGGCTCTTGTTATCGGAGCCGTCCGTGGAAGATCTTTCAACGATCTGAAAGACCCTGATAAAATCCGATATCAAACATTAGAAATGGTAAGGGAATTATATGAAGCATTTGAAGCTGAGTACGGATCCGTTTGTTGCTACGATATTCAGACAAAGCTTATGGGGAATAGTTTTAATCTGTGGACCCAATCGGGGAAACGAGGATTTTTAGAAAAAGGCGGGCGTAAGGATAAATGCCCATCAGTTTGTAGAAATTCTGTAAGATGGGTATATGAAATCCTCAACGGAAGAAACCTTGCAATATAACTTATCTATCCCCGGTTTATAAAAACGAAGATCCGAATACCGCAAAACTAAATATGGGGCAGAAAGCGATCCGGAAGATACCGGGGCCTCCTTTACCCCATATTTATATGATTCAACGGTCATTCAGTGCTTTTCAATACTGTATTTTATTATTGTCCCGTCTCCTTTAGAAACTCTTTCATTATTGATACTCCAGCACTTACACCTAACCTGTTAGCACCTGCATCAATTAAAACTTTAGCTTGTTTCCAGTTGCGTATCCCACCTGATGCTTTTACTCCGCACACATCCCCGACGGTTTTACGCATAAGTGCAACATCATGTACTGTAGCGCCAGATTTGAACCCTGTTGATGTCTTTACAAAGCTAACTCCGGTATCCCTCGCTATTTTACAGGCTGTAATCTTCTCATCATCAGTAAGTAAACATGTTTCAAGAATAACTTTCGTAGTAAGGCCGTTTGCAACCCTTACAAATTCGGAGAATTCCTTTTCAAGTAAGTCATATTTCTTTTCCTTGAGAAGATTAACACTGATAACAATATCCAATTCTTCGGCACCCATCTTTATGGAATCTTCCACTTCAAACATTTTTAATTCCAACGGGTACCTACCCCTAAAGAAAGATAATGCCGCATCTACTTTCACCGGTGACTCCTCAAGAATCTTAACTGCCAAAGGAATCATTGTAGGGAGAAGGGCAACTGATGTGAAATTGTAATACATTGCTTCGTAGCAAGCCCTCAGAACCCCGTCATCATTGCCATCCATTCTAAGATAGGTATGATCAATCATTTGTGCAAGTTGATCTTTCGTCATAAGTCCGGGCCTCCTTTTCACCGAAAAGACATATATTTCAATCGGGCGATTAACCTTCCAATATCTGAAATGGGGTACTGGTATGGAATGAAGTTGCCCCCGCTTCAAGCATTTCCACAGCTTCCCCCGCTGTTCGCACGCCTCCTGCAACTTCAACTGCCATATTATCGCCAAAAAGACGCTTTATGAATTTAACTTCCTCCACTATTGTGTTGTAGCCCCAACCTGTGCTGGTCTTTACAGTGGTCGCACCTGACTCCAACATGATCTTACAAATATCGGCCTTCTCATTATTTGTCAATATGGCAAACTGGGGCATCAAAACTACTTTTATTTTGTCGCCCGCTGCTTTCATTATTGCCTCTATATCCTTACGGACATCACCCATGCGGCCTGATTTAAATGCATTATAATTGAGACCAATATCGATTTCGTCAATTCCTTTCGAAATTGCATATTTAATATGTTCTACCTTAACTGGTGTTGTCATACCGCTTAACGGATACGAAGAAACTGTTATGACTTTACAGTCTGTCCCGTCAAGGAGTTCAAGACCAAGATCAATACAGTTTAAATCAAAGACAATCCCGTACATCGGATATTTTAAACATTTCCCGACAAATTCAATGATCTGTTGTTCTGTTGTATCGGTATCAAGGATCGATGTAATCATTTTCTTTGCGATATCATGCTTTTTCATATTCACCGTCTACCTCCAATCTGCGCCTAACTGCCTGCATTATGCCTTGGTGCAGTTTCACGCCAAAAGCCGGTAATTCAACTGTTTTTCATTTGGTTTTCCCCCGGGTTCTCTTAGGCTGAAGCCTTAAGAACCCGCCTACTGGAAGCACTGTCTTAGAGACCCCCCTGCAGTTTAAAAAAGGCGATATACCGTACCTCCCTTGGCTACCGGAATCCGGGAATCATGTTTTAGATTCAGCCTTAAGTGATGATTTTAAAACAACACGATCTCCTCGCAGCCTAGAATCGAAGTATTCAACTGCCTTATCATCTGTATCAAAGGCCACCCCCTGCAATCTGAGACATGGCTCCCATAGGGGGATTTTAAGAAGCTCCACGTCTTGTATGTTAACCCTCGAAGCGCTGACAGTTCTTTCAGCACAGCCTATCCGAACCCCATACATATCCCGTAGTAACGCATACAAATCAGTGGAGGCAAAAATAGCTTTGTCTATATCCATCAATTGTGAAAACTCCGATGCAGGTAAGTAAGAATCTACGACTATTAAGGGGTTGCTGTCAACATGTCTGAGCCGTCTGAGGTGTACTACCAGATCCGATTTAGATATGTGCATAGCCCGGGCAACAGAAACCGGAGGTTTCATGATACCCCGTTCTATAAGCCGTGTACTGTAATTCCTCCCAAGCCTAGTCAGCATCTCCCCAAAACTAAGTAATTCCCCCATATAAAATAGTTCCACAGGGGGTTGACATATAACCTTAGCCTTTTTCCCGCGTTGTTTCATTATGTACCCACTGGCCACCAATGAATCCATGGCAGTCCTGACAGTCGGACGACTGACCCTCAATTCACGGGCAATTTCTTCCTCCGTAAAGAAAGACCCATCATTAGGAATATTACCGGTGCTTATCAAATGCTCCAAAACAGCCTCAACTTGGGCATAAAGCGGCATTGGATTCTTTTCGTTTACAGCCCCCCGGTAATCAGACAATGGGGAGTAATCTTGCTCAAATTCCCCGTTTGTTTTGTTCATGTATTTTGCTGCTCCTTAATCATTAATAGTTAATCGCCGGTTTACTAATTTTAATTATGAAAGTTCTGCAAGTTCACCGAAGATCGTCTCAACTTTATCGTAAGCTGATTTAAACACTTCATATAGTTTATTATAATCGGCATGGGCTACAGGATCAGGTTCATGGACATTTACAGCTTCTATCATTTTCTCTGCGGCTGCAAAGTTTTCAAATAATCCGGTTCCGACACCGCCGGCAACAGCTGCACCAAGTGAGGTCGCTTCCTGTAAAATTCTTGGCTGAATAATTCGTTTGTCATAAATGTCGGCCATTATTTGTCTCCAAAGAGGGCTCTGAGCCCCGCCTCCTATAACCCACATATCCTTACCTATCTTTCCACCTAAGCCCTCCAGCGCATCGAGAATAATACGCTGGTTAAATGCTACACCTTCCAAGACAGCACGGGTCAGATCAGCTTTTGTATGATTGGGGTTAAGGCCTATAAAGGCTCCGCGGGCATTTGCGTTATCGTATGGGCATCTTTCTCCCCGTATGTATGGAAGGAATAAAAGTTTGCTGGCCCCCCGATGTATCCTTTCTGCTTTTTTCTCCATCAGATTATATATATTTGAACCTAAATCCTCCAAGATCTTTTTCTCAAGGGTCCACACTGCGTCACCAAACCATTGGTATGAGTAACCGCCATTATTGGAAGCCCCTGTAGGCATATAAAGATCAGGATCCAAGTGAATAAAAACGAAGGTACGCATTTCAGGATCATAAAGGGGTTCCCCGGTACTTATACCAATCCATGCAGCAGATCCGAAATAATTATATGCACTGCCCTCACTTACTACGCCTGCCCCGACAGCAGCGCAGGGTCCATCTCCCCCTCCTATTACGACAGGTGTCCCAACTGCTAATCCAGTTTCGCCTGATGCCTTCCTGGTAACCCCGCCGGCTATATAAGTGGATGGGTGGACTTCCGGTAGAACCTCTACAGGGATTCTCGAGGCTTTAATAAGTGGTTCAGACCAATCCCGGGTCTTTAAATCAAGAAGATTCATCCCGGAAGCGTCAGAATAATCAGTGACGAACTTCCCTGTCATTTTTGCCACAATAAAGTCCTTTGTATGCAGAAACTTATACGTTTCCCTAAAAATGTCAGGCTCATTATCCATAATCCACATGATTTTAGCTGCCGAATACATAGGAAGAAGCCGGTGCCCGGTAATTTTATAACCATCTTCCATTCCTACTTTATCAATCAGACGCTGGGCTTGATCAACGCTTCTGCTGTCAGCCCATATGATAGCGGGCCTGAGCGGATTGGCGTCTTTATCCACTGCTACACAGCCCATCATATGCCCGCTGAAGGATACGCATGATATTTCCTTAGGAGAAATCCCTGGGGTACCTAATACTTTCCTTGTTGAGGAGCAAATAGCATTCCACCAATCAATGGGATCCTGCTCTGCACAGTTGTTCCCGAAATAATTACAAGGGTACTCATCATAGCTGCTCGCAATCAACTTGCCCTGAACATCATATACCGTCGCTTTGTTCCCGGTGGTACCGATGTCATGTGCCAAAATATATTGTGCCACTCCAGATTACCTCCTTACACCTTCTTACGGCTCTTTCAGCCTAGTTATCAGTGAGCCACTCCAGATCAAGTTCTGCCAACTTTTCATCAGACGGCATCCCTGTTTTTTCATCCCATGATCTTAGCCTGTAGTAGGCTTGTTTGGCTTTATCAAATTCGTCCTTTAACAAGGTTGCCCCCTTTTGAGGACCTGACGAAACTGGTATATGCATTCTGTCGGGCAGACAGTCTTGATCAACACCAAGACCTTGGCGCAGGTTGAATATTCTTTGCATTACCAAACACCTTTCACCGAGCCTCATTAATTCCCATAAACTAACTTCCCAACCGGAAATGGCACTCATGAGATCAACTACCTGTGTGAAACTGTAATATCTACACGGAACGCAAGAAAATTTACACAGACACAAAGCATCCATAAAACTAAATACTTGTTGTAGGCTACACATTATTGAAACCTTTTCAAGGGTCAGTCCAGTTGCTTTGATACGCTTTCTGATACCGAGGGTTGCCGCCTTTTCCATAAATAATTCAGGTGCATTTTCGTCGTAATCCGTATCATGTTCTACTGAGAGCTCATCAGGACCTGTAGGGGCCACTGCATATGCCAGGCCCAGCATAGCCTTAGTGCGTCCATCATGTGGAGGTAATTCCAGACCTTTAACCTCCATTGCATATTGTCCCGCCTTCTCATTAACAAGCTCCCCGGCGGCACGTTTTGAACCTTCTGCCAGGAGCGCCCCAATTCCCTTTTTATAACTGATCAGTCCGATTAACTCAGGGAGTAATTCCCCGTTCCCGAATTTCAAATCCAAGCCACTTGTTTGATCCTTTGTCAATATCCCATTTTCGTAACATTCCATAGCAAATGCAATGGTGCCTGCGGCTGAAATAGGATCCAACCCATATCTTGTACATCTCTCAAGGCTTACAAAAAGCGAATCAACATCGTCTACCATGCAACCGTTACAAAACGCCATAAGCGGTTCTAATTCAGGTGCTCCGTATTGAGAATCAAGGTTTAGGTTATCTTTGACGTGCCATATCCTCTTACATGCCGCGGGACAACTATAACAGGATACCCGTCTATCAAGGCGATCAGGCTCGGCTATTGCTTCACCTACCTTGGTAGCCCCTTCAAAATGTGTTGTACGCCCATTACATGAAGTAACTAAGCCTCCGGCGTTAAGGGGGCCCAAAAATGCTGCAGTACCACCGTCATGTACTGCCTTATTCACCGGATTATCAAGGAAATGCTCTTCAAAGTCCTTTGCCAGGGCCAAAACACGTTCAGGGTGGGCAGTCTTTACTTCCTGCGTGCCACGGACAGCTATAGCTTTTAGGTTCTTTGAGCCCATAACAGCCCCTACACCCGCCCTCAAATTGACAAATTGCTTATCGCTGATAATTGAGGCATATCTAACGAGGTTTTCGCCGGCAGGCCCGATACAGGCCACCTTAACTTTTGTATCCCTCAATTCCGCCTTAATTGCATCCACTGTATTGCCTGTTTCACTGCCCCATATATGCGAGGCATCCTTCAGCTCAGCTTTTTCATCATCGATAAATAGATAAAGGGGTTTATCGGCTTTTCCGGATATAACAATTCCGTCATATCCGCACGCCTTCAGTTCAGGACCCCAAAATCCGTCACCCATGGCTACCCCGACACCGTTTGTCATCGGAGATTTTGTAATTACTGCATATTTAGCTAAGCCAGGCGCCGATACCCCTGAAGCTACACTGCCTGCAAATACTAACAGATTCTCAGGAGAAAGCGGGTCTGTACCCGGAGGTACCTCCTTCAGCAAATAATATGTACCAAGGCAACTCCCACCCCAATAGGTACGGTAGAAGCCCTTTTCCTCTTCTTCTGGCATTTCAGTCCATATTCTTTGCCCGGACAGATCTACTCTTAGGATTTTCCCGGAATACCCTTTAGACATCACTCATTTCTCCCCCCCGTTGATAACATTTTTCTCCCATTACCTACGAAGACGTCTTTCTATTTGTGGGATGGCAACACCCAATACAATGAGACCCCTGGCAAGATCCTGCCAGTAAATATTCAGGTTCATGAGACTCATACCGTTATTCATAATAGTCAGCACGAGTGCTCCTATAAGGGTCCCGAATACGGTTCCTTCCCCTCCCGAAAGTTTCGTTCCGCCAAGAATCGGTGCAGCTACCAAGGTCATCAGAAAAGTCGATCCTGCAGAGGGATCGCCTGCATCCATCCTTGAGCTCATTACAATTCCCCCAAGGGCAGCCAGAAAGCCGCATAGCGAGTAAGCGGCAACACGTATCCTGTCAGTATTTATTCCACATAAATAGGCTGCTCTCGGATTCGAACCTACGGCATAGATTCGCCGTCCAAAAGTAGTCCTGCCCTGGATGAATTGGAGAACAATAAATGTAGCAATCATTAAAATTACCGGGACCGGGATCCCCCACATATAACCCTGCCCAAATACACGCCAGGCTCTTGGTAGCATTGAAATGGGGTACCCGCCTGTTATCAAAAAACTGGCACCTGTGAGTGCACTCATTGTAGCAAGCGTGGCAACAAAGAAGGGGACACCTATCTTTGCAGTTAATACACCGTTTATCATTCCTATGAATAACCCGACTCCCAAGACAATCAAAATAACCAAAGGCAAGCTAATACTGCGTTTTAATAAGTATGCAGCTATTACACCGCAAAACCCTGCATTTGAGCCTACTGAGAGATCTATCTCACCTACTGTAAGAACAAGGGTCATTCCTGCCGCTAAAATTGCATATATAGATGTCTGCCTGGCTACATTAATGAGATTATAAACTGTAAAGAAGTGTTCAGACAAAAATGCCAGGATGACAATTACAAACAGTAGCACAACCAAAGATTTCTGGGTGCGCCAAATATGCATGATTCCTTCCGCTAGTTTTCCACCTGCATCATGAGCAGATACTGCATCTTGTTTTCCTTTTCCATCCACCATGAGCAGCCACTTCCCTCCTATTGCCGTTCTTCTTTTCTCTCCGGGTTACATAGTCCGGTACTATGATGCAGTATAATTTCCTGCGTTGCCTCATCCCCGGGTATTTCATAAACAATACGGCCGTCACGGAATACAATAATCCGATCGCATACATTTAATACTTCAGGTAAATCTGAGGAAATAAGAATAATTGAGTTGCCTTTTTGTGCAAGCCCGCTCATAAGATCATAGATTTCCTGTTTTGCACCGACATCAATTCCTGCTGTAGGCTCTTCAAGAATAAGCACTTTGGCTTGCTTCATCAACCAGCGGGCAAATAGTACTTTCTGTTGATTCCCACCACTAAGATTCATCACAATTTGATTTATGCTTGGGGCTCTAATATCCAATAACGTTTGATATTTTTTAGCTTCGGTCCGTTCATTTTGCAAATCTATAACTGTCGCCTTTGTTAATTGCTCCAGGCTCGCCAGTGAAATGTTTTCCGTTATGGACTTTATCATAAAAAGCCCATCGAGTTTCCTGTCTGCAGGAATATAGGCAATTTCATGGTACATTGCTTTAGCAGGCGAGGTAAGGTTAACCTGGACCCCATTGAGAGATATTGTCCCGCTGTCCTGCTCCACTAATCCAAAGAGCGCCTGCCCAATCTTGCCGGCACCTGAGCCAAGAAGGCCGGTTAACCCGAGAATTTCACCTTTATTAACTGAAAACGTAACGTCGTTAAAGGCCCCCTCCTTCGTTAATTTAGATACTGAAACCAGTTCACTGTTTGTGTTCTTTATGGGTTTTGAACGATCACGAACAACAGCCCTTAATTCACGACCGACCATTAACCGAATTAATTCATCTTCCTGGGTTTCTTTTATATGTTTTGTAGAAATCAAATGCCCATCACGGAATACCGTTACTCTGTCAGCAATTGAAAAAATCTCCTGAAGACGGTGGGATATATAAAGAATGGTTACTCCAAGATTTCTGAGCCCTCGTATAATTTGGAATAGGCGTTGGACTTCCTGATCTGTGAAAGCCGTGGTCGGTTCATCTAATATAAGAAGCCCTGTATCCATAGAAATCGCCCGCGCAATTTCCAGTAAACGCCGTTGGGAAATAGTGAGATCACGGACTAATACTTTAGAAGAGAAATCTGCCCCGACCTTATCCAACCATTCCTGTGCATCTTCATTCATACGTTCTATATCAACATACCACTTACACTCTTTTGTGGGCTCACGCCCCATATATATATTTTCAGCGGCACTGAGGGTCGGTGCTAACTCGGACTCCTGGTGGATAATATTAATTCCGATAGATCTTGCACGGCGCGGATCAAGATGGCTTAAAATATTCCCGTCATATAATATAGTACCCTTATCAGGCTGAAGTACACCACCGATGATTTTTATAAAAGTGGATTTACCCGCCCCGTTTTCCCCTACAAGGGCATGTATCTCTCCTTTTAAAAGGTTAAAGGTTACGTTATTAAGGGCAATTACACCGGGAAAACTCTTGGTGAGATTCTCCACCTTCAACAATGTCGGCCCATTATCATTCAAGTAACATCCCCCGCAATTCCGACAAGGTAATTATAAATTATAGCCGGTTATTTCCCTGTCCCGATATTTCTTTTTGATAATTACCTTTAATAGGCCACCTAGCGAAACTTCAACACGTCCCAAAATCGGGGAGCCTTCAGACTCCCCGATTAACTTTCTGCTTCCGTTGTTACTATAGTCTAGCCTCTTCAATTTCAGGTGGATTAGCAAGAACCTCATCAATATCTTCTCTTGTAGCAAGCCCGCACGGAACCCATACTCTGGGAGGTACATCTTCTCCCCATGCAGCTTTAATAGCAATTGCAAGCATTGTCTTTGTAATAAGATCCGGATATTGGGCAACCTCACACATATATGTAGGACTGTCCGGATCCTTTAAAGTTGCAATACCATCAGGGTCGCAATCAAACCCGCACCCAATCATATCGGTTGCACCAAACCTGGCCTTACAGGCAGCATATGCACCGAGAGCCGAAGGACCGTTCATTCCAAAGGCACAATCCACACGGGGATAAATAGATAATATATCTTCCATTTTTTCCATGGCATCAAGCTTATTTGCAATTGTATCCCTTGTTACAATGGTAGCATCAGGTACAAATTCTCGTAGCCCTTCTATAAATCCGGGTACACGTAGGTTGGGGATGGGGTACCGGGTTGATTCAATAATCGCAACAATAGGTGTGCGATCAACAACATTCTGCTGGAGCCATTGCCCGGCATATACTCCTGCGAGTCTCGCACCGACATAGTTATCACTTCCAACGAAGCAGACTTCACCTGCATTATGACCGGCTCCGCTTACCGTAGGGATACCAAGCTCTGCAGCCTCTGCCACAACAGCACCTAGGGTCCCTGGAACGCACGGGTCAACGCATAGGGCATCTACCTTATGAACATGAATCAATTCTTGGATAATATCAATTTGCTTGCTCGAATCCTGATCTGGATCTTTGAGGATAATTTTGACACCAAGTTCCTTGGCTGCTTTGTTATAACCTTCAGCAATTTGAACGTAATAAGGATGGCGTAATGTGTTTATTACACAACCTATTACCATATTGGAAACGGGCTTCCTAGATGCAATACCAATCCCTACAGTAGACAACAGTAGCAAAAGAACCAGAACACCAATGATCAGCGTCTGCTTTCCACTCTTTAACACTAGACTTACCTCCTCTTGGATGTTATCCAGTCTTTACGATGCACACTTATAACATGAGTACCATCTACAAGGCATACTAAACTAGTGTTCAAATAAATACCAAAGCCGCACATTAGATACGCCGCTGTTTCGCTAGGTGCCATTATCAAAACGGTATTTCAACAACGAAATACGT
>JAAZLO010000099.1 GCA_012689375.1 Bacillota bacterium | reverse complement strand
TCGGTCGTGAGCAGGTCGGCGAAATCTATGAGGAACAGATGCCGAGGCAACACCCAAGTACGCTATCGATTGAAGAAAGATGTGCTAACTTCAATGAAGTTGTTGATAAATTAACTGAGGAACAGACTCTCTTTGAAGCTTCACGCTGCCTGAGGTGTGATATTAAAGACTGAAAAAGGGTAAACCAAAATGGGAATGCTTACTTTGATTATAGACGGCAACAAAGTTCAAGTGCCGAAAGAATTGACCATTCTTGATGCTGCACATGTAGCAGGGATAGATATACCTACTTTATGTCATCTGGAAGATATCAGCTCTGCAGGGGTCTGCCGCGTTTGCGTGGTGGAAATTGAAGGTGCAAAATCCTTACAGACTTCATGTGTTACCCCTGCTACCGATGGTATGGTAGTAAAGACTAATACCCCGGCTGTGCGTGAGGCAAGAAAAGGTGTTCTTGAACTTATCATATCAAACCATCCTTACGATTGCCTTACCTGTGAGCGAAATGGGAATTGTGAGCTACAGGCATTGGCTAAGAGGTTCGGTATTTGCAGTATTAAATATGAAGGAGAAAAAAGTAAGCTTCCTAAAGATTCTTCAAGCTCGGCAATTGTTCGGGACCCTAATAAATGCATCCTTTGTAGGCGGTGTGTAAGTGTATGCCAAGAGACTCAGTCTGTGTTTGCGCTTGTTCCTAATAACAGAGGGTTTAATACAGTGATTGGCCCCGCATTCAATAACGATCTTATGAATGCTGTCTGTACTATGTGTGGACAATGTGTTCTTGTATGTCCTGTCAGGGCATTGGTGGAACATGATGTCACAGAAGATGTTTGGGCTGCATTGGCAGATCCTACAAAGCATGTGATAGTTCAAACGGCGCCCGCTATAAGGGCTAGTATCGGTGAGGGGCTCGGTATGCCCCCGGGTTTAAGGGTTACAGGTCAAATGGTAACAGCTTTAAAAAGACTGGGGTTTGATAAAGTCTTCGATACTGATTTTGCAGCCGATCTTACAATTATTGAAGAAGGACATGAACTATTGCAAAGATTAAAAACCGGTGGTATATTACCCCTTATTATTTCGTGCAGTCCGGGCTGGGTTAAATTTATTGAGCATTTCTTCCCTGATCTGCTGCCGCATGTATCTACATGTAAATTTCCTCAGCAGATGTTCGGTGCTCTTGCAAAGACTTACTATGCTGAAAAGATGGGTATTGATCCCAAAGATATCTATGTTGTTTCTGTAATGCCGTATACCGCTAAGAAATTCGAAGCGCAGCGGCCGGAAATGATATCAAGTGGGTACCCTGATGTGGATGCTGTTCTTACCACAAGGGAACTTGGGAAAATGATAAGGGAAGCAGGCCTTGATTTCAAATCGTTGCCTCCCCAAGAGCATGATGATCCCCTGGGTATTTCTACTGGGGCAGGTGTCATTTTCGGAGCATCAGGTGGGGTAATGGAGGCCGCCCTGAGAACTGTATATGAAGTGGTTACCGACAGCGAATTGGAGAACATTGATTTTAAAGATGTACAGGGTATTGAAGGTTGTAAAGAAGCACAAATAGATATAAATGGCACTGTAGTTAATGTTGCGGTGACTAACGGTTTAAAAAATGCCAGGCAGCCTTTGAAGAGGATTACCAAAGGTGAGACTAATTATCATTTTATTGAAATCATGGCATGTCCGGGCGAATGTATAGGGGGAGGGGGACAACCTATTCCCACTAATACGGAAACAAGGTTGAAAAGGATCAGTGCAATATACGAAGAAGATAAGAGCATGACTATCCGGGAATCTCATTTAAATTCTCAAGTCCGGGCTCTGTATGAGGAATTCCTGGGGGATCCCCTTGGGGGGAAATCCCACGAACTTCTTCATACGCATCATACTCTTAGATCTAAAACCAGATCTGATTTATGTACCGTCCCGGCGTAACGACTCAAAAGATTCAAAAACATAAATCCGAAGTAAAGGACTGTTTCTGTATATACCATTGCAGGGACAGTCCTTTTTAAATTTCTGCCTTCCCGGGAGATATTGTATCTGTAAATACCCCTTAGGCATATACTGTTTGATGCGGATATCTATGAAAACATCGAAAGGGGTGTCCTCGGTGATTCAATGCTTAAATTGCGGTGCCATGAATCCTGATTCAGCGAGGGAATGTGAGAAATGTAAAGAACAACTAATACCCTCCGAAACGGAAGTAGTAATACATGAAACCCCTAAGCTGCCATTTATTAAAAGAGTGCCATTCAGAAAACAGTGGAATTCTTGACCAGGCCGGGATGCTGTGCTAGACTAAATTCGCGAATACGATATAAATACATGTAATTATGATAAATTGGATATCTTATTAAAACGATGATAGGGACAAATAGGCTGCATCTGGGAGTTTAAGCGAACCGAGTAAGGTGTGAG
>JAAZLO010000117.1 GCA_012689375.1 Bacillota bacterium | reverse complement strand
TGCACCTTTTAAATCTTTTAAAATAACTTCCTCCCAAGCTTGTGTGGGTATTGGAGGAAATTCGTGAAACAATTTTTCGTCCATATTTAAAACTAATTTGTTTTTAATTTATTTGCAAAATTAATAGTATTTATTGAATTAAAGATGATTTATGTTGTAAAACTTGATTTTAAGTGATTTGACTGTAAAATAGTTCTTAGTTTTTGTGTTTAATGCTTGGTGAATGAAATGCCTTGAAGCTCTTTCGACTTTACAGACTTTCTACTTTACAGACTTTCGACTTTACAGACTTTCAACTCATTAAACATCCCTTTTCCAATTACTTCATATCCTTTTGCATTATTGTGTCCATCATTTTTCCAGAACAAAGATTCAAAATCATTATTATCAACAGTCTCTATAAAATGCTTTAATAAATCAACATAAATTATATCTTTATTTTCAGCGAGTTTTAGGCTTAAATTATGCATTAAAAGTTTTTTGTTTTTTAATTCTGATAAAACAGGGTTTATGCTAACTATAAATTTGAAATTATTTTCTTTAGAAAGTTTTTCAAAATCTAAAATAACATTATAAATACTTTTCTCAACTTCTTGAAATTCAGTGCCTTCAATTGGTAGTTTTATAAGCAACTCATTATATCCTAGAAATCTAAAAACTAATCTTGATATTCTACTTATAGCATAAATTGGTTCAAACCAAGGAGCTTTTTTTGTTTTTATACTTCCATCTTCTCTAAACCTTTCCATTCCGCCTAACAAGATAATATCATAAAAATCACTTTCATTAATCATTAAAATTAGCAAATCAGCTTTGTATTTCAATAATTTATCTTTAAACAAAACATATTCAAACATAGGGTCGCTACCACAAACTCCAGCATTTATAAAAGTAAATGTTTTTTCTGTCTCTAGTTTTTCTAAATCTCTTTCTAAAAACTTTAACCATGTAGAATCGGCATGGCAGCCATCACCTTCGGTAAAAGAATCGCCCAAAGCTATAATTCTATACTCATTTTCTGATTTTTCAATTTTTGGTTCAATATCCGACAGTCCCAAACTATTAATATTTCTTTCATAAGAAAAATCCTTTGTTTTTAATAAATGGTCGCTTTCCCAAACATGATAACGAGTTAATCCATAATCCGAATAAGGTGAATGATAATAAAACTTATTACGTTTTTCTAAATATGTGCTTTGAAAACCTGTTAAAATAAAAACTAATTCAATTATTGAAAGAATTATTACAATAGAATAAATACCTAACTTAATGTTTTTGATTTTTAAGTTTAATTTAAACCATTTTTTTAAAGCTAATAAAATCCAATATATTAATGTAAAAACAATAATATACAAACATATCCCCGAACTAACAAAATACTTTTTGGTAATAATAAAGAACAAGAAATGTAAACTTATTATTAGTGAAATTAGTATTTTAAAAATATAAGTTTTAGAAATTCTCATTTGTTTTTTGTTTAGTTAACTTAATACAAAAACTTTATTTTATACAAATATACCTTATTTTCTTTTAAGTGATAAAATTAATTAAATGTTTCACGAAAAATTAGTTTAAATTAGTTTTTATTATAATTTTAAAAATTATTATTTAGCTTAAAATCTTGTGAAAATTCATGTAAAAACTAATATAATTATAAAAAAATCATCTGTGTTTTGCTAAGTGGGGGTTTTGGCGGGATTTTTGCCATTTGTTGCAAAAATCATGACAAAACAATTTTAAGCATGTCCTCAAAATTTAGATTTATGTAATTTTACGAGTTTTTTTTTGTAAAACTATGTTATTTTTAATAATTTTACTCATATTTGTAATTATAAAACTTGTACTCTGTGTATATTTTAGGAATTTCAGCATATTATCACGATTCGGCAGCTTGCTTAATTTTTAATAATGAAATTATTGCTGCCGCTCAAGAAGAAAGATTTACCCGTAAAAAACACGACAAGTCTTTTCCTATTAACGCAGTGAGGTTTTGTTTAAATCAGGCGCAAATAAATGTTTCAGAGCTTTCTGCCATTGTTTATTACGAAAAACCATTTTTAAAATTTGAAAGATTATTAGAATCTTATTATCATTTTTCACCTTATGGTTTAGCGTCTTTTGTTAAGTCTATTCCAATTTGGTTAAGAGAAAAATTATTTATTAAAGATGAAATTTATTCCCAATTAAGAAAAATTGAATCTTTTGATAAGAAAAAAATAAAAATCTACTTTTCTGAACATCATTTATCACATGCAGCCTCTGCTTTTTATCCTTCCGGTTTTAGTTCAGCTGCCATTCTCACAATTGATGGCATGGGAGAGTGGGCTTCTGCCTCAATTGCTAAAGCCGAAAATGGAAAAATTAAAATTTTAAAAGAATTACACTATCCAAATTCACTAGGACTTTTATATTCGGCTTTTACATATTTTCTTGGTTTTGTTGTAAATAGTGGCGAGTATAAACTTATGGGATTAGCTCCTTATGGTATAAAAAATGCAGAGGAAACTGAAAATTTTAAAAATTTAATTCGTCAAAAACTTGTTGAAATTAAACTTGATGGAAGCATAAAGTTAAATATGAAATATTTTGGCTTTGCAACAAGTTTAAAAATGATAAAAATTAAAAAATGGCAAAAACTTTTTGGGCTAAAAATACGAAAACCAAAAGACGATATTCTGCAAATTCACTGTAATTTAGCTTTGGCTATACAAGAAATAACTGAAGAAATTGTGCTAAATATGGTAAAATATGCACAAGAAATTACAGGAGAAAAAAAATTGTGCTTAGCCGGGGGAGTAGCTTTAAATTGTGTGGCAAATTCTAAAATTTTAAATTCTAAAATATTTGAAAAAATCTATATTCAACCCGCAACAGGTGATGCAGGCGGAGCTTTAGGTGCTGCATTTAGCTATTTATATTTATATGAAAATTTTGAATATATGCCAACAGGCGAAGATTTGATGAAAGCTGCATTTTTAGGACCCGAATTTTCAAATTTTGATATACTTAAAGTTTTGAGAAAATATGAGGCAAATTATGTATTTTATGAAAATAAACAAGAAATTTTTAAATATATTGCAAAAAAAATCGACCAAGGAAAAATTATTGGCTGGTTTCGTGGAAAAATGGAGTTTGGACCCCGTGCTTTAGGTAATAGAAGTATTATTGCTGATGCAAGAAGTGCTGAAATGCAGAAAAAACTTAATCTAAAAATTAAATTTAGGGAAGGATTCAGACCTTTTGCTCCTGCTGTTTTATTAGAAGATGCAAAAAAATATTTTGATATTGACATTGCTTCACCTTATATGTTATTTACAAGTCAAGTGAAGAAGTCTATGCGTAAAAAACTTCCAGATAATTATGAAGAACTTGAATTATTCCCAAAATTGTATGTAGAAAGGTCAAATATTCCTGCAGTTACTCATTGCGACTTTTCAGCACGTTTGCAAACAGTGGATAAAAATACTAATCCGGATTTTTATAGTTTAATTGAAAAATTTAAAGAAATAACAAATACATCTTTAATTATAAATACAAGTTTCAATGTAAGAGGGGAGCCAATAGTTTGCTCTCCCGAAGACGCTTTCAGGTGTTTTATGCGTACAGATATGGATATACTTGTTTTAGAAAATTATGTCTTGCTTAAGGAAAAGCAAAATATTAAAAAATATAGTTTTAAAGAAAAATTTAAACCAGACTAATATGGAATTTTTAAGAGATTTATGGGGATTTTTAAAAGAGAGAAAAAAATATTGGCTTTTACCCATGATAATAGTTTTATTAATTATAGGGATATTAATAATTTTTGCAGGCTCAAGTTCTGTTGCTCCATTTGTTTACACCTTATTTTAAAAAATGAAAATAATAAAATCATATAAAAGAAACCTTGCCGACTGCTTAATTATTGTTGCTGCTTTGGTAATATTAGGAATAATTTTTAAAAATATTAAGTTTTATTATATTGCTGTTAGTTTAGCTTTAATTTGTGGACTTTTTCACAAAACAGCATTTTATATTTCGTTTTTATGGCAGTCTATAGGCTTGGTTATTGGCTTCTTTGTGTCAAAAATTTTACTTACAGTGATTTTTTACTTTATTTTATTCCCATTTTCTCTTTTGCAAAAATTATTCTCCAAAAATCTTAGTATTTCAAATAAAACTCATAAAACTTATTGGAAAACAAAAACATCTACTACTACAGATTTTGAAAAACTTTGGTAAAGTTTTCTAGTATAGAAAGTGAAATTATTTTTATTTGAATTTTACTTATTTTTAAAAGCTTTGTTTAACAAAGTTCACAAATTTCAATTACCTATAAAATAAATAAGCAATGAAATTATTTACTTTAAAAAACCTTGATTCTTTAAAGTATCTATAAGAATTTTAGAAAAATGTTCAAAATCAGATTTTTTATATCTAATATCTGTAAACACTTGAGCCAAAGTTTCTTTATTATTTTCTTTAATAAACTGTTTGCTATCTTCTCTCTCTTCTTTTTCTGAATAAATTCTATTTATATCTTCCTCGCTAAAATCTTTATAAGTTTCGTAATGCACAACTGCTTCGCTTGGTAATCTATCTGTAAGTGGTGGGTTTTCGGCAGGATATCCAATAGTAATAGCAGTTACCGGCACAACTCCTTTTGGTAAATTTAATACAGAAATAATTTTATCAGGATTATAAAGTGCAGTACCAAGATAGCATATCCCCAAACCATGATGTCTTGCTTCTACACAAGCATTTTGGGCAGCAATAATAGCATCAACTGACGCTGTTATAAAAGCTAAAATATTATCATAAGCGTAGTTTGCATTTCTTAAATCGCACCATTTTTGAAAACGATTAAAATCTGCACAAAAAGTTAAAATTGTGGGAGCTTCACTAAGCATAGCTTGGTTAAAATGTGCAGGTGCTAAGGCTTGTTTTAATGATTTTTCACTAGTAACAATAATAGAATATATTTGCATATTTCCTGTGTTGGACGCTCTAATTGCAGCTTGTAAAACTTCGTCCATTACCTCCTTAGGAATAGCTTTGTCTAAATATTTTCTTATAGAACGATGTTCAAAAATTTCTTTAAGCATAAAATATATTAAAAGTCATCATTTCCATTTTCAAAATTCTTTTGTCCCACATGATAAGACAAGGATTCTTTAAGTTTATAAAAGTCTTTATTTGGATTTACGGTTCTAATTTTTGTTAATAAAGTTTCAGGGTCAATTAGTT
>JAAZLO010000098.1 GCA_012689375.1 Bacillota bacterium | reverse complement strand
TGGACAGCATTGCATCTGTATCAGAAGAATCAGCTGCTTCTGTTGCAGAAATCTCAGCATCCACAGAGCAGGTCACTGCATCAATTGAACAGATAGCTACATCATCCCAGGAACTTGCTAATATGGCGGAAAAATTAATACAGGCAGTAGGTGTATTTAAGGTTAAATAAGAAATGAACGTAATAAGGAGGGAGGTAGATTAAATAAATGTCCGCTGAAGAAATCCAACTGGTTACATTTCGGTTAGGAGCCGAGGAATACGGAATCAATATAATGCAAGTCCAGGAAATAATAAGGATACCTGATATCGTTTGGGTGCCGAAAACCCACTCTTTTATGGAAGGAGTTATTAACCTCCGTGAACAGGTAATTCCTGTAGTAGATCTTGCCAAACGTCTTGTCGTTCCGTCCGGAAGAAAAACAGGCGATACGAGAGTCGTTATTGCAAACATTAAAGGAAACCTTGTCGGACTTATTGTAGATTCCGTATCTGAAGTCATGAGAATTAAAACCGGGGATATTGAACCTTTGCCGGATCTTATGGCATCCTCAAATGCCAGGTGTTTCAGGGGGATAGCCAAACTTGATAACAGGCTGATAATACTTTTGGATTTAGAAAATATCCTATCAGATGATGATATCTCAAAACTCCGGGAAGCAGTAAAAACTTTAGATGAGGACAGTCGCGTAACCCAACCGGTAATATAAGTCCCCATGGATCATATAAACTGTCAGATAGCGCCCGGTTACTACCGGGCGCTGTTCCTATTAAAGACAATTAAATGCCTTTCCACAGATCCCATTCTTCCTTTTAATATAATTTTTCAATAGCCCCTCTAAACCTTAAGGGCCTCCAGGCCGACATAGAAATTGAAGGACTGACACACGAAATCTGAAAAACCCTAAAATTATACCGGATTAAGGAGAGGGGTAGTTATATTGTCTTTTAAAAAATGGTTCCGCGATATGCGACTGCAGTCGAAAATTATATTGTTAGTTGCTATACTTATTATATTTACTGGGATTATCGGTGTTGTATCTCTAATCAACACAAATTCCATGGCGGGAAATATTAATCTTCTTGGTACAACCTGCATCTCCCAAATTGAAATTGCCGGAAGATTAAGGGAAGGCCTGGCAAATATTCGCTTAGCAGGACTTCGCCATACATATGCAATTATAGAAGATGAGTTTATCCAGCATGAAGTTGTAATTGACGAAGGAATACGCACAACCCAGGAGGCCTTTGAAACTCTTAAAACCTTCCTTACTACGGAGGAAGACCTAGAAGAATACGATCTGATAATGGCAAAATGGGATCAGTTTACAGAAATGACAGAGACTATTGTTTCTCTTTCGAGAACAGGGGCATCCCCGGGGACTTTGGACAGGACCCGGGAACAACGGGGGGTAGTAGCGGATGAGTTAGCAGAGGCTTTAAATAAGATTACTAAACAAATAGAAGAAGATACCAGTGAAACAGTTGCAGCCTCTATGGCAACAGCGGTAACGGGACGAATAATGATTATCAGCCTCCTCGTAGCCCTCATTGTAATAGGTCTTTTCTTAGGGCTTTATATTGCAAGAAATATTGCAAATCCCCTGAAAGAACTCCTCAGAATAGTAAATAAGACTGCATCCGGTGATTTTACTGAAGATGTTGAATCACAATCCGACGATGAAATCGGAAACCTTGTAAATGCTTTCGGAAATATGGTAAAGGATCTGCGGGGTATTATCGGTCAAACTGCCGCTTCTGCAGAAACCATAGCCAGCACCAGCGAAGAGCTGGCAGCTGCAGCAGAAGAATCTGCAAGTGCAGTCCATCAGATTTCAAGCACGGTAGGGGAAATATCCGCAGGCATTGAAGAACAAACAGCAAGTACAAACCAAACTGCTGCTTCGGTCCATCAGTCAAACCAGGCAATAGCCCAAGTGGCTGAGGGTGCGGAAGCCCAAGTAAGACATGT
>JAAZLO010000097.1 GCA_012689375.1 Bacillota bacterium | reverse complement strand
TATTCAGATTAGAAGAATCACAACAAATATGTCCAATAGATGGAAATAGACTTTCAGTTGCAGGTAAAAAATTCATAAGATCAGAAATTAGATATATACCAGCAGAAATATCTGTAGTTAATATATACCAAGAAACATACGAATGCAGAACATGCAAAAAACAAAACAGACCTGGAATCTTTAACCTAAATACACCAGAGCCTGTACTTCAACTTTCCTATGCAACAGCCTCAAGTGTAGCATGGACAATGTATCAAAAGTTTGTACAATCAGTTCCACTCTACCGCCAAGAAAAAGATTGGAAACAGATGGGCTTTCCAATAAGTCGTGCAACCCTATCTAACTGGATCATAAAAACATCAGAAGAATGGTTAAATCCTGTAGTAGAAAAGCTACATGAAGAACTACTGAAGGATAAATACCTACATGCTGATGAAACCCCAGTCCAAGTATTAAATGAAGAGGGAAGGAAAAACACCACAAAATCGTACATGTGGGTATACTCCACTTCATCTAATGCTGATAAAGGGATTAGAATGTTTAAATATGCACCTGGCAGATCTGGAGACAATGCCAAAGAATTCCTTAAAGGATTTAAAGGATATCTTCACACAGATGGATTTTCAGGATATAGTAAAGTAAAAGATATCCATCACTGTTTATGTTGGGCCCATGTAAGAAGATATTTTACTGATGCTCTCCCTAAAGATATGAAAAGTCCTGAAGCGACCCTACCAGCAACAGGAATAGCATACTGTAACCAGCTATTTGACTGGGAAAGAAAGTTTAAAAACCTATCACCAGAAGATAGAAAGAAACAGCGTCTAGAAAAAGAAAGACCAGTTCTAGAGGCCTTTTGGTCATGGGTAGAAAGCACAAATGAAAAAGTACTTCCTAAATCTAATATTGGGAAGGCTCTTCAATATGCCCTAAACCACAAGGATAAATTAGAAACCTATTTAGAAGATGGAAACTGTGTAATTTCAAACAATATTGCAGAAAACAGTATAAGACCATTTACAGTAGGTAGAAAAAATTGGACCTTCTGTGGTAGTCCTGAAGGGGCAAATGCAAGTGCAACTGTCTACTCACTAGTAGAAACAGCAAAAGCAAATGGACTAAACCCCTACAAATATTTAGAGCATGTACTGTCAATATTACCAGGTACTAATTTAAGAACCAACCCAAAGGTCTTAGATTTAATGATGCCTTGGGATGAACAAATACAAAATACATGTAAATCTTAATAAATACTATTATAGGGATATCATAGCGATATCCCTATAATTATACAATACATATATTATCAAACGCTTACGGATAAAAACCTAAAATCATTCATTTATGCTCATTGATATTTGGACAACAAAAAGCCCCTGTATTCATTTAATCTGAATACAGGGGCACATTCCTATTCAAACATCAATCCATAATCTTCCGATATTGGTATGGCGTCATGCCTACTTGTTCCTTAAAAAACCTTGCAAAGTTGCCGGGATATTCAAATTCGCAGGACAAAAACGCTTGGGATACACTTAAATTCTTATCCCGAAGTGCTTCCTTGAGCCGGGACACCTTAATATCCTGATAATAGCTGTATGGTGTCATACCGGTGTGTTTTTTGAATAGCCGCACAAGGTGAGAAGGGCTTATACAGGCAGCTTTAGCAATGCTGTCTATATCGAATTCTTCCCGCCAGTTGTTTTCAAGATATTCTTTGGCCTTTGCTACTTCTGATTTACCCTGATATATCCTACTTGTGAAAAAGATAGCTACCATATACGCCATTTTACCATCTGCACCTGCAACAGGGAAGTTTAGAATATCGGTGTAGATCGCCTCAATGTCATAAACGGGGCTTCGTGTCTTATACCACTCCCAGAAGTTTTCCAGGGGGATTCGAACATCTGGAATCAAAACAGTCTCTCCCCTAAATACTTTGCGGATGCCATCTTGAAGTTCAGGCTGTCCGTTTGCGAAGGGATCGCGAATTAAATTGTATTTCCCAATAATCTGAGAGGTATCCTTGACGTTCCACATTTTTAGCACAGCCTCGTTGATAAAAACGATGTCTCCGTTCCGCCTAAATATCTGGATAGGGATAGGAAAAAGTTCGGCTGTTTGAAAAAGTTGTTCCTCGGATTCACAAACAGGATGGAAAGTAATCATAGGAAAAAACTTGCTCTGATCCGGTTGTTTCCTGTTATCGCATTCATCAGCCTGTAATGTCTTTCTATACTCGGAGGGAGTCATCCCCGCCTTTTTTTTGAAGGTTTCTGCAAAGCCGCCGCTATAATCAGCCCCACAAGAATTAAATACCTCGCTGATATTTAGGGTTAAATCCCCTAGAGCTTCTTTAATTTTTTCAAGCTTGACCTCTTGATAATAGCTATAAGGAGTTGTGCCGATAAAGCTCTTAAACAATCGCGTCAGATGGTGACGGGACAAGCCAGCGTGATTTGAAATTTTATCTAAATCAAAATCATCCAGCCAGTACATATCAATATATTCTTTAGCCTTGATGGTATCCAGCCTCGACTGATAAATACGCTTCGTCATGAACACCGCAATGACATAGGCCACTGTTCCATCCTCACGCAATAGCGGAAAGTTGGTAATGTCCTGGTACGTCTCATACTCCATAGGGCTTCTCTGCCGAGAACGGTAACGGTTGTCGATTTCCTCAAAGGGCACTTTTACATCATAAACTGAGAGAATCTCTCCGGAAAACACACGCTTCAAATAATCTGTTAAGCCCAGCTTGTCATTAATAAAAGGGTCATGCAGGACGTTGAATTTACCGATTATATCCGAAGGGTTAGGAATACAAAAAAACTCTAAAAACACTTTATTCATAAACAAGCAAACGCCATCGGGAGAAAATACCTGCATGGGAATGGGGAAAAGATCAAGCACAGAGAAAAGGGATTCTTGCTGTTCTAAGAGTGTATAAAAGGAAGGGGATTCTTTCTTTCTACGCCTATCTTGTGGCTTAGGAGAAGTTGCAGGTATCAGCCACATATGACCTTTTTTAACGGCACCCTCAATACGCCCTGCAACCAAATGATAGGTAATTGAGCGTGGAGACACTCCCCATTTCTCAGCTGCCTCGTTGACTGTAATATAATCCATCATTTATCCCCCTTCCGTAATTAGTAACCGATAATCTTCTTTACTTATTCCTTTGGAGTAGCGTATAAATCTTAAAAATCCAGAATACCCTAGTTCCTTTATCAAAGCCCTAGAACCTTTTTTATTATTTCTCTATCTGTAAATTTGTTTTTTCGTTTAATAACATCAATATTCATCTCCCACTTAATGATATTATACCTAATTATTTAGGATAAGTTAATCCTATATAGCAAATTTGCTCTAATGGACTTGCACTTCTTCTATAGAAACAAGCTCACTTTTAAATGGATTTTCCATTAGCTTATAAGCTGTTCTCTTCAATATATTATCCGAAACGGTATGTGCATACATATTTTCACTGCTCAAAGGGTGTAATTGTACTATGTCACCGTCCACGCTGACCAAAACATCGCAAGAAGGCGTTCTGATCCTCATTCCATTCTATTTGGAGAGTAACTTTATATTGTAAGTATATACTGAATAAACCAATTATGAATGATGATTTCTTTAAAAAAATGTAACAAGATTTAAGATTATAAAAACCGCCAACTAAGAGAGTTTATCTCCAGATTGACGGTCTGACTCCAAGTAATGTTTTATACTTCAACTTCATATTCTTTCAAATCTCTTGCCAATTCTCACATTTCAATCTTTCTTTGGCCAGTATCCTCACCCCTGTTAATTTACTTTAGTTACTACATATTTAACTGCCAAAACGACCTATTCTACAAATTATATTTATTAGCTTAATCTTTCTTATACCTAGCTAAAAATTGCTTAGTTCTCTCTTCCTTAGGGTTGCCAAACACTTCCTGGGGGGAACCCTGTTCGACAATCACACCATCATCCATAAAAATAACACGGTCTGCTACATCCCGAGCAAAGTCCATTTCATGAGTCACAATTATCATTGTAGTGTTGGTCTCTGCCAAACTCCTAATGACCTTCAGCACTTCTCCAGTCAGTTCAGGATCTAAGGCAGAAGTAGGTTCATCAAAACACAAAATATCCGGTTCTAGGGCCAAGGCACGAGCAATGGCTACACGCTGTTGCTGTCCACCAGATATCATATGGGGATAGCTGTCCAGCTTATCCGATAGGCCAACCTGAGAAAGAAGCATTTTGCCTCGTTCCTGAATCTCTCCTAAGATAGCTTTTTTATCCTGTTTAAAATTAGGACGTTCCCGGGCCAATAATTCTGCTGCCAGTGTAACATTTTTTAGGACTGTATATTGAGGAAATAGATTAAAGTTTTGAAAAACTAACCCAAAATGTAGACGTTTTTTTCGCACTTCACTTTCCCGTTGGGTAGTGGGATCCATTGCATCAAAAATCACCTCATTATTGACGATGATACTTCCTTTGTCAGGCTGTTCTAGAAAGTTAAGGCATCGCAGCAATGTGGTTTTCCCGCTTCCAGAAGAACCTATAATGGCAATTGACTCTCCTTTTTCCAAAGAAAAATCAATCTTTTGCAACACTTGTAAGCTTCCAAAGTTTTTCTCAATATTTTTGACTTCTAAAATTGCCATTCAAATCCCTCCTTATTATGCACGGAAATAACTCAGCTTCTTTTCTAGCCAATCAAGCAGTAGGGTTAGCACTCCTATAAAAATAAGGAAATAAATGCCTGTGGCAAAGAGGGGCCAAATAAGTCCTTTACTACTGTATTCTCCTGCCATCATAATAATCTCTTTATTGGCAATAATGCGGGCAAGAGATGTATCCTTCACTAAAGTAATAACCTCATTACCCACTGGTGGAAGAATACGCTTTACCACTTGAAGCAATGTTACCTTGAAAAAAATCTGGCTCTTGGTCATGCCTAGGACCTGACCAGCTTCATATTGGCCCTTGGGTATACTCTCAATACCACCTCGATAAATCTCCGATAAATAACAGGCATAGTTGACTACAAAGGCAACAGTTGCTGCAACAAAACGCCCTGACTCACCACTTGGCCATGAAAAAGATATA
>JAAZLO010000096.1 GCA_012689375.1 Bacillota bacterium | reverse complement strand
TTGTTGAGGATAAACGTTTTTATCCGGATAAAATTGCCACGGATAAATTTGAAGTATATGAAAATCTGGATAAAGGAATGACAGCGTATTACAACGAACTCTTTTTAGAGTTTAAGATGCACAGGGATTAGGGATTATAATGTTATTTATAATTCTATCCCTGTGTTCTGTAACATATGTGTCAAAACCTCCGTCCCCCTGTCACCCCCTGTCACCCCTTAGCAGTCCCACACAACCTGATGCAGTTTTTCGGCCAGGCTGCTTTTAGTTATAAGCCCTTTCAACCTGTTTGAACCGTCGATCACCGGTAATATTCCTGCATTACCTAGGAATAATGCTTCAAATGCGGCCTTTGCCGAAGAACCTTCACAAATTACAGGTATGTTGTTCTGCACTATATCAGAAACTGTACCAAGACGATCTTTATACCTTTTAATATCCCGGGCAGTTGCAATCCCAATGAGAGTTTCGTCTTCTTTAACAACCACGAGGGTACGGACTTTCATTTTCTGCATTTTTCGCCTTGCTCTGATAAGACCCATATCAGGCGAAACAGTAATCGGTGCTTTAATAGCCACCTTTTCAACTGTTAATGCCTTGGCATTGTTTAATGGGTAATTCTGTCCCCACCCTACGAATTCCCTAACGAATTCATTAACAGGGTTCTTTAAAAGCTCATCTGGTGAATTATCTTGTACCATTCTACCTTGGCGCATTAATATAATCCTGTTACCAAGTCTAAATGCTTCGTTTAAATCGTGTGTAACTAAGACTATCGTCTTTTTCGTTATATCGTGAAGCCTTTTAATATCATCCTGAAGATTTTTCCGGGTGGCAGGATCCAAAGCACTGAAGGGTTCGTCCATCAAAAGGATATCAGAGTCTTTGGCCAATTCACAAGCTATGCCTACGCGCTGCTGCTGTCCACCGCTTAGTTGATTTGGAAATCTGTCCATATACCTGGATGGATCCATACCAACCATCTTAAGAAGTTTTTTCACCCATTTATTATTATATTTCCGGTCTTGCTTCTTTAATCCGGACAATTCAGCTGCCTTCCTAATATTGCCCTCGACAGTAAGATGAGGATGCAAAACAGTATGCTGGGTAACATGTCCGATGCTGCGTTTCAGTTCCGCCCCGTTAATTTTGCTTATATCCCTACCTTTAATAATTACTGAACCTTTTGAGGGTCTCTCCGTTCGATCCATCATCCGGAGAACCGTGCTCTTCCCGGAACCGCTTGGTCCAATAAACACCACAAATTCTCCTTTTTTAATTTTGAGATTAATATCGTCTACAACAATTGTTTTTTTATCATAGACTTTACTTACATGCCTGAATTCAATCATTAATATATAATTTCCTCCTATTCTTAGGCTCAAACCACGGTGGCATACTACAGGCATAGCCAAACGTACAGAGGCTGCCCAAAACCTTTTAAATTATGATCAATACTAAAAGCGATCACTAATAAAAGAAAAGGCGTCTTACATCATAATCCATCTGATTCAGGGAAAATAAAATGCACGGAAGAATAAGAAGGGGGATTCTGAAAGCCACTCTTTGGATACAAATCCCTGGCGTGGGTTTCGCCTGACATGTACCGTATTGTGGGATCCATCAAAAATTCTGCCTATGTAATAATTCCCATGGAATGTCCTTTTACTTTGAAAGTATACCATGGATAAATAATTTGTCAAAAGAAATTGACAGGGGGTTGTAGTTATTCTGTGATAATGTCGCATTGGATGTATTCTGATAAAATGTCACCTATGAGAAGGGAGACATTCAACATGACTCAGCAGGAGAT
>JAAZLO010000107.1 GCA_012689375.1 Bacillota bacterium | reverse complement strand
TGATGGGTGCTATTGTAGGTCCTGTTTTGGGTACTATTTGTGCAATCAAGAGAGGCACATTACTGGATGGTATTATTACAGTACTGGCCAATGTGGGAATTACAATGCCTACGTTTTGGTTCGGCATACTGTTGATCTATCTGTTTTCACTGGAGTTGCAATGGCTTCCTGTATTTGGGTATACTTCTCCTTTCGATGATTTCGGCATGTTTATTAAGCAGGCAATTATGCCGGTTGCTTGCCTTGCTTTACCTATGATAGCCGGCTTAACACGCCAAACCCGTTCAGCCGTTTTGGAAGTTGTTAGCCAGGATTATGTGCGTACTGCCTGGTCCAAAGGGCTTACAGAGCGAATCGTAGTGTTTAAGCATGTGATAAAAAATGCCTTTATACCGGTTGTTACAATGATTGGTATGCAATTCAGCATGATTTTTGGCGGATCTGTCTTAATAGAGAATGTTTTTAATATTCCCGGTATGGGAAGATTGCTTGTCAATGCAGTATTTGCAAAGGATTTCCAGATTGTTCAATCGGGGGTACTGATCATGGCTGCTATAGTGGTGTTCGTCAATTTAGTGGTCGATATTTCTTATGGTTGGTTTGACCCCCGGGTGCGCTTATCTTAGCACGGGGAGGGATAATTATGGAAGCAAGCAATACTAAGCCGGAAAAAATGAACTTGGAACAGCGCCATATCGGAGAATTTCAACGTATTATGCGGGTCTTCTTCCGCAGGAAACTTGCAGTGCTTGGGCTGATAATTACGCTGTTATTTATTATTACAGCAGTATTTGCACCATTAATTGCACCCTATGATCCGTATGCCTTTGATACAAGCAAAAAATTACAACCTCCCAGTGCCGGGCATCTCCTTGGCACCGATGCAATGGGAAGAGATACTCTCAGCCGTTTGATATATGGTTCCCGCATTTCCTTGCTCGTTGGAATTATATCTGTCGGCATTGGCAGTATAGTCGGACAAATACTGGGTTTGGTGGCAGCATACTTTGGCGGTGCCGTAAATACTGTAATTATGAGATTAATGGATGCCCAAATGGCATTCCCGGGAATGCTGTTAATGATTGTAATTGCTGCAGTTTTAGGCGGTGGACTGAAGAATGTAATTATTGCCCTGTCTGTAAGCATGATCCCGGTAACATGCAGATTAATCTGCGGCGAGGCTTTGAGTGTTGTGCAAAATGATTATATTACCGCTGCAAGGTCTATGGGTAGCAGCAACTTAGGAATCATGTTAATTCATGTTTATCCAAATTGCATACCCTCTA
The DNA here is from genome assembly GCA_012689375.1 of Bacillota bacterium. Classification (GTDB taxonomy): domain Bacteria; phylum Bacillota; class SHA-98; order UBA4971; family UBA4971; genus UBA4971. Next base: position 640 of record JAAZLO010000107.1, on the reverse strand, counting down.
TCATAGTAATGATGACTATAATGATGGGCACCAATATTTTAGCTGAAGCAGGGCTTAGCTACCTTGGACTGGGAGTTGCCATACCTCATGCTGCCTGGGGCAGTATGGTTAATGATGGTTATAGGTATCTTCTGACAAACCCTGTACAGGCTCTGGCACCTGGGGTTGCCATCATGCTGCTGGTCTTTGGTTTTAATTTGATGGGCGACGGTTTAAGGGATGCACTGGATCCAAAATTAAGGAGCGTTATTTAACCGTTTAAACCCTAATAATACTACTGCATATGACATATTAGAGAGGGAAATACCCTTGCGGGTTATTTCCTTCTCATTTCTAAAACAGCAAACTATGGTAAATAGTACTTTGCAACTGATAACATATTGAGTTATGCTGAAAGGAGCATATAAAGTAAATGCAAAATATTGAAGGGAAAATAGCATTCATAACCGGCGGTGCCAGTGGAATAGGACTGGGCATGGCCAAAGTGTTTGCAAAGAACGGGATTAAGTGTGTTATTGTTGATAGGCGGCAGGATGCACTGGATGAAGCAATGGAATATTTTAATCAAAGAAAATACCAGGTTCACGCCATTAATGCGGATATTACGGACCGTGAAGCCTATGCACGGGCTGCAGATGAG
>JAAZLO010000129.1 GCA_012689375.1 Bacillota bacterium | reverse complement strand
TTCATGAATCAATTCCCCATTATTTTGCTTGTTCAGATAAAAAAGGCGTGTATGCTTATATGAATATTAATGATGTCCCCCTATTCATTGATTATTATGAATCAGGAAAAATAAAGTTTAATTTTGAACAATTTCAAATTGACATAACTCAAAAATTATCAGAGGACTCCAATCCTTTATTATTCTATTATGAACTTAAAGAATAATTTTCACAGAAAAATAAAATTTTCGATGAAATATTTACTACTGACGCGTTTATAAGTAAAACATTTTGACAAAATTGCGTTTTGAAGTACATCCCAACATGATCAGCAAATAGAAACAGGAGTTTATGGAACGTTCGTCGAAATTATTCGAAAAAGTTGACCAAGGAACTATTGAAACGTACGATTTTTGTTTACATCGGGTTTCGTGGTTACTTATAAAAGGATTCAAAGATTAGTAGAAAATGGCCAAAAAGGTTCTAATTATGGACAGTAATATACCCATACAATTATATCGTTATGAAGAAAATAATTTATTTACCTCTCTTTTTTTTAGCATTTCCCATTTCATGTTCAAATAAAAATGCCAAAAAAGAGATATTGAATGTATCAGATATAAAATTAAAAAATATATATTCTGAAGAAATCATTTTTGATGAAATGCCAATGTTTCCTAAAGGATGTTCGGCTGTTGATTCCTTTTTGGTATTATTTGAACCTAAATTAAATGATGGTTTTCTATCTCTATATTCATTGACATCAAATAAACTTATTAAGCGATATGGAAAAATTGGAAACGGTCCCTGTGAATTTATTAATCCACGATTTTTCTCCAATTATCCATTAAATAAGAAATACCTACTAATAGGCGATAGCAAATATCTGTATCGCTTAAATTTAGACAGTATATTAATGGGTTACAACCATTGTGAAAATTCCATTCTGAATTATATTCCTGCTCAACTAAAAGGTTATAATTATATATTAAAATCCACGGATAGCATAATTATTGCGAATGTTACAGGAGATTCTCAGCTTACTTTTGTAGATTTGAAAAACAATAAATCGTTTTCAAAAAATTATTTCAGTAAATTAAAAGCATTGGATAACATAAATGATTTTTGTTATTCAACTCAAGTTTATGATGCTTATTACAGTTCATATAACGGGAAAATAATAATTGCATATAAATACTTTAAATATATCGATATAATTTCAGAAAATGGAGATAAATTAAAGAGTATATATTTTCCAAATTTTGATGCCAATATTCCCAAAATAAAAAAAATCAATGAAATGAATGTTGAAATAAAAGATGCTTTAAATTTTTATACATTTGCCTACCCCACTGAAAAATATTTTTATTGCCTTTGTTGGAATGCAACATCTGATGAAATAGATGAAAATAAGGCTATTCCTGAAATTCATATTTTTAATTGGGATGGGGATTTAACATCGATCTTAAAACCGGATAGGCCTATATCGTATTTCTGTATATTTGATGATAAAATTTATGCTATAGGCATGTCTTCTGATTTTGATTTGAAAATATATAAATACCCTAATGTATCTTTAAATTGATAATAGTGTTCAATATCCGCTGATAGATCCATTGATGAATGTCTGTTAACTTGAATTATAGGGAGATAAAAAATAAATGCGTATCTTTGAAGCGTTTCGATTGCCAAGTATAATTTTTACCAAAGGTTAAATCATTTTAGCCCAAACAAAATCGTTATCGATGGTCAACTTGACAAAACATGCTAAAAAGAGCAAAGGTGAAAAGATTTTGACGAAAATAAAAATAACATACAGGGCGGAAAATATCGTTATGAAACCTGCCTCCCGCATTTATTTTATTCTCTTTCTTTTTTTAATAGCTTGCAACAAAAATATGTCCACGAAAAACAAAAATGTGTTTTCTGTAGAAATGGTCACCCCTACTCTAATCGATTTCAATGAATTAGTTGATGAAGTATCTTGGATTATGCTGGAAAATTCATCAAACGTATAGATAGCAGCATCGGCAAAGGAAGAAATGGCAAAAATCATTGTTAATAAAGAGAAAATACATAGCATCACCGGATTCAATTTTGCTTCCGGCTTATTGTTCATGAAATCAAGCGGTAAAGATAATTCATACCGGACAATCGATATCGTCAATAAAGTTGGATATAAATTTAATTCGATTCTGGACAACATTTCTGCCTTATCAGTCGTTACCGCTATACAAGGAAGTACAGGCACAAGTTTATTAATAAGTTTACCCGCAAAATCTTTGCTCGATGAATAT
>JAAZLO010000095.1 GCA_012689375.1 Bacillota bacterium | reverse complement strand
TGGACAGCATTGCATCTGTATCAGAAGAATCAGCTGCTTCTGTTGCAGAAATCTCAGCATCCACAGAGCAGGTCACTGCATCAATTGAACAGATAGCTACATCATCCCAGGAACTTGCTAATATGGCAGGAAAACTTATAGAGGCTGTAAGTGCATTCAAAACTCATTAATAAGCTATAGGTGGTGTATAGGGGGGGATTGTGTAAATGTCTGACAAAGAAATCCAACTGGTTACATTCCAGTTAGGAGCTGAGGAATACGGAATCAATATAATGCAAGTCCAGGAAATAATAAGAATACCTGATATTGTCCGGGTACCGAAAACTCATTCCTTTGTGGAAGGGGTCATTAACCTCCGTGAACAGGTGATTCCTGTTATTGATCTTGCTGAACGTCTTACCGTACCGTCGAAAGAAAGGACAAATGATACTCGAGTTATGATTGCAAATATTAAAGGGAGCCTCGTCGGGCTTGTTGTAGATTCTGTATCTGAAGTTATTAGAATCAGCAAAGAAGACATTGGGCCTCTACCGGATCTCATGACCTCCTCAGATGAGAAATGTTTCAAAGGCATCACCAGACTGAACGACAGGCTAATAATCCTCCTGGATCTAGAAAACACCCTATCTCCGGAGGATATTCCTGAAATACAAAAAATAAACGATTAGAATCCGCCCGGTACCTGATTTTCATTAACAGACCCGCTTCAGATGGATTCTATATAAGAAGGCAACGGGAATCCCCTTGCATGATATGATACAATAGTAAGCAAGACTGAGTAATTGTATCAATATGAAGGAGGGTGATTACCCTGCTAACGATGAAAGTCGTAGGTATCGCGGCAGGCCCCGACAATGAATTCTCAGTCCTTCTGGCTGATTCTGAGGATAAGTTTATTCTCCCAATAGCGATTGGCCCTTTTGAGGCACAGGCTATTGCTATTCCCCTTTCCGGCGAAGAACCTCCGCGTCCCTTGACACATGATCTCCTAAAATCAGTTTGTGACGCCTTAGATGGGGTAGTGCAACACATTGTTATTACAGGAATAAAAGAGGGCGTCTATTATGCAGAGGTCCATATCCAAAATAGTGATAAGACAATAGTGGTTGATTCAAGACCCAGTGACGCTATTGCACTTGCAGTAAGGTGTATATGTCCTATTTATATGGTGCCTAGACTCGTGGAATTCACATATGAATACAAGGATCTTATAACCAGGGGGTAGGCTCCCTATTATTTCTCCGGTGGTTACCCTAATGCATATGCCATTCTTGTTCAAACGGGGATACGGCGGCTGCAATCATATAAACTTCAATTGCCCCGGCACGAAGGAGAATACGTGCACATTCATTTGCCGTATTTCCCGTGGTAATCACATCATCCGTTAAAAGCACACGTTTCCCGGCAATCTTTATCGGATATGGCACGCTGAACACACCCCGGATATTCTCCTTGCGGAGTCCCCTCCCAAGTTTATTTTGTTCACCCGGTCTGATTATCCTTTGCATACAATCTGATATAGGAATGCCGAGGCAAACTGAAATTTCTCTTCCTAAACACTCAGCTTGGTTATAGCCCCGTTCCCTCAGCCTTATCGGGTGTAACGGAACCGGCACAATAATGTCGCAGGTTCTCATAGATTTGTTTTTTGATACCTCCCTCGCCATGAGCACACCTAAGCCTTCAGCCAGTTCACGCCTACCATGGAATTTTAATTCACAAATAAGATCCCTTAAGACCCCTTCATAAACACCGACAGCGCGCGCCGCCACAAAAAACCTACCCCGGGCAGTACAATCCTTACAGGCAATTGAAGTTTTTCCCCTCAAAGGACGACCGCATATTCTGCATATAGGCTTCTTTACAAAAGGAAGTCTGCTAGAGCATGTATGGCAGATCAGCGCAAAATAAACTTCCGAGGAACGCCTGGGATTTACCGGAGTACCACAAATTACACACCCTTCCTCCCTCGGGAAGAAAAAATCGAACACCTCATTTGCAAGTACCGGTAGAAAATATCTGCATTTTGCCCAAATATTTTCCTGCTCCCCCGCCCCGCTAATTCCACTGTTTTTTTGAGGGTATACCTTTCCATAATCCATAAACCTTTACCCATCCCCCAATGCCCCCTGTTTTATGCTTACTGTTATTCTAACCCCACCCGTAGATTCATCATATCGTCTGGAGGAATGAATAACAGGATGATTCCTTGGGTTTCCCGGTTCCGTCTGAAGGTTAATCTTCATACCCTGTTGAATGGGAATTTAGGGGATGTCAGATGACAGAAAAACCTTACTTTGTGTACACTGCGACAGAGATACATGGCAAGCCAGATAACCGCTATTTTATAGGTGTATCCCATGATCCTTATTTAGATCTTAAAATTCTTTCAACTTTCGGATATAATCGGCTAAGGGTAATTGCAGGACCTTTGCCGCTAGCACAGGCAATGTACAGGGCTGAAAAATATGAACGGAACAGCGTTTATAAAAGCCCTGTAGAAAAATACCCAGTTAATGTGGTGGGGTTTCTTTCCAAAATACTTGGAAACCGTAAATCAAGCCGTTTTTTTAACGACATTATAGAAATCTGCGATACTTGCGGGGTTGTTTTGCCACGTGATGAAGATCTATCTAAGGTTACAGATGTAATCTATGGCAGAATCCTATTTGATCATGAAATCAGGAGAGCCCTTTTAGAACATGGCTATAACATAACCTCTGATCTCCCGGATATACTCCAAACATTAATTCTTACGGATGCCATCCGCCGAATTCCATCTGTTTCATTGAATCAGTTTAAGGTTCCATCCTGCAATCGATGTGGTAACCGGGATATAGTCCGGGTTTCATGCAAATCCTGTTCAAAGGAAGATTGTCTTTATTGTCCTGAATGTGCATCAATGGGTCAAGCAAGAGCTTGCCGCCCTTTATACTGTTCACCTCTATACCCTTTTCAGGCCGGGGATAACCGGATACCTGCTTCCAAAGATTTCGAGATAAACCTGGACTTTCTGTTAACCGAGGCACAGAAGGATGCATCACGGCTTATCGTGGATTTCCTACGAGACACCTCACATGATGAATGTCTCGTTTTTGCTGTATGCGGTGCAGGGAAAACAGAAGTGATTTTTCAAGGGATAGCATATATTTTAAGGCATGGCGGTAAAGTCCTCTTCGCAACCCCAAGGAGTGATATCGTGGCTGAGATTGTACCGAGAATCACTTCTGCCATACCTGAGGCGCGTGTTATGGAACTCCATTCCGGGGTGAAGACTAGGTACCAAAATGCAGATATAATTGTAGCTACTACTCATCAGACAATAAGATTCTTTCAGGCCTTTGATCTTGTTGTCCTGGATGAGGTGGATGCATTCCCATATCGTGGCAGCAAGTCCTTACATTATGCAGTTAGGCAGGCTACATCCCTTTCCGGCAAAACTGTATTTATGACGGCAACTCCAAGTAAGGATATGTTGAGGAAAACTCAAAACAACAAAATGGCTTTAGTGAGGATCCCTGCCCGGTACCATGGGCAACCTCTACCTGAACCTGAAATCATTCGGGTTCGTCTCCCAATACCAAGAAAACAAAGGGACAGGAGTCCTCTTTTATCTTGCGGGATCAAAGATTCCGGAATTGATCTCCCCGGAAAAATAGTGGCACTTATAGGGTATTCACTGCAACGCGGAAGAAAAATCTTTGTTTTTGTTCCTACAGTAAAGCTCTCATATATGATTGCAAAAGGGTTAGCTGTTTTATTTCAAACTCCGTCAGGATCAATTGAAATCCCCGGCTCTACATCTGGAAGAAATCCCACCGGGCGGGAATTTCCAAGGGTGGTCCCAATTCATGCAGCACATCCTGATCGTAACTTATACAGGGAAGGTTTTAGGCGGGGAAATATTGATGTTATTGTAACCACTACAATATTAGAACGGGGTATTACAGTCCCAAATTCTGATGTTTTTGTGCTTTATGCAGACTATGAAAGAATTTTTGATACTTCGGCTCTTATCCAAATGGCAGGACGTGCAGGAAGGACAAAGAACGATACAGAAGCCAAGGTTTTTTTTGTTGCAAATCAGGTCACACAATCAATGCGTTCGGCTATTAAATTAATTCAGGATATGAATGCCTGTGCAGCTGAATCAGGCTATTTAAAGCCAATGAGCCGGCATTCCCGTTAATATAATCGTTATACCTGATATTACTGCCTTAATTGTTACGTTTAGTTATTGTTTTGATAATACGCTTATAAGGAAGCCTTGATTAAATGTTAAAAGAATTTCGCGACTTCGCTATTCGCGGGAATGTGCTGGATATGGCTGTCGGTATCATTATAGGAGCAGCATTCGGAAAGATTGTATCCTCGCTTGTAAACGATATGATTATGCCCCCGATAGGCATGCTTCTGGGGAAAGTTGATTTTTCAAACCTTTTTGTAAGCCTGTCAGGGGAGAGCTTTACATCGCTGGCTGATGCCAGGAAAGCCGGCTCTGCAACAATCAATTACGGTGTATTTATTGGCACAATAATTGATTTTATAATAATCGCCTTCGTTATTTTTTTCATGGTCAAGTGGGTAAATAAGTTGAAGGCTGCAGCAGAGGCTTCAAAGGGAAAAGCACCGGATAAACCCGAAATACCCTCCGCAAAGGGATGCCCTTACAAGCTTTTAAACAAGAAAGCCTCGCCTATAAATGGGCGGGGATGAATTGTTTTTTGTATACCTTTATGATGTAATAGGTGGAACAATATCATTTATATGAGGTTGTGATAATGAATAACCTATAAGAGTACGCGCCATGCTAGGTTTTTGTTAAACTACCATTTTGTTTGGATACCAAAGTATCAAAAACAGATTCTAGACAGTGATGGAATCAAACAGTTAATCACTAACACAATTGACGAACTCGCCATTAAACATAGATTTGACGTACTTGCGCTTGAAATTATGCCCGATCATATCCACCTATTTGTTTCAGCACTCCCGAAAGATTCACCAAGCCAATTAATGAACATCATTAAAGGGACGACTGGTAGGAGAATAGCAAAACATTTCCCTGAGCTAAGGAAGCGAGGTTCAATATGGACACGGGCTTATTTCGTATCCAGTGCAGGTCACGTTAGCTCAGAAACCATTAAACAATACATTGAACAACAAAACAATAGGAGGTGATAACTATGCAATTAACCATCGTGTTAGAGCTTCTTCGACCCACCAAAAGGAAAGAGGCAGTGATGCTTGCTAACACATTTGAAGTTGCGAAGAATCGATGAGAGATTGCTGATGAACTTAAAAAGAGAAATACCAAACTAAGTTCTGCTCATTTTAAGCAAAGTCGGCTTCCTTCTGCTGTTAAAAATCAAAATATCCGGGAGGTAAAGGCGCTCTATCGACTATTTCAGCGAGCTGAATCAAAAAAAGAGAACATTGCCTTCAAAAACAATCAGCCTGTTTGTTTTAACAACCAAAACTTTACTGTCGATGGTCATATGATTTCATTTCCATTACACGACGATAAGGTTCGACGTTTTGTCTTTCCTGTCAAACAAACAGAACGTTTAACGCTGTTAAGCGATTATATGAAACAAGGTGCTAAATTAGGAAAAGCAAGTCTGTTTTATCGTCAAGGTAAGTGGTACTTCGCTGTCACCATCCAAATAAAAAAGTAGATCAATCAACCAATCAACAAATGATGGAGATTGATATTGGATTAAGGCAACTAGCTGTTGCTAGTGTGATAAATGAACAGAACAAAGAAACGAAGCGAGCTTTTCATAATGGAAAACAAGCCGGCTTCATTCGTAAAAATATCGTTCTTTAAGAAGAAGGTTAGGCAAAGCAAAGCAGCTTAAGTTAATCAAGCGATTAGGCGACAAAGAACAACGATGGATGACCAATAAAAACCATCAAATCAGCCGTCAACTTATTAATCTTGCGGTGCAAGAGCAAGTTGGCGTTATTGTGATGGGGAAATTATAGAACATCCGTCAAACAGCTCGTTCATTGCGTCGTGCTGATCGCTCACTTCATAACTGGACTTTCCATGAACTGCAATCGTTTATCGAGTACAAAGCTAAACTAGCAGGTATTAAGGTAGTCTACGTTGACCCTAAATACACCTCTCAACGTTGTTCGTCGTGCGGTGTTGTGAAAAAACAACAACGCCAGCACAACATATACCAATGTTCTTGTGGTAATCATATTCACGCTGACTTGAATGCGAGCCGAAACATCGCTCGCTTGTATAACGAACAACAATCTGCCTAAATAGTCACAGTTTAGGTGCTTGAAGTAGTATATCTATCTTCAAGAGGGCAGATGACACTGCCTTAAACCATCGTCATACTGAGCTACCAGAAATGGACTGCTCTTTAATCAGGTGGTAACCTCGTAAGTTCCTTTTAGGAATCCTCATTCATGAATGAACATGAATGGGCGGGGAGGATGTCAAAGCAAAATGATTATATGTGACATAAGCCACAAACATAAGCCATAAAGTTAAGAGTACAACAAAGAAATGGAGGGCTGAGGTATGATCCCCTTTATAGTATCCG
>JAAZLO010000001.1 GCA_012689375.1 Bacillota bacterium | reverse complement strand
GAATTCCTACATTAACACTTACCTATCTTTCCATTCTCAGGCGAGGCTGGGGATTAATGATGATAGGCGTAAAAGCCATTTAATACAGGATAAGCGCCTTAATATCTTGCAAAGATTATCCGTTCTTGATTTAATGCCAAGCCAACAGCTTATAAGTTTCCAAAATAGGCTTGGGGAATTAAAAACTTGTTTTGCCCTTATCAAATCCGAACTAAACGCATCACCGAAATGCCCCCATTGTGAGTACAAACCTAGTATAGAAACCTCCGGGGCCAGTGCTTCTATGTTACTTGAGCATCTGGAAAATGAATTAGATGAGCTTATGCTCTCATGGACTAATATTCTATTAGCTAATTTTGAGGATCCGACAATTCAAGAAAACCTGGAATTAATAAAACCCAATAATCGTCTCCTTATTAGCAGTTTTATTGAGGAACAAAAGCTTCCCGATGAAATTAGACAAGACTTCATTAATGCTTTACAAGAGATATTCTCAGGTTTATCCAAGATTGTTATTAGGAAAGAGGAGCTTCCAAAAGTATTGTCAGGGAGTGGGGTTCCTTCTACTATAAGTGAATTAAAAAGGCGCTTTGATGAATATCTGAATACCTTGGTAAAAGGCAAAGATCCAAGCAAGGTTCGTATTATGTTGGAATAGGGGGATAAGTATTGCGTACTTCAAAGCAAACATCTTTTTTTGAAGGTGATAAAGAAACTAAAACCAGTGCTCCTGTGGAATGTCTCGGGATGACCTTTGAAAACGATGAGGCACGAAAGGAATATTTCACAAAGGAACTTAGGAAAAAGCTCAAAGAACCTGAATTTAGGGCAATTGAGGGTTTTCCCATAGGAACAGATGAAGATATTATTGCGCTCTCAGATCCTCCATACTATACAGCATGTCCTAATCCATTTATCGAAGATTTTATCAAACATTATGGTAAACCATATGATCCCAATGAGGAATATAATAAAAAGCCTTTTGCTGCAGATGTCAGCGAAGGAAAAAATGATCCTATTTATAATGCCCATTCTTATCATACCAAGGTACCGCATAAGGCCATTATGAGGTATATTTTACACTACACCGAACCTGGAGATATCGTTTTTGATGGCTTTTGTGGCACGGGAATGACTGGGGTTGCCGCACAATTGTGTGGAGATCAGGCTACAATTGAATCTTTAGGTTACAGGGTGGAAAAGGATGGCGTTATTTACAAAAAAGAGACTGATGAGGATGGCAAACCCATATGGCAACCTTTTTCTAAGTTGGGTATAAGGAGGGCAGTGCTCAATGATCTTTCCCCAGCCGCAACATTTATAGCATATAACTACAATACATCTGTGGATGCAGAAGAATTTAAAAGGGAAGCCAAACGGATTCTCCAAGAAGTAGAAGAAGAATGCGGATGGATGTATGAAACTTTACATACTGATGGAAAAACTAAAGGTAGAATTAATTATACTGTGTGGTCTGATGTATTTGTATGCCCGGAATGTTCAAGGGAAATTGTTTTTTGGGATGCTGCAGTAGATAAAAAAGCGGGTAAGGTGCTCAGGGAATTTAGTTGTCCTCATTGTGACGCTAATCTTACTAAACGGAGCATGGAACGCGCTTGGATTACTAAGCTCGATAAAGCGATTAACCAAACTGTAAGGCAGGCAAAACAGATCCCTGTACTAATTAATTACAGTATAGGTAAAGGCAGGGGGCAAAGGTTTGAAAAGGTACCAGACACCTCTGATCTTGCACTGATTCAGAGGATTGAAGACAGTGATATTCCCTATTGGTTTCCGACGGATCGGATGCCCGAAGGCGATGAATCAAGACGCAATGATGGTATTGGTTTGACACATGTGCATCATTTTTATACGAGGGGGAATTTATACGTAGTATCAACTATTCTTAAGAAATTATATACTGTTTTATATTCAACATTGCAGCTTCAATTCCTGCTTACATCCTTCTTGGTGAAAACAGGGAGCCTCCTACATAATATTGGGCTAAAGGATGGTAGGATTAATCTTGCTGGTGCTGTGCCTAATACGCTCTTTATACCAAGTACTATAGCGGAACGCAATATAGTCCTTTTGGCCAGGAGAAAACTGTCTGATATTAAGTATATTCTTTCACTAATAACCAACTATGACGCTTTTATCTTTTCGGCTCAATCGGCATCTTCCCTTATAACGGATTTTAATACGGCGGACTATATCTTCACCGATCCCCCATTCGGAGGCAATCTTATGTATTCGGAACTTAATTTTTTATGGGAGTCATGGCTTAAAGTTTTCACGAATAACAAACCGGAAGCTATTGAAAATAAAACCCAGGGTAAGGGGCTTGCTGAATACCAAAAATTAATGGAGCGGTGTTTTAAAGAATATTATAGAGTCCTTAAACCCGGCAGATGGATGACTATGGTTTTTCACAATTCTAAAAATAGTGTATGGAATGCAATACAAGAGGCTCTCCAGCATGCCGGTTTTGTAGTTGCAGATGTACGTACTTTGGATAAACAACAAGGTTCGTTTAATCAAGTCACAGCAAGGGGTGCTGTTAAGCAGAACCTTGTTGTTTCTGCATATAAACCAAATGATGGCCTGGAGAAAAGCTTCAAACTAGAGGCAGGCACTAAAAATGGTGTATGGGCATTTGTCCGAACCCACCTTAAACAACTTCATGATTTCATAACCAAGGAGAATAAGGTTGAAATTATAGGTGGAAGACAGGGTCATATTCTTTACGATTGTATGGTTGCATTTCATGTTAGAAGGGGAGTGACAGTGCCTTTGTCTGCAGCAGAATTCTACCAAGGTCTGCATCAACGATTCCCCGAGCGTGATGGAATGTACTTCTTGCCGGATCAGGTTGCTGAGTATGATAAAAAGCGTATGAAGGTTAGAGATGTTCAACAATTAGAGCTCTTCATTTTAAATGAAGAATCAGCTATCCGGTGGCTTAAATATCGGCTTGATCCTAAACCCCAAACTTTTCAAGAACTTCATCCACAGTTTATGAAAGAAATTACCGGATGGCAGAGGCATGAAAAGCCTTTAGAGCTTTTGGAATTACTAGAACAAAACTTCCTTAGGTACGATGGAACCGGTGAGGTGCCTAGCCAAATCCATAGCTATCTTTCTACCAATTTCAAGGATATGAGAAATCTATCTAAAGAAGATCCCGCCTTACAAGATAAAGCTAAAGATCGGTGGTATGTACCGGATCCTAATAAAGCAGGAGATCTTGGGAAGCTCCGTGAAAGGACTCTTCTTAAAGAATTCGAGGAATACCGGGCTTCAACAGAGAGGCGTTTTAGGGTCTTTAGGACTGAGGCTGTACGTGCAGGGTTTAAGAAGGCTTGGGCAAAGCGGGATTATCATACAATAATTAATGTCGCAAAGAAAATTCCAGATAGAGTCTTACAAGAAGATCCAAAATTACTTATGTGGCGTGATAATGCATTAACCAGAATAGAAGATGCTGTTTAATGGGCGAATTTAAAGTTGGCTCTTGGGTTTATTCCAAGGAACATCAAAAAACGTGTCAAATTGTAGAAGTCATCACTTTGTGGGGAAATACTACATACCGCATCTGGCTACAAGATCAAAATGTGGTGGCCCGTATTCATAAAGATAAACTTAAACCGTTAGGCAAGATACATATAATGACACCTGCCTATATTGCGTATATTACAGCCGCCGCTAGGATCATAGATACACTTACTCATGATACCCTCCTTGCTCCCATTGGATCACCGGTTATTCCTCTCCCACACCAAATTCGGGCCTTGTCCCGTGCGGTAGCCCATGATCGGGTTCGTTACCTTCTTGCAGATGAAGTAGATCTAGGAAAAACCATTGAAGCTGGTCTCATAATGCAAGAGCTTAAACTTAGAGGAAAAATTGCGCGGGTACTCATTGTTGTACCGCGAGGCTTAGTTAACCAATGGGCAGCAGAAATGCGGACCCATTTCAATGAGGACTTTAAATTATTAATCCCTGGTGATTTCCCAGCATATCGGAAGGTTATAAAAGATAATAATATTTGGAAGCATTTTTCCCAGGTAATTTGTCCTATAGGTTCAGTAAAACCAATTAAAGATCGGAAAGGATGGTCAAAAGAACAAATAGCCGAGTACAATAAGGAAAGATTCGAAGATCTTATTTCTGCGGGTTGGGATCTTATCATTATAGACGAGGCCCACCGTTTAGGTGGAAGTACTGATCAAATCGCAAGGTACAAACTGGGTCTTGCCCTTAGTGGGGCAGCTCCCTACCTACTACTTCTTTCTGCAATACCTCATCAAGGTAAAACCGATGCTTTTCATAGATTAATTTCCTTGCTTGATCAAGATGCCTTTCCGGATATGGAAAGCATTATTAGAGAGCGTGTTAACGAGTATGTTATACGTACTGAAAAAAGGCAAGCTATCTGTCCGGATGGTAAACCTCTTTTTAAACCACGCAAGACCCAACTGAAACCGATAGCCTGGGGTAACAAACATAAAATGCAGCGTGCTTTGTATCATGCGGTAACAGACTATGTCCGGGAAGGTTATAACCGGGCAATACTTGAGAAACGAAATTATATAGGTTTTCTTTTACTTCTTATGCAAAGGTTGGTTGCCTCAAGTACCAGAGCTATAAGGATCTCCCTTGAGCGTAGACTGGGGACTCTAGAAGATTCCGGGGAACATCTTCCTTTTTTCCACGGCCTACCTATAGAGGAGTGGCTTGAATTTGATGGCCAAGAGCAATTTGATATTATTACTAAGTGTAAGCTGGAAGCAGTTAAAAATGAATACGCTGAAGTAAGGCAGTTGCTTAAATTTGCGAAGGAATGCGATGAAGAGAGTCCTGATGTTAAAGCAAAGGGGCTTATAGAATGGATATACAGGTTGCAAAGGGAAGAGAAAGATCCTGAGTTAAAAATTTTAGTTTTCACTGAATTTGTGGCCACCCAGGGGATGCTTTATAATTTTTTAACAAGCTGTGGATTCCATGTGGTTTGTCTTAACGGTTCGATGAATATGGAAGAGCGTGAATTGGCTCAAAGAATGTTTGCAGATCATGCCAGAATTCTTATTTCTACTGATGCAGGTGGCGAAGGTCTTAACTTGCAATTTTGTCATGTGGTAATTAATTATGATATTCCGTGGAATCCTATGCGCCTCGAACAACGTATTGGACGTGTCGATCGTATAGGACAAAACAAGGCCGTTCGTGCAATCAATTTAGTATTAAAAGATTCAGTGGAATATCGCATTCTTAAGGTCTTAGAGGAAAAGCTTTCAATAATTTTTAACGAATTTGGAGTAGACAAAACGGGCGATGTTCTTGATTCAGCGGAAGCAGCAAATATCTTCGAGGAGTTATATGTAGATGTTATTTTAAATCCGGATAAACTGGAGATATCTGTTGATCACACGGTAAATCGAATTAAAACTCAGGTG
>JAAZLO010000094.1 GCA_012689375.1 Bacillota bacterium | reverse complement strand
GTTTCCCAGGAGCCTGACTCTACCCTGAACATTTTCCGCAGGTAACTTTATTATAGGGTGTTCTATATCTACACCGGACAGTTCTATTTCCCCCATTAATTCCGGACCCGGATAAAGCCCTTTAATTATAATGTCAAGCCCGGCAATACCTGACATATTAAGGGGTTCACCTGCGATCGTAATTTCACCTAAATCTTCTAAAACCAATTCCCTGCTCCGCACTCTGATATCTAACTCAGGCTTACCTTCAAAGCCTATAAGGCCTGAAGCCTCAAACTTTGATTTGCCGAAATTTCCGGTAACTCCCCTGATATCCAAGGATTTTGTATCAAAAGCTAGTTCAGCAGTGACATTATCAAGCCTTCCCCCAATAGAATCAAGGTTTAGGGTTCCTTCAGTCACCTTGACTTCCCCGCTGTAGTATAAATCCCCCTTCGCCCCCCTTCCCAGTATCAATTTGGCGCTGCCATTCCCGCCTAACTCCCTGATTCCTGAATAGATTTTACCTGCCGCAAAGGATACATTCCATACATCCGCTTTACAGTCAAAGGAAAAAAGACCTGAAGGGTTACTTTCAAACTGAATTGTGGTCCCAGCATTGCCTACTACGCTTTTAACCCCATCTAGAATATCAGAAACTATAAACAAAGCATCATCTATAACAAGGGTCCCGGAATAAGCCATTTCCGAATTAAAGTCGGTAAAAAATGCAGCCTCGAGGCGAGCGGCACCTTCAATGGATTCAAAACCCTTTGTTATTTGACTTGCTCTTAACATTCCTTCGGATATTACTGCATCCCCCTGTAAGGACCACCCTTTGGTCCCGTCCCCCTGGAATTTTAAGGTTGCGGTTATATCGCCATCCATATAATCTAAGCCTTCAATTGCATCTTTGATTAAGATCTCACCTGATAAAATATTAACGATTCCCCCATACTTAACTCCGTTTTCACTGCTCCCGAAGGAAAATTCAGAGGTTACATCAGCAGTCACACTCTCAAGGCCCGGATATAAATTGTTCGCGCGGAGCTTACCTGAATGTATTTTCGCCTTTGCATCATAAATAATTTCCCCGTCATCGGATAACAGGAACTTAAACCCGAAGGTAGCTTCACCCCGTGCTTTGACTAACTCAGGCATAACCCCGTCTGATACAAATGTTGCCTTTTCTATTACGCCTTCGCCGGAATAAGTTAAGAGTTCCCCCCCGCACATTGAAAAGTGGATTTCGCCCTTGGCTTCACCTTTTGCCGATTTAATAAATCCTTGAATCTCGCTTATATCTATACTGTTTCCGGTAATAAACATGGTTCCATTAATATCAGGTGCTTTTCCCTGTTCGCTTTTAAAGCTTATGGATCCGGCAATAGGGCCTTCAAGCCTTTCCATGCCATCTACAATCCCTTTGGCTAAAAAATCCCCTTGGTCTATGTATGCACAACCCTCGTACTGCAGGTCAGTATCATTCCCACCCCGGAATTTTAAGTCAGCGGATCCTCCCCCTGAAAACTTCTCAATCCCCAGGGGAGTCTCAGATACTTCCATCGTAGCTTCGGTGATTTTAAAACCCCCGTCATATGTTAATTTACCTTCGGTATCCCCTGAGATCTTTACATCGCCTGATATTTGCCCTAGGGCTTGCCCTAGCCATGGTGAATCGCTGCTAAGCCTTACCAAGCCTTCGGATAAACCTACGGCTGCACCGTATTCCACCTTACCTGGCATTTCCCCTTGGAATATAAGATCCCCGGAGACTCCCCCCTCTGTAACCCGGAGTCCCGCTGTTCCTGTTGTTCCTGATATTTCTGCCATGCTGCCGTCAAGGCCGAGCAAGCCGGCAAATTTAACAGATCCGGGGTATTCGCCTTGAAATTCCATCTTACCGTTGATTCTGCTTTCCGGGATCTTGATTTCTCCGTAATATTCTTCTTCGGGTGAATCATAATCATGATTTGCCTGGAATTTATGGGTTAATCCTATACCGGCTTCCCCGATATTAATAACCCCCCCATACGCGAGAGGCTCACCTTGCCCTGATGAAAAATTTAAAGCCCCGTTTAAATGCGCATATGCAGATTCTATACCTTGATCGGGGTACGAACCGTAGGCATAGCCTGATAATAATTCTATTTCGCCCCGGTAACCTGAAAGAATACCGCCTTCGCTTTCAAAACCAATATATGCCTTTATATCAGCCACTGCCTTTTGTACTTCAGGTATAATATTTTCTGCGGTTATTAACCCTTTGTCTATTCTAAGGTTGCCAAGGATGTCTATATCATCCCATGATTTGCCTGCAAAGGCTAAATCAATAAATACAGGGCTTTCAATCTGCAATATACCGTCAGTAAGCCCTGTTGCCTGTCTTAAAATTTCACCGGCGGGAAGATCCGGAATATTCAGAGCTACAGTCCCTTCAAAGGATGTTAATGTATCTTCAGATGTCTTCCAAAACTCTGCTTTTATTTCGCCTTCTGCAGAAACCCCAGGTAAACCGAACCTACTGTCAGCCCATTGTACGTGCCTGATAGATGCAATACCTTCCCCCTTATATGATGAGCACCTATCATCTGCCTGAAAATCCAAGATCAGGTTAAGATTAGTCTTAAGATCCAAAAGACATCCAGCATCCGCCGATAAGCCCGTAAGATTAATGTCCGGAATATTAAGAGCCATATCGGCTATAGTTAATTTCCCCCGTATTAAGGCATTGTCTTTAGATTTCGGCCTGATATGGGCCTCTATATCAACTGTCCCGCCTCCCACATTTGCCGTATCGATGTCGGCAAAGAAATCCCTTGCATTTATAAGGGACTCTTCTTTTATCCCAAGCAAAACCGGCATTTCGGAGTCCAGAACATTTTTTACATCATGAAGAAAGCCATCAGGTATTTCCCCGGTGAGTCCTGCATCACATGTCACAGCCCCCGTAGAAAAATCATATTTCCCAGTTAGTAAAATACGGACCTTTTTTTCGTCCCCCAGAAACAAACTAATATGGCCCGCAGCTGCTGCCCCCATAGATTTAATACTGCCGTTTATCCCTGAGATAACAAAAGGCACTGTAATCCCTGGAATCCCTGAGATCTCTACCCGGCCATCTTTTGTAGAAATATAACCTTGAAATTGCCCTGATATATCAGATAAATGCTTTTGATCTATATCCTTTCGGAAAGCACTAAGATCAGAAGGGAGCCTTATGGATATCTCCGGTTCAATTAATGTTATCCCTCTTACAGCTTTAATGATGTCCTTACGTTTACTTAAAACGTCAAATAAGGAATAACTAACTTCCACGCGATCAATAAGAAAGTCAGAATCAATTTGATCTGAACTGACATTTACCGATAAACCCGATACAACGATTTTACTTAAGCTTTTCCCGTAAATCCCGTCGAATCTGACAGGGGCACCTACTGCTTTCTCCAATGACGCCCTTATTGAATCACGGGAGGCTAGGAGCAACGCATTTTGAATTTTAAGAAGATTAACATAAGCCAGGATTAATACTATCCCAATAACAATGATAAGTATAAGTGTGGTTTTCATTCTGCGAGACATAGATGTAATAATCCCCCTCCCGGCCCCAACATAATTCGACATGGACTTTTCCATTCCTTCATAAATAAACGCCCCTACACTACGTGTAGAGGCCCAATTCATGGTCTGAATGGAAGGAGTTAATAGTAATTACTCAACAATCAATTCCAGGTCGGCTTCTCCTTCTATCACATAGCCTGTAGAGAGTATAGCTTTGACAACATCAGAATGATCCTCCTTTATTTTTTCGCCGTTCTCTATACGTGAGGCTTTTTCTTCTTTACGGGGAGGAATCTCAGTTTCCGTCTGAGGTTTCAATTTGAAGGCATAATCGCTGTTTTCAAAGCCTTCTTCATCCACAAGGTTTGCCTCACCAAGCTCCGAAGTCTTCCTGGGATAAAATTCTACTACGATATCACTGTTTTTCTCGACATCCGTCATATCCCGGACAAGCTTTTCTAGGCTTTCGGCGGGCGAACGTTGGACAATTTTATTGTCTGCATCTTCCTTCTCATCATCAGGAAGTGCAGTCCCCCCACCCCTGACAGTCAGATAAAGAGTCCCCGGGGGGGTACCTTCAGGAATTTCAACCTTTATTCCCTTTATTTCAGCAATACCCCTGTACGGATGAATCCTAACCCGGACTTCCACTGTTTCACCTGGGGATACAACGGTCTCAGATGTCTCAGCCTGGACAATTCGGGCTGTCTGCCGTTTCTCCTCAATCCCAATGTCCACCTTCACACCGGTTATATTCACTTCAGCGAATTCATTATCCACAAGGGCGAGAAGGATATCTAAAAACTCGCCTCCGGATATGGCGGCAATATCCATTTGACTAAAAAACATATTAATTCTAGAGATGGGTTTTTCCAAGTTATCAGTATGAATTTCAAATTCCACACGGCTCGTCCCCTGCCCAATCCTATCCAGTGCAGAATCAAGGCATTCTAATACAAAGGATGACACAAGCCTTCCCATGAGCAACTCATCATCGACAATGTCCGCCCTGAACATTTCAGTTCTGCCTGTATCTTTATCTTTCACAGTCAAGGCCACAGGAACTGTCTTCGGTGTTTCATCCAGCTTCACAAGGACCCCCTTAGTACGATCCTGAGTTACCTTTCCTATAACATTAAGGGGGCTCCCTATCTTGTAGGGCTTAAGGATCGAGGGAACTATATGATGAATTTCCGCCTGCGTCCCTATATAGCCTGCATCCCCCTTCAGAAGCACGTCATGACCAAAACCGATTATAAAATCTCCCTTTCTGTAGGTTACCGTACCAAGCACCGTGGCAGTAACGTCCCCCCTTATAAGCTGGACTCCAAGGGCTGACCCAGGCTCAGGAGGCGGAGGATCCTCAAGAATTTTATTCCCGGAAGCTCCCAAGGCAATAGGTTCAAGACCATAGGTTTTTAACCCGTCCGCCAGGACCTGAAATGCCCTGCCACGCAAACCACTTATTATTACAGGGCTTTTAACAGGAGTCATTACTAAATCAGTCCCGGATTCTAAATTCGGTAGTCCCTTAAGTTTTTTATTTATCGCCACAGTGTAATCAGACAAATTACCCCCGATATTGTATCCTTGTTGTGCCTCAAGAACCCGAAGAATTTCCCCGATTGGGGTTACCAAAGCTAAATAAGGATCTGAACCGTCACGAAGGGAATGTGTTATTGCACCTATAAGCCGACCGTCAACGTACACAGGGCTACCGCTCATTCCTGATGCTATTCCGCCTGCTGCCTCTATGGCATCCCCATAGGCCCTTATAAAAATAAAATCACCGGCAGCTAAGCCGCCTTCCAGAATCGCTAAGACTTCTATATCAAAAGTGTCTACCTTCATACCTTTGATAACAGTTTTTGAAATACCCCTCATCCCGGGTACAACCTGTGAAATAGGCATAAATTCGGGATTTTGTTCCGCACTTACACCAAAACCGGGAAAATCCCCTAAGCCAACTGACAGAAAGCCTAATAGAACCATCAAACCGGCAGCTATAAACTTGAAACCTACTGCCTTTTTTACATTAAAGAATAGAATCATAATAACGGAATTCTCCCTTCACAATCTTCCGGGCTTTATCTTTCCGATGCAAACACGAGAATCGCATCAGCAACCTTTCTTTCCTTTCCGTCCGATGGAGTATTCATAATAAAATCACGGACTACCATAGTAGAAGATCCTCCCCCATCGAAATTCATGGCATCTTTTGCACCCAGTTCAATCATAATCCCAGCCAGCTCCTCCAAGGTTACACCTACGCTGTGATATGCCTGCCTCCCTGTAACAGAAACGAGAAGGAGTTTGCCGTCATGTGTTACCCCGACAGCAGTCCGAGGTGCCCTGCCACAGGCGATGTCTGCCTTAAACCGCTCCTCAATTGAGGTTACATTAATCCTGCCGCCTTTAACAAGCCGGGGTCCTCCCCCCACTGCATAGATCACTCCCTGCTCCAGCCAATTAGGAACTAAATTCCCACTTTCATCCATGGATACATTATCGATGAGAATATTTCCCCCCCGTGTTATCCCCATAGCTGTCCTGTTCATAAGGGGCCGGCTTTTTAGGTATCCGTCAACAATGATAAGGCCGAGCGGAGTCCCGTCCGATGCATAAAACACTCCGTTAATCCCTGCTATTGCCTTTGAATCCGACACAAGTTTGCTGACAGGGGCTAATCCAAACCCGCCATCAGGACCTGCAAGTGCCGTTTTTACAGTAATATTATCATCACTCATCTCTATTTCCAGGACATCAACAATAAGGGGACCGTTTGCAGTCCCGTTATTTAAGGTAATATATCGGATTCCGCGAGCTATGGTAAGGGCAGATTTCTGACTGTAGATAGTTGGGATATCCACAACAAATCTCACAGGATCTTGCAACCAAAAAGTGGTCACATCAGGGAGTGCATAATTAAAATCCATTACCACCCTGGCATTTCCCGGCCCAGCCCCGGATACCCTTGTTTTATTGACTGCTATATGATTAATAAGGCAATCCGGCAAATCCTCCACCTGTGTGTTTTCAAATTCAAGCACCACTCTTGGGGGGGTTTTCATCTGGATAACCTTAAATGGGACTTCCTTTGTAAAATGGAGTACCACTCTGACTTTATCAAAATGAACACCATGCCTGATTTGGGTTAAAACTCCGGGTTCATCCTTAGATTTATCCGGATAAATTTCTATCTCCGGCCTGTCAGGACGAACAGCCTTATCCGGCCGCTCTAAACGAATTTCCATTATTTTAGGATCCCACGAAACACGATAATCTCCGGTTACTTCAAGGAGTTCGAGGGGAACAAAGGGAATACCTGAATCAAATATCGGGGATTCGCTGAATGCATGCCTCTCCCCTGAAAAGAAAGTCCATTCCTTTCTATAAAGCAGCACCTCAAACCCTCCGCTCGGCAAACTATATGTAAGACATTCGGTGGAAGGATCGTACTGCATCGAACTATCAAGGATATCCGCTACCAACGTTGCAGGTACCATCAGGCACGAGCCTTTAATAATAGCGGATACAGGTAAAATAGATGTACGATCATCCAGGATCAATTTTACCTGGCGTATAGTGGAGCCTTCTGTAATTTCCACCCATCCTGCACTGCAGGTTATTGCGGTAAGAAAAAAAATAGCACATACAATTACATTTATGTACGTTCCCATATAATATGGGCGCTTCATAAAACCGCAAACCCCCTTCCCGTAATCTCCCTTGTTCTCAGTTCTATAAACGAGTCTACTATCCTCTTGTGAGAAAAATCATTATGCATGTGGCTTACTTGGGGTGTTTTGAAATTTGCAGGCCGCATTTGAGAAACATACTCATTTACATGAACTTGGGACCCGGCACCAGACTGTTCCTAAATATTTCCGGGGATTCAAAAGCTTTGCTTGCACCTATAATAACACAGTTCATAGGATCCTCCGCAACATGAACCGGAACCCTAATTTCTTCCGACATAAGCATTGTAAACCCATTGAGTAGTGCACCGCCGCCTGTGCAAACAATCCCTTTTTCGACTATATCAGAAGCAAGTTCAGGCGGGGTACGCTCAAGTACACTCTTAACATTATTAATGATTTCATAAAAAGGCTCAGATATTGCCCGGCAGACTTCCCCGGAAGAAAAATCAATAGACTTCGGGAGGCCTGTAACAAAGTCCCTTCCTTTTATTTCAGCGGTCCCGGTATTAGCCCGGGGATCTACCGATCCAATCTGTATTTTAACATCTTCCGCAGTCCTTTCCCCTATAGTAAGATTGTGTTCTTGCCTGACATACCTTATAATTGCTTCGTCAAACCTGTCTCCTCCGACAGTGCATGAATCAGCAGTGACTATACCACCAAGGGAAATAACGGCAATATCAGTGGTTCCGCCTCCTATATCCACAACCATAGTTCCTGAAGGCTCCCATATGTTAAGCCCTGCTCCGATGGCGGCAGCCATTGGTTCCTCCATGAGAAAGGTCTGCCTAGAGCCTGCTTCAGATGCCGCTTCCAAAATTGCCCTTTTATGAATCCCTGTTACTCCCGATGGAATGCATACAATTACCTTGGGCTTCATCAGAATTCGACGGCTACGGGTAAGGTTCAGAAAATAACGGAGCATTTCCTCAGTCATTTCATAATTAGCAATAACCCCGTCTTTTAAAGGCCTCACAGCCAATATAGAACCAGGGGTTCTCCCAATCATCATCCGGGCGTTTTTGCCCACCGCCATAATTTTGCGTGTTTCTGCATCAAGGGCAATAACCGTCGGTTCCCGAATTACGATACCTTTACCCTTAACATATACTCTGGTATTGGCAGTCCCCAGATCAATTCCCACAGTCATAGATAGCCCGAACATGGGCATACTCCTCCCAGAGCCTCAGCGAGCATTTAAAAGCGGAGCTGCGTTAGAAGGCTTAATCAGTACCTAAACAAGAAAAAATCGTCGCAAGGTAATTCTTTCTACATATTGCGAAGATTTCCTCTAAACCGGGGACGGCTAAGCCCTCTTTTTTTCTTTATATTTTCTGCGTGTCGCTTCTCCGCCACGAATATGGCGTTCTGCCTTGTTTTGCTCCAGTACTCTCTTTACTTTTTTCGACAGAGGCTTACTTATCATGGGAAGTCTTTCTGTTACGTCCTTGTGCACAGTACTTTTACTGACATTGTACACTTTGGCCGCCTGCCTCACAGTAGACTTTGTCTCTATGATATGACCGGCAATGTCAAGCACTCTACGCCGGATGTAATCCCTCATTTCCGCTGCCCCCCTGCCCCGGTTTAATACCATGTATATTCTGGGGACAGCTAGATATGTCAAGCGTGCTTATGGAAAGGTGGTATTACAGGAATACTTCGGGATCCAGGAGTTCTTCACCGGAAATCACTCCAAAGAACAGATACTCCCCGGATGTAATACCTGATGTGCCTGATTTTCCTATAATCTGCCCTTGTTTCACTGAACCTCCGCATTGTACAGACACGGACATTAAGTGTGCATATTTAGTCTTGATATCATTCGGATGCTGAATCACTATGTAAAGGCCTAATTCCCTTGTAGTCCCGGATTCAATAACAGTCCCTGAAAGTGCAGCCTTTACAGGAGAACCTTCAGCCACCCCTATATCCACCCCGGTGTGATACCGCCAATCCTGGAAGACAGGGTGTTTCCTCCACCCAAAACCTGATATGATCCGCCCCTGAACAGGCATTATCATTTTTTCTTGAGTAGGTGCGGGAACTTCCCGCTTTGGGGTTTCCGGTTTAACCGGGGAGGACGGAGCCAGCACTTCCTCTATAGCTTCTTGCAGATCAGGGCTTTTTTGAGTGTTTTCCAACCGGGCAGCCGTACCGTAAGCATCGATTTTTCGGATAGATACGTAATCACCTGGGGATATCGGTTGCAGAGTCTGTCTCCCGATGAAAAAACCAAAGGAAAAACTTAGTGAGGTAGCAACCACCACTATAATAATATCCTTCAACGAAGGAATATTATTTCTCATTTTGCCAATGATATCATGGATTTTTCGAAAGTTTAATTGAAATCTTGTCTTTAGACGGGAAACCAAGGATTGTCTTTCGGTACTTCTTTCCATGGCATCACCCCAGACAATATTCTCCCCAAAACTTTCCTCCCTATACAGATTAAGAAATCATTTACTCCCATCTTTTTCATGTTTTTCAATACTAACACCAAGATAATAATGGCTCAGGATTTCTGAAAAGTTCTTACCTGCACTTGCCATGACATTAGCACCATATTGAGACATGCCCACTCCGTGCCCACGGCCTGTAGTCGTAATATAAACCTTATCCCCGGCTACCCTGTAGGTCATTTTTGTAGAGGAAAGCCCAAGAAGAGTTCTCAGATCATATCCACTAAATATCTTATCACCTATTCTAATCCGGTTAACCCGGCCAGCTTTAGATGCTTCTAGGATTTCAATGGGTTTATCCATTCTTCCTTCAGAAATAACCTGAACGCTTTTACCTGCAACTGTATATACCGAAGATGTTTTTTTTCTTACAACCACACCCAGCTTTTTTTCCAAGTCATCCATGGTAAAGCTGTTTTCTTCGCGGAAATCAGGTTCTTTTGCCTCAAATTCCGTAGAGACTCCCCTAAGATAAGGAACTGCACCAGGCCATACTTCTTCCGCGTTATCGGTGGCACCCCCTGATGCACTATGATAACAAGCTTCTATAAGATTCCCTTCGTACGTCATTACCAAACCTCTCGTGGATTCCACTGCATCCCGGATTTTTTGGGAGTATCTCCGATAGTTGACATTACCGATCCTTTCTCTTAATTCATCCTGGGATATCCATGCCTGACAATGTCGATGATCCGTACATATATCAGCGCCCGGATGGTTACCACACCCGGATCCGCCGCTTACAGGCATTCTTTTTAAAGCAAAAGTCCGGGCTGCCACAGCCTGCGCTTTTAATGCTTCAATACCAAAGGATGCGGGCATCTCTGCAGCCACAACACCTTCTATATATTCTTCCAATGGCATATCCAGGATCTGATTTAAGGAAACAACGAAGACCTTGACAGTATGATCGGAAAGGCTTAACCCATCTTCCGGAGGCTTGATACTAAAACCATATCCCCACACAGTTATTAAAGGAATCGCTATAACTATGAGAAAACAAAACCCGACACCTAAAACAATCCACTTTCCCATGGAGGGTCCCTCCTGCCAAGAAATGACTGCTTGTCTATTCGCCGGTTCTATAGACTTATCTATACTCGGCGGAGGGACCAATTAGAACCTTATGATATTACGAAGCTGTTGCAGCCGAAGCCCCGGGCTTTTTTGCAACAGTCCTCCTTATGATTTCCGCACCCAAGGAGCGTAATTTATTTTCAATGTGATCGTATCCTCTGTCAATGTGTTTGGTGTTAACTACTTCTGTTTCTCCGCTAGCAGCCAAGCCTGCAATAATAAGGGCAGCTCCTGCCCTGAGATCAGTTGCGTTGACAGGGGCACCTGATAAGTTGTCTATACCTTCCACTATTGCGGCTCTTCCGTCAATCTTGATTTTCGCACCCATACGCGTAAGCTCATCAACATGCATAAATCGATTTTCAAACACAGTCTCGGTAATAATGCTCATATCATCAGCTAAACATAACAAAGCCATAAATTGGGCTTGAAGATCCGTCGGAAAACCAGGATATGGCATTGTCTTGATATCCACAGCTTTAGGGCGGGTTTCAGAATAAACCCTTATTTCCGATTCCCCGACTTCAACACCGGCGCCAAGCTCCCGTAGTTTCGCAATTACCGCAGTAAGATGCTCAGGCACAATATTTTCTACAATTACATCTCCGTTGGTAATTGCAGAAGCTGTCATATAAGTACCTGCCTCAATCCGATCGGGGATAACTGTATGATCCGCACCACACAGCCTTTCTACCCCTTGGATCCTTATAACACCTGTACCTGCCCCTACTACCTTCGCTCCCATCTTAGTCAACAAATTTGCCAAATCTACAATTTCCGGCTCTCTAGCTGCATTCTCCAAAACGGTATTACCTTTTGCAAGAGTAGCTGCCATCATTGCATTTTCAGTTGCACCTACGCTTGGATAATCAAAATATATATGGGCACCTTGAAGTCCGCCGGGAGCAACCGCCTCAATATATCCGCTTTCAACAGACAGCTCTGCCCCCATAGCAGTAAAGGCCTTAAGGTGAAGATCTATAGGTCTTGAGCCTATAGCACAGCCCCCTGGCATAGGCATACGTGTAAAACCAAACCTGGCCAGCATAGGGCCGGCAATCAAAAATGACGCCCTCATGCGTCTGACCAGATCATATGATGCTTCCACTGCATTTGCCTTCCCCGCATTAAGGGAAAGGCACCCCGGTCCCTGATCTACATTGACACCGGCATTTTCCAAAAGCTCACACATGGTAAAAATATCATCAAGTTCAGGTACACCAGAGAGTTCCACAGATTCTCCGGTAAGAAGCGTACTGGCAATTACGGGTAAAGCGGCATTTTTTGCCCCGCTTACAACAACACGTCCGGTAAGTCTTGCTCCCCCCTGAATGAGGAGTGTCTCCACTCAGCTTCCCCCCTCAACAAACAAACTGACAACACTGTTATTATTAGATAAAATTCCTGATAATACTCCTCGTAAAAGTCTAACATCATCGGGATCGGGCTTCAACTGGAAACCCTGACCTGGTTATCCTATGATATGTATTGTGTCCAAATTATGCCTGAAAATCCTTGGGTACTACAGAGGTTAAGCCAAGCCTCCAAAGGATTGCATCGCGAATACGTAAAGCAGCCTGTCCGTCACCGTAAGGATTGCGTGCTTCAGCCATTTGTCGGTATTTTTGTTCGTCGTCCAACAGCCTTTTAACGAGGGAAACAATTCTTTCCTCGCCTGTACCCACAAGAACAAGAGTGCCTGAATCAACACCTTCAGGCCGCTCCGTTACATCCCTAAGAACCAAAACTGGTTTATTCAGAGAAGGTGCCTCTTCTTGCAGGCCTCCGGAATCCGTCAAAACCAGATAGCACCCAGACATAATAGCAACCATAGCCCGGTAATCTACAGGATCCAGTAAATGAACACGGGGTACGCCCCTGAGAATTCGAAAAACATCACCTCTGACAGCAGGATTCATATGAACCGGAAAAACCACCTCAATATCGGACCGCGTTTCTGCCAACGTTTTAAGGGCTTTACATATTCTTTGTATGGGTTTACCCAAATTTTCACGGCGATGGGCAGTTACAAGTAGTATTCTATTCTTTTCATAATTGACAGATGAAAGACACGGACACGTAAATTCATATGGAATTGCTGCTGTATTAAGTAGCGCATCAATCACTGTATTCCCTGTAACATGAATTGATTCAGCAGGAATGCCTTCAAGAATCAGATTATTCTTGTGTGTAATAAGAGGTGCAAAATGAATATCCGAAAGGCACCCTGTCAGACGCCTGTTCATTTCCTCAGGGTAAGGTGAATATTTATCGTTGGTCCTAAGGCCTGCCTCAACGTGTCCGACTTGAATACGATTATAGAACCCGCTGAGTGCACCGGCAAAAGTGGTCGCTGTATCCCCGTGCACAAGAATCAAATCGGGTTTTTCTTTTTTCAACGGTGTTTCGAGCCCTTGCAGTATCCTAGTGACGATTTCCGGGAGCGATTGCCCCTCCTGCATTATGTTTAAGTCATAATCAGGATTAATACCGAAAATATCAAGGACCTGATCTAACATTTCCCTGTGCTGGGCAGTTACAACTACTTTTGTTGAAACCTTTCCTGAATCTCTAAGAGCCTGTACCACCGGCGCCATTTTAATTGCTTCCGGCCGGGTCCCGAATATTATCATAACTTTTTCCCCCGGCATATAAATCCCCTTTCATTTATCCTGTATCCCGCCGGAATCCTAAGTCTCCATATCCCCTTTTTGCTTAGCCTGTATACGGCTGCTCCATAGTTTACGGCTTGACACCAAAATAACACTAAGAGATAACGCAACCAGGATATAGCCTGTGAGTGTTACTCCGAACCTGGCCATAAGGACAGCCATCAACCCAAGACAGCCTGTAATTGCATATATAAGCATTACTGCTCCTCTATGAGAAAACCCGTTATTAATGAGGTGGTGATGAATATGACCCTTATCAGCTTGGTAGAAAGGAGTACCACTGTGAACCCTGCGTACAATGGAAAATATCGTATCAAAAATAGGCACTCCAAGGGTGAACATGGGAACTGCCAATGCAATAGTGGCTGCACCTTTCAGTGCGCCTTCCACTGAAATCACAGCGAGGGTGAACCCCAGAGCCATTGCACCTGCATCACCCATAAAAATACTGGCAGGGTTAAAATTATACGGCAAAAATCCTAAAGCACTCCCTGCAAGGGCAATTGCAAGAATCGAGGTAACAGCTTGCCCCCGGGAGAGCGCTACAAAAAAAAGGGCAAAGGCAGCGATTGTAGATACACCTGCAGCTAAACCATCAAGTCCATCAAGGAAATTAACTAGGTTTGTCATTCCGACGATCCAAAGAATAGTCAGGGGGATCCCCCAAAGTCCCAGATAAATCATTCCGGATCCGAATGGATTGGTGATAAACTCAATCCTTACCCCGAACCCCATTGCAACCAGGGCAGCGCCAATTTGGCCTATTAACTTCGGTAATGGTCTGAGTTCCTTAATATCATCCCACATTCCCACTGCCAATACAATAAGGCCTCCAAGAAACAGCCCTAATATATCCTGGCCCAGATCCACGCGATGGAAAACAGTAATAAAGAGGGCAACAAATATAGCCAACCCGCCCATGACAGGCATAGGGCGGTTATGGACAGTTCGAGGGCCTGGCATATATACAAGCCCGGCCTTAATAGCCCCCTTGCGTATGATTGGAGTCAGAACCAGCGATATTATTAAGGCTTCTAAAAGGATAGGTACATAAGTCATCATTTGAGGCCGATTTTCCCCTCTCAATCCAGGGCCTTATTATGTATGCATATATATGCTCTGAAAATATTGAGGCCGATGTAGGTTAATACAGTGATACATATATTATTTTCAGTCTAGCCCAGGTATATAGGCATGTCAAGCCTGGTTAATTACCTGTTCTCTATTGGGACAATACCGAAAATTTTAATTCCGGCATGCATTAATCCTAATATTTAAGGGCCGTTTCGCCCTTGGTTAAACTGCCGGACTTTAATGCCTGCTTCCTTCGCAATTTCCGAAGCAAGTTCATCAGGGTAATCCCCGCAATAAACTATCTCTTCAATCCCAGCGTTAACCAGCATCTTAATACACAGTGAACATGGATGATCTGTGCAATACACAGTAGATCCCTGAATACTTATTCCATGTAAGGCAGCCTGAATTATTACGTTTTGTTCCGCATGCAACCCCCTGCACAACTCGTGGCGTTCACCTGAAGGTACACGCCTTTCCTCTCTTAAACACCCGACTTCACCGCAATGTGCAAGACCTTTCGGTGCACCGTTATACCCTGTTGCCAGAATACGCCTGTCCCTGACTGCTATTGCACCGACCTGTCTCCTCAGACACGTGGATCTCTCTGCAACCATCCGGGTAATCCCCATAAAATACTCATCCCAGGACGGCCTTATAAACCCCTCATTCAACACGGCTCATTCCTTCCATACCGCCTATAAAACCTATTTTGTACCAAAGAGCCTGTCCCCTGCATCCCCAAGCCCAGGTACTATATACCCATGGGAATTAAGGCATTTATCAATTGAAGCCGCATATATATCCACATCCGGATGGTTTTCCTGAACCATTTTAATGCCTTCGGGTGCAGCCACAAGCACTACCAGCTTTATATCGGTTGCACCTTTATCTTTAAGAAACCTTATAGCACACGTAGCGGAACCCCCTGTAGCAAGCATAGGATCTACTATAATAAGATTCCGTTCATTTACATCAGACGGTAGCTTACAGTAGTAATCAATAGGCCTTAATGTCTCAGGATCCCTGTAAATACCGATATGCCCGACTTTGGCTGTAGGTATTAGTCTCAGCATACCTTCGACCATCCCTAATCCTGCCCTTAACACGGCGATAATCCCAACTTTTTTACCTGATATAACCTTAGCTTCCGATACACATATCGGAGTTTCCACTGTACTGTTTTCAAGGGGTAAATCCCGTGTGACCTCATATGCCATTAAAGTGGAAATCTCAGACACTAAATCCCTGAAATCCTTGGCACCTGTTGTCTTATCCCTGATAAGTGTGAGCTTGTGTTGAATAAGAGGATGATCAATCAAATGGACTTTAGACATTAAGCTTCCCCCTTCAGCCTTCACCTTCGGCTATCTTTTTCACACGCCTTGCATGGCGCCCTCCGGTAAATTTCGTTTTCAAAAACACCTGCATTATTTTTTCCGCTTCATTTATGTTGATTACCCTCGCACCAAGGACAAGGATATTTGCATCATTATGTTCCCGGGCAAGCCTTGCTATATCTGCGTTTCCGGCTAATGCCGCGCGTACCCCCGGAACCTTATTAGCAACTATTGACATGCCAATTCCGGAACCGCATATAAGAATACCTTTATCAATTTCAGAGGATGCCACAGCTTTGGCCAGTGGGTAACCTATATCAGGATAATCAACGGAAGCAGTGGATTCACACCCAAAGTCTATCGTTTCAATTCCAAGAGGACCCAAACAAGTTTTCAGGGCTTCTTTCATTTCAAAACCTGCATGATCACTCCCGATGCCTATTTTCACTATTATCTCCCCTTGATTTTAATAAATCTTTTATCTTTCCCGCTGCAGCCTTAACAGCTTTACTAATTTGATCGGCACTGGACTGGTAGGCCTTGGGGGAGCAACCAAAAGGATCTCCAATATCTACGCCGAGCTCCTGTTCCAAGCCGGCAAATTCAATGAGAGTATTAAACTTTGATTTGAAAGCGGGATATTTTCGTTGAAGTTCTTCCTTTTGCATGGTTGTCATGGTCAGTACAAGATCAGCATCACTGAGCAGCCCGGGGGAAACATGCTGCGCCCTATGATTTGATATATCAAGCCCGCGCTTTTCCATAACTGTTTTGGCATAATGGGATGCAGGATCTCCATGAAATGCGGCAACCCCCGCTGAACCCACCTTTATATCCTTTGCCTGATCTCCTATAACTTCCTCAAGCGCCTGCTTTAACATAGCCTCAGCCATAGGGCTCCTACATGTGTTTCCTGTACACACCAATATAATTGTTTTAAATTGCCCCATAAAACCATACCCTTCTTTGACAGGAGCCATATATAATCCATATCAGGGGATAGTGCTATGCATAGATTATATGACCCTTTGTGGCTTCTCTTAACCTATTCATCACTGCAAATCCAAGACCTGCCTCACTGTATCCTTCCGCAAAAAGAATATGAATTCCCGAAGTTTCAAAGTCCCTGAGAACACGATAAAGGTTTGCTGCAATTTGCGTCATATCGCCTTTTGGGCCAAGGGATTTTACGATATCGGCATAACCGTGGTATTGTTCTTTATTTTCTTCAGAACTCATAATACCTGTCTTTTCTGCGCGATCCCGATATTTCCCGGCTTCCTTTTGTATTCTCCTGATAACAGCCTGAGGCTCACCTTCAACAAGAAAAAACGGTATACCGGGGGAATAGTGGGTGTATTTCAATCCTTGGTAAGACTGTCCTGGAGACAGCTTTCCCTCTTGCCCCCCTAAGGGTTTTTGTACTTCCCCCACCACATCCGTAAGATCCTCATAGGTAACGCTCCCCGGTCTTAATATTCTCGGTGGATCTTCCGTCAGATCCAATACAGTAGATTCAACGCCCAAACTGGTGCTTCCTCCGTCTAATATAAGATCGATCTTATTCCACATATCATCAACTACATGCTTTGCATTGGTAGGGCTAGGCCGCCCTGAGATATTGGCACTTGGAGCAGCCAAAATTGTTCCTGTTTCCGCGATAAGAGTTAAGGCTATGATATTATCCGGCATTCGCAATCCTATAGTTGGAAGGCCTGCTGATACTTGATAAGGTACATGGGGTTTTTTAGGAAGAACCAAGGTTAAAGGGCCCGGCCAAAACGTCTGGATGAGTTTCTTTGCAATGGGGGGGATCTCTTTTGCAACCTGGGGCATATCATCAGGGGATGCTATATGGAGTATGAGGGGGTTACCTTTGGGCCTGTCCTTCGCCAGGAAAATCTTATCGACGGCATCAGCACATAACCCGTCTGCGCCCAACCCGTAAACAGTTTCAGTAGGAAAGGCGACAAGACCTTTGTTTTTAATAATTGCAGCCGCCCGCTTTATTTCATGAATATCAGGATTATCGGGATCAATTTTTATTATCTCCGTTCGTTTCAAAACATCTCTCAACCTTCCTATAACACTGACAAACCAATATTGACATCATATATTCGCTATTAATACTCTTTCGATACCGGCAAGATCCGGGACAGTGGTAACTTTGGTGTACCCCGGGACATCCTTGGCAAACCCGGTTAAAGTTTTGGCTTGATCATAACCGATTTCAAGTGCGACAAAACCGCCGGGTGCCAAAAAGCGTGGGGCATCCTCCAAAATTACGAATAAAAAATTAAGACCTTGTTCACCACCGACAAGGGCAGCCTTAGGCTCCTTTGCTACCTCCGGCGGAACCTCAGCCATAGCCCTTCCGGACAGATAAGGAGGATTACTGACAATTGCAGTAATTCGGTGTTCTAATCCTTTTCCGTTAAGAGGTGAAAGGAGATCCCCTTGTAAAAATCTTATCCTGTCATCCACCTTATGTTTTTCGGCATTCTTTTTTGCTACTGCAAGGGCATCACATGAAATATCAGTACCTATAACATCAACCGCTTCCAAAAACCACGCAATGGCTACTGCTATTGCACCGCTCCCGGTTCCTATATCTACAACAATTAGGGGATCATGCACGCGACGTAAGACTTCAAGGCGGGAAACAGTCTCCTCAACGAGAATTTCCGTCTCAGGCCTGGGTATTAGTACATGCTCATTTACTATATAATCCAAAGACATAAATTCTTTGCTGCCGGTAATATAAGATACAGGCAGCCTGGTAGCCCTACGTTCCAAGACTGCCTGATATTCTTCATATTCATTAAAACCAAGAAGCCTCTCAGGGTGGGCATAGAGGTATTCACGTTTAACTTTTAAGATATAGGCAAGTAAGACCTCTCCGTCCAGCCGTGCACTTTCAATGCCGGCTTCGTGTAATCGTTGGGTTGCTTCGGAAAGTGCATCCTTGATTGTTATTATTCCGATAGGCTCAGCCAATCTTTTTCAACCTCTCATTTTGTTCAACCGCCATGAGAGCGTCAATAACTTCATCTATGTCCCCGTTAAGAAAATTATTGAGCTTATATAAAGTAAGGTTAATTCTATGATCCGTAACCCGGTTCTGGGGGAAATTATACGTTCGTATGCGCTCACTGCGCTCACCGGTCCCTACCTGGGTACGTCTAGCTTCGTCTAGTTCTGCTTTTTGCTCGGTTTCAAGCTTATCGAGGAGCCTTGCACGTAAAACACGAAGCGCCTTATCCCTATTTTTTAATTGGGATTTTTCGTCCTGGCATGTAACTACCATCCCGGTGGGGATATGTGTGATTCGGACAGCAGAATCAGTAGTGTTGACACTTTGACCGCCGTGCCCTGTTGATCTGAATACATCTATACGCAGATCATCTGATTTTATTTCTAGCTCCACTTCCTCCGCCTCGGGAAGCACAGCCACAGTGGCAGTTGATGTGTGGACTCTCCCTGAAGCTTCAGTATCAGGAACCCGTTGGACTCTGTGTACCCCGCTTTCATATTTAAGTCTGCTGTATGCACCTTGCCCCTGCACTGAAAAAATTACTTCTTTAAATCCTCCAAGATCAGTAGGACTTGAACTCATAAGCTCAACTTGCCATTGACTTTGCTCCGCATACCTCATATACATTCGCATAAGATCTGCAGCAAAAAGTGCAGCTTCTTCTCCTCCTGTCCCTCCCCGGATTTCAACAATAACGTCTTTGTCATCCTTTGGATCTTTGGGGAGGAGCAATACTCTGAGCTCATCTTCTAATACAGTTTCATCTGCCCGAAGGCGTTCCAGCTCTGAGCTGAGAAATTCCGTTAATTCATCATCTGTACTTGATTCCAGAATCTCCTCCGCTTCCTTTATATCAGTCTGAACATTCTTATATTGCCTGTATTTTGTTACAATCAGTTCTAAGCCAGCATGGGCTTTTGCAATACCTTTGAGTTTTATCTGATCACCCAAAATTTCAGGATTGAGAAGTTCAGCCTCAAGATCGTTATAACGCTGTTCAATTTCATCAAGTCTGTCTTGCATTATATCTCACCTCCTCGAAGAAAAGCTGCATGAAATAGCCGGCTTTATTACCTAAATGCCGTCTGCTTCAAGCACGCTTGTAAGAGCCTCAATTGCTACTTCTATTTGATCTTTATCCGGCTCCTGACAGGTGAGTCTTTGCAGCCATAGCCCAGGCGCTATTGCCCATTGTATAAGCTTCGGCGGATTAGGCCTACCCGCGAATTTAATCACTTCATACGATATCCCGGTGACAACAGGTAATAATGCAAGCCGGGTAAGGATTCGCATTACCAAGGTTGTGGATCGAAGGAGCACCGAGAAAATCAAAACCATAGTGACCATAACAACAAGTAAAAACGCAGTGCCACACCGAGGATGAAGAATAGAACAGGATGCTGCATTTTCAACGGAAAGCGGGGCCCCTGATTCTAAACAGTGAATTACCTTATGTTCAGCTCCATGGTACTGAAAAACCCTCTGAATATCCTGGATTCTCGATACTGCCACAATATAAATAATAAATACTGCAATCCTAAACCCGCCTTCCGCCAGGTTCACCAAGATCCTATTTTGAACCACTTTTTGAATCAGGACTGCGACGAAATTTGGAAGCACGATGAAAAGGCCGGCAAAAAGTGCAAAGGATATTACCAAGGTAAGACCAAGTTCCCAAGGCTTCAGTTGCTCTTCCTCTTCTACACCACCGGCCTGATCAGCAGAAAACATAAGGGCCCTGAATCCTATTAGAAGTGTTTCTATAAATGTGGAAACCCCCCGTATAATAGGCAGCCTGAATACAGGGTATTTCGAAGCCAGTGTTTTAATAGGCCTGTTATCGACAATGATGCTTTGATTAGGTTTCCGTACTGCAATTGCTATACTATTCTTACCCCGCATCATCACGCCTTCTATTACAGCCTGACCACCGTAAGAAAATTCTTTACCCAAATTACGGCCCCCAAAAAAACCGGGAAACCCGATTTTATCCTTTTATGTGATGCCTTCTCATAAACCGCTCCACCCGACCGCCTGTATCCACTATTCTTTGTTTTCCTGTAAACATAGGGTGACAATTTGAGCAAATTTCTACCCGCATATCCTTACGGGTTGAACCAACCTCAAATGTCTGACCGCATGCACATGTAATAGTAGTCATAAAGTATTCAGGATGTATATCTTTTTTCAATAAGCCCACCTCCCTGTCAGCCTATGCAACCACCCACTGTACTTTTATCAATATGTCATTATAGCACAGCCTCTATATACCATCAATGAAAGAAAAAGCAGCTTTGACAACTTGCCCGGCTTTGGCAATCTACATATTATTAAGCCTTTTTAATATTTCATGGGCAGCTACAACACCTGATGCCGATGCTTGCATCAGCCCCCTGGTTACACCTGCCCCATCCCCGATGGCAAATAAATTCTTAATCTGAGTTTCTAAAGAGCAGTTAACAGACAATCTTGATGAATAAAACTTTACTTCCACCCCATAAAGAAGTGTATTACGCCCGTAAACACCTGGGGCCACAGAATCCAATGCTTTCAACATTTCAATGATACTCACAAGATGCCTGTATGGAAAGACAAGGCTGAGATCCCCGGGTGTTGCATCTTCTAACGTAGGGACGACCGTTCCTTTGGCAAGACGATCCTCCGTGGATCTTCTCCCGTTTATTAAATCTCCGAGTCTTTGTACAATTATACCGTTCCCCAAAAGATTGGCGAGGCCTGCCACGTATTTTCCGTATGCAATAGGATCATTAAAAGGTTCAGTAAAGGTCTTACTTACCAATAGGGCGAAGTTAGTATTTTCAGTCTTTCTTTCCGAATGTGTATGCCCGTTAACAGTAATCAGCCCATCTGAACTTTCAGTAACAACCTGGCCGTACGGGCACATGCAAAATGTCCTGACTTTATCATCAAATGATCGGGAATGATAAATAAGTTTTGATTCATAGGATACATCAGTTAAAGGCTTTGCAATAACACCCGGAAGTTCCACCCTGACACCTATATCCACAGGGTTAATAGCCATAGACAAGCCGAGCCTTCGGGCTTCACCTGACAACCATTCCGCCCCATCCCTGCCCGGTGCGGCAATCACATATGAGCCCTTTATTGTATAACCTTTCTGTGTTTTAATCCCGACCACTTTATTATTTTCAACCAAAATCCCTTCTACATTCTCACCCAGAACAATGTGGCAGGATTGCTTAAGCTCATCTTTCATTCTCTTTAGAATTTCCTTTGTCTTGCCTGTTCCCAGGTGCCTAATGGGTGCCGGCACTAATCGTAATTCAGCAAGAACAGCCTTGCGATCAAGTTCTTGTATAGCCCCTTCGTCTTCACCCCAGACTTCTTCCGGGGCCCCGAAGCCGAGATAAGTCTTATCTACATAGCCAATGAGCTCCCGAAGCTTAGGTTCACCTATATATGTGTCAAGCATCCCGCCAACCTGAGTTGAAAGAGTCAGCTTACCGTCACTGAAGGCGCCTGCTCCGCCCCAGCCTGATACTACACTGCAGGGGTCACATCTTTTGCATGATGAAACCCGCTCGTTTGAAGGGCATACCCTTGCATCAATATCCGGGCCCTTTTCGACAATGGCAACCTTTATCCGCCCGTTTGTCTCCCGGGCTAATTCAAGAGCAGAAAATATACCTGCAGGGCCTGCACCAATTATGATCACATCATATGATTCATCAAGTTTCCGTAAACCCATCTAAATCCCCACTCCCTGAGTTTAGTGTAGGTCAACCAGTCACCAAACTATATCATATCCCATCAGAAGGCCCGGTAACAAAGGCGTATTCCCGTGAAACACAACGGTTTCCTGCGATATCCCGGGAAAGCACCCTAAATCTATACCCGGTAGATGGTTCGAGCCCCTCAATATAAATTGCATGAAGGGCTGTACGTTTACCGTCCCTTACTGTAATTGTTGTTGATTTTTTGCCTGAATCCGTTCTATATTCAACAGCTGAATCGGAATCCTTATCTGTTATCCAGGTAATCCTAACCGATGTAGGGCTTAGGTGCGCCACATTAACGGACCATATCATCGGGGGAACCGTATCTAATTGGATTTCCGAAGTAATAAGGTCGGATATGTTTCCTGCGCCGTCATGGGTATAGGCATAAATCTTTTTCTTACCGTCACCCAGAGGCAATTGCCAATTACGGATCACCCTTTGGAACGCCATCCAATCAGTCCAGTTTACTCCGTCATTACTCAAACAGAAACCTTTAACACCACTTAAATTATCGTGTATATTAAAATTTAGTTCAACCAAGGTCTTATTAGTATAATTGCTCCCTCCGTTTATATCAAAGGAACCCCAAGGCGGCTTCCTGTCTAAAACAATAGATTCGGTTACAATTACGGCCTGCTGAAAACCTTTTGTATAATAAGCAACGTGGATTTCCTTTTTGCCGTCCTCCTCCCCGCAAAGCCTCCACTCAATATTCACGGATCGACACTTATGCCACCGGAAATTACCATCCCCG
>JAAZLO010000093.1 GCA_012689375.1 Bacillota bacterium | reverse complement strand
TCCGCCCTTTATAATTAAAGCCATGGACTGCAGATTGCAGTGTATTCACGGCTGTTTTAAGATCCCCGCGCTGCCAAACATTTCTCCCGAATACAATCCCGCGTGCCCCCGTTTTCAAAGCCTTCTCCACATCCTTTACCACATCTCCAAAATCAGGCCGGGTTTTACCGCCCAGGACCATCACAGGCACCGGTGATAATGCTACCGTCTTCATCATTTCCTCTTCCGTCCCTAAAATAGGAACTTTCAAAATGTCCGCTCCTAATTCAATGGCAATCCGCATCATGTCACGGAGCACATTTACACTGGCTAGTTCCTTCCCTGTGGAAGTTATCCCCCATAATACCGTCTCAACCATAACAGGTAACCCTAATCTATGGGCCCTTTGTATCCCGGAAACCACCATTTCAAGATTATAGGCATAAAGCCCAAGATCACGCTGGCCAAAGACAAGTATCATTTTTATGACGTCTCCACCAAGGCGAATAGCATCCTCCGCCTGCAAAATCCTGCGATATTCCTCGTCCTCTATTTTTCTGCCGGGAACAGTCGCCCTAATGAAATAATCTGATGCTAATATCACTCCCGGGTCCCCTTTACGTTGCCAAAACCCACATACCCTCTGAAACAGGCCCGGATTTATCAGTAATGCGTCAACCCCTAGTTCCACAAGGGTTTTCACCTTTTCTACCGGATCCTCAAGACCCTCAGGGGCCCCTTCAATTCCATGATCAACCGCAATGATGACTGCATTACCGGTATCTGCATTAAAAAGTCTGCTCATCCTGAGTTTAAGTCCGGAACCCATCACACATACCCCCAACCTAATCCTCATACACCACTATTCATTTATTAAAAGCATAACTTTAAGGGTCCCCCCCGCCATTATCGCCTCATATGCCTTATGTATATCAACTAGGGGGAAGCGGTGCGAAATTAACCGGCTTACAGGAAATTTCCCATCGGATATCCATTCAGTGGAAATACGGTACAATTCCGTTTCCTCCTTTCCGCCGACACCAATCCACGAACTTCCTATTAATGATATTTCCTTGTAATGAATCCAATTCGGATCTATCGTAATCATCTGCCCTGCCCCGCCTCCGCCAAATAATACAACCCGCCCACGTTCTCCTACGAGTTTAATACCGGATTCTATAACTTCGGGGATTCCTACCGTAACCATGCCTACATTTGCCCGCCGACCGGAAGTCCAATCCAGCACACTACTTTCCACATCTTGCGTGGTAGGATCAACGACTATTTCCGCCCCAAATTCAACAGCCAAGTCACGTCTCTCTTTAACAGGCTCCACTGCCATAACATTAGCACCTGAACGTGCAGCCACCGCTATTATTCCTAAACCCATAGGGCCTGCACCGATTACTACAACCCTATCACCGGCGATAACTTCCGCGCGTTCCCTAACTG
The DNA here is from genome assembly GCA_012689375.1 of Bacillota bacterium. GTDB lineage: Bacteria > Bacillota > SHA-98 > UBA4971 > UBA4971 > UBA4971. The sequence continues at coordinate 12,282 of JAAZLO010000093.1, read as the reverse complement.
CGTGGAGACAATCTGCAAGGGGTTCAACGAAGGTTCCCTCCTCATAACTGACATTCTCGGGCAAACGTTGGGCATAAACAAGGTTTGAAGCAGTTATCTTCGCATATTCCGCATACCCGCCCTCCCCTTCCGCAACTACACGCCAACCGACCCGGAAGTCTTTGACTTCAGAACCTACCTGCACTACATCACCAGTCCATTCATGTCCCGGATTAACAGGAAAAGAAATCGGTTTATAATTAGGTACGGTAAACTTCCTTATTTCAGTTGGGCATATCCCACATACACGGACTTTTACAAGAATTTCATCAGGTTTAATAGTTGGTACAGGGGACTCAATTATTCTTAAGTCGTTGATACCAAATAGTTTTACTTCCTTCATTGTTGATGGCAAAGCCACTTCTATAACACCCTCCCAGCAGAGCTAATATTTCTTGGCCGTCGGGCGACTCCGATCTAACGCATTTAGGTATCTCCTGAACTGGATAAACAAGGGATCATAGGTATCGGCGGCATCCTTATGCACGTTCACCGTTTCCCGGAACCCTACCCATTTATTGAGATCCCCAGGCGAAACTATTCCCATAGCCTTCCCGGCTAAAAAAGCGGACCCAATCGGGGCACGTATTGATTCAGAGGTAAGTGCCTGCTCGCGACGGCAGACATCAGTCACAATCTGTGTCCAGAGCCTACTTCCGCTACCTCCCCCTGTAGATCGAATCCGATAATCCTTAAGCACCCCCTTGCTTTCCAACTGTGACAGGCTGAGACGCAACGCAAATGCCACCCCTTCTAAAACAGCACGATATATATGCCCGAGAGTATGCCCTTGATTAATACCAATAATGGCACCGAACATATTAGGATTTACCACAGGGCTCCTTTGACCTGTTAAATAGGGTATGACTACTATACCGCCACTGCCCGGTTCGATAAGTTCTGCAGCCTTTTCCAACGTGTTATAGTCAGGCATACGGCCGTCCCACGCTAGTATTTCCCTTATCCATTCCACCAAGGCAGAGCCAGTCCCGAGTACACTGCTTACAAAATACCCGCCGGGCTCTAAACCCGGGGTTAATATAAATCCCGGTGATATAAAAAGTTTATTGACAGGGGACATAGTCGTTAAGGTTGATCCATACAGGAGCGCCAGGGAGCCCTCATCCACAACCCCTGTACCAACCATTTCCGCCGCTGCATCACCGATGCCTGCAATAACAGGGGTTTCCATGGGGAGGCCCGTTTCCCGGGCCGCGGGGCCCTGAACAGTACCTACTACCTCCGTTGACCATTTCAAAGGTGGGAGCAACGAGGAATCGATACCCATTTTATCCAATGCCTCCGTATCCCAACTGCAATCATGAATATCATATCCGTACCCACCATCACCGGCACAAAAATGATCCCAACACGCAACCCCGGTCAAGCGCCAAACTATATAACCGTTCGTTCCGAGAAACCATTTAGTACGTTTATATATTTCGGGTTCATGACGCTTTAACCATATTATTTTTGGACTTATACATTGCGTAGATAAAACATTACCGCTACGTTCAAGGATTTCTTCTTCACCCACAAGGGATATAATTTCATTTATTTCCTTCAACGCACGGCGATCAATACTATACATAATACCAGGACGGAGAGGTTTCCCATTACTGCCTACAGGCACTAATGTAGGGCATATCCCGCTCACACCCACACAGGCAATCTTTGATCCCTCCGGGGCCTTTGACATTAGAGCACGCACAACGGTCACAAATTCACCCCACCATATCTTTTCGGCATCCTGCTCCGCCCATGTTGAAAATGGTCTGTCCACACCATGGAATACACTATGGGAAGCAATTATTTCACCGAATTCATCAACCAGTGCGCCCTTTGTAGATGAAGTACCGATATCAGCCCCGATGAGATACAAACAACTCACCTTCCCGGTGCATACAAAATAGTTTTATTCAATCAGCATGTGCAGGTATTGCCGGCTCAGTAAACCTTTCGTAGAGCATCTGAATATCACCGGCAACAGGCGTCCCCCATTTACGCCCGGTATAAGCCCCGGGCTCAAGACCAAAAATTGTACCATACTGAAATATTGCTATTCCCGGTACGCCTACATCACGTGCTATATCAACAAGCCGAGCAACATAAGCCATATCCGGTGCTTTAGTCAAATAGTTTATGTTTTCCCCTGCTAAAGCATGAGGCACCCCAAGTGCAGATATTCCAGGATATAGTTTTGTCCCTTCACGTATCGAAGCCTGGAGACGTGCAATCACCTGCCTATAATAATCAGGGGAGTACCAGTAAACCATGGGACATACGAAGTCAAGAAATTCGGTGAACCCAACCCAATCACAATAGACTTGGCTGGGAGCAGTTCTGGGGTTGGGAAACACCCCAGCGGATAATTTGATGTCTTGCGAATACGATTTTACTATAGTATGAAAGTATTCCACTGCTTCATGGACATTTTGATTGTAGTAGTTAATAACTGCACCCGCTCTATCTAAAGCAGCCGAGAGATGTTCAGGATCCAGTAAGCTGAATCCTTTGCCGGCAAGTAAATCCACAATTTGATCAACGGTGAGCCCGAATTTCTTCTTGAGGTTTTCTTTACAATTCTCGCAAAAGCAAGGAGAACGGGGGTACCGTATAAAGTCTATGCTGATTCCGTCTACAGAATACTTGTCCATGATTTCCCTTAGGATTGAACCAAGGTATTCACGATAACCCACATGGCTTGCACACACAAACTCGCTGCGGTGTCCCTGTCTGTCTACAACCGCCCACTCAGGGTGTTCAACCAAAGGGGCCTTTTTGCCTCTTACTGTTTCTGCTTCGATATCCCCTTCAGTGAATACTGAAAAATACGCATGAACTTCAATCCCTGAATCATGTGCCATTTTTACTGCATCACCGAAACTATCATAATCGTAGCAAGCCTCATGACTTAAACCAATCTCACTGGGGTACCAAAGTGCAGGAGCAGTATCAGCCATACGGGCTTTAACAAGCCAAAGAAGCATATTGACGCCGAGATCTTTAGCGTTGTCAATTATTTGTTTCACATCCTCCGGACCATATCCCCCTCTCAATATTCCATCCTGTTGGGATTCAACCCATAAGGCACGCCCTTCTTTAACTGCCACAAAACCCACCATCCCCTCTGCAATTAATATGGTCCATATACCCCTGTTTTCCGATTTGGGCTAAGCCAAATCATCTAACAAACTAATTTGGTGTAACCTTAATTGGCCTAGAGAGATCGGATAATATGAAAACTAATAATATCACTCCGGTGAAAGGTCCTTGAATACCACATCTTCTTTCCGTTTGGGGCGTAATGCGTATGTTCCAAAAGCATTAAAAGATGTCCGACATTGACCCCTAGTTTTTTACTGATTGTTGCATCAGCTGTAAACGGATAAAGATAAGCCTGTGCTTGATTTATTTGTCCAAGCTTCCTCGAGAAATAGTCAAGCAGGGATTCACCGATTTCGGGCTCTTCATCTTCAGTTACGTAAATGGTTGGAATGAAGTTAATATCATAACAGAAGCTAATACCGTCGGCTGTACGTACGCGTTCAATGACTGAAACATCATCTCCTATATCAATCCCTAACATTCGTGCTATAAGGCTGTTTGCAGGTTCAATACGCCATTTTCGAAACGCAGTTCCAGGTTTCATACCCGCACTTTCAATAATTTGAGTTATGGAATTCAGTTTTTCAAGCCCGGCATCAAGATTAAGCCTTTTAGCTAACACAACAGTGCCGACCCGCCGTCTCCTGGAGATATACCCTTCCAATTCCAGGCGTTGAAGCGCCTCACGCAACGCAGTACGACTCACACATAACTGTCTCGCCAAATCCGTTTCCGGTGGGAGTTTATCCCCAACCATATTATCTTCTGTTATATATTTTAAAATTTGATCATAAGCGCGTAACGGGACTGATTTCCCATCACCAATTGGTTTTAAACAACTCATAACCCGTATCCCCTTACCTCTCTAAAATATTCAAAGCAGGGAAAGGTATTACGTATGACTATTTTCGTCATACAATTATATATTCCTGCCTATCCTAAAAATTCTTATAAAATTAAACACCGGCATTTCAATATGGTATTCGCTACTGTTCTTTAACCATATCTATTCGGCCGGTGCTTACTTCAACTTCCTAAATCAGGAAATAAACATTATTATCAACCTATATTTCATGTTTACCTTAGAATTATAGGTAGGAATCAGCGCATTTTGCTGATTTTTTCGTTATAGGAATAAACCTTTGAGTATTCATCTTCCCAGAATTGTTGTGATCTCATGCTGTTCAAATAATCTATGCTGTACTCAAACGGCAGCCAATCCTTTTCTTTTTGAGCGAAAAGTCTTTCTTTCGCGGCCATGCTCCGGAAATCACAAACATATGAATAATTCTGCTTGGAGAATATATCCCGGACCCATCTTTCCATTACATGATCAGTGATTTCAAGGCACCGTTTCTCAAGATTCACAAGCACTGATTCATAGCGATCGAAACCATCAGTTGCCACTGTTACAATATTTTCGTTAGGTCCAAGTTTCAAATAACGGGCCATTCTGACTGCACCTATAACATTGCACATCGTAGAAATACCGAATAAACCCTTCATTGATTCGGCGACTTCCCTTTTCATGCCGAATTTCTCAAGAACAGCCGGGCCGTCCTGAATTACTTTGAGGGCTCTTACACATTCTTCATCACTTACAGTGATAACGAAATCAGTGTTTAAAACGTTATGAACTAATGTGCACATTTTATCACCGATTCCCTCAATTCGGTGCTGTCCTAAACCTCCGCTCGACAGTGTGGAACATTCATATGGTTCGACTGCAATTACTTTGGAATCCGGGTATATGGACTTAATATGATCGCCTGCACCGAGTGTTCCTCCTGAACCTGGGGCTGAAACAAAACATGCAACCCGTCCGTTCCCTATATCTTTTGCAGCCTCAACCGCTGCGGAGCCTGTTACATGCCTGTGAAAGCGATAATTCGGTAATAATTCGAATTGTGCCAACGAAAAATTCTTTGGATCCTTCATAAGAGCATGGGTACGTTGTAAAGTAAGGATAACATCAGATTCAGTGCCGGGAGTGAGATCCAGACCGGCCCCGTACCGCCTTATCCTATCATATCTTTCTTTACTCATATTATCAGGCATAATTACTACTGCATCACAATCCAATAGGTTGCTTATATATGCTACACCAATGCCAAAATTGCCTGTGGAAGGTCCCAGCACTGTCTGGGTATCCAAATCAAGTTCGCCATCGACACAAGCCTCTATAAGCGTGGTGTAGACTGAGCCAACCTTATGAGAGCCGGACGGAAAATCCCGTCCTATAAGAACAATAATATTTACATCCAGTCCTGTAAGTTCTCTGGGGAATATAACCTTTCTAACTTCGTTGTTTTTACCCTTCCAGGTAATATTAAATAGATTTACCGGGTCCAATTCATCTTCGTGCAATTTCTTAATGGCGGATTCACGTATTGATGGCTCAATAAGTTCAGGACGTGCCATCTCATCATAGGTTGGCCCAAATGGAATTCTTCTGTCAGACAAATTCAATCGCTCCTCTCTAAACACCTATTCTACAATTCAAAAACGCTGACATACTTATTAACTATCCCCCACAAGGTCGCTGCTATTGCCTTAAAGACTCCCAACATGCATGGGCCAGTACAGCCGCTGCCGCCGGAATCACTTTTTCATCAGGATTAAATTTCGGGTTATGGAGGGGTATGATCTCGTGTCCGTGCGGAGTAACACCCATAAAAATATAACAACCGGGGATCCTTTCTGCATATAATGCAAAATCGTCACCTGTCATGGAAGGCTCAATCTTTGTAATGCAATTTTCCCCGAGTACCCGCTTTGCAGATTCCAGGGCAATGTCAGACATTTCCTGTGAGTTAACCAATACAGGCAGTTCCTCTGTATAATCAATACAAGCATTGACGTCGCATGCATCAGAGCAGCCGGATATAGTTTTATGTACACTCGCCTTGATAGATGCCCGGACATTCTCATCAAGGGTTCTTACAGTCGCACTGAGGTATGCAGAATCAGCTATAATATTTCTTGCTGCTCCTGATTTCATGGACCCCACGGTAATAACAGCGGGATCCCGTGGATTAATGGTCCTTGAAACAATTCGCTGAAGAGCAACAACTGACATTGAAGCCGCTAATAAAGCATCATGTCCTAAATGAGGCTCAGCCCCATGTGCTGAGGCTCCTTCAAATGTAACATCGAAACTATCAATTGCAGCCATTACAGCCCCTGATTGAATCCCCACCTTCCCAAGAGTAATCCCCGGCCAAACATGAAGTCCGAAAATACCTATGGGCTTAGGGTCCTCCAAAACGCCCTGTTCCAGCATGGCCTTGGCACCAAGATCAATTTCTTCCGCAGGTTGAAAGATAAATCGGACTCCCCCATCCAGTTGATTTCCATACTTAGAAAGTATTTCGGCTGCACCCAAAACTACAGCACAATGAATATCATGCCCGCAGGCATGCATAACCCCGGGGACTTTAGATTCATATGGGAGACCTGTATTCTCCTGTACAGGTATTGCATCCATATCCGCCCTGAGGCAAATAACAGGCGAATTATCAGAAACATTAAAAGATCCTATAACCCCGATTCCGCCCTCACCCATCTTAACTTCGATTCCAAGCTTCTCAAGATTCTCAGCAATAAGTCGGGAAGTACGTGTTTCTTCATTACCCAATTCGGGATTTTGGTGAATATCCCTTCTTATCATAATAAGATCATGTTCAATGCCTTTAGCCAATCGTAGAAAATCTGGGTACTGTTTCAAAATGAATCACCACTTATAATATGAAGTGTTAAAAAATCCGTTCGATACAAGATATCTTAGGTCCTTGGAACCGGGGGTCCCCTTTAAAATCGATCAATGTAGGATCCAAGGACCTGTTTATTTAACCTACCCGACGATTCATATCAACTACTAAATCTTTAATCACTTCGTATCCTTTTAGGGGCTCCACTGTTATATCTCCGGTAACTGCAGTAGTACATGCCAGGCATGTCTTTCCGTTCACTCTCATTTTGCATCCGGCACACTTGCCTATTCTGCAGGAACGGTAATACGATAGGGTTCTATCCACATTTTCACTTATATAGCGTAGAATACTAAGGACTGTAGCGCCTTGTTCCAAAGGAACAGAATATGATTGGTATTCCGGTTTACCCCCGTTTACCATAGGATCCTGCCGTAATACTTTAACGGTAACGCTTTGCATTTCTTTCGCCATTCGGTGTCACTCCTTGCACCCGTAATCCCTTATGATCTTCTTAGGCTCATACGTATCAAGCTCAACATCGTGGACTGATGTGGATATTTCCCCATCCTTCTTCTCAACAATGATATTCTTAACCCAGTTAACATTATCGGTTTTGGGGAAATCACGGCGATATAACGCCCCTCTGCTTTCCTGTCTGACCAGGCTTGCCCGGGCAACCATTTCCATGACATCAAGCATATTTTCAAGCTGCATGGCCTCAATCCATTCCATATTGTAACGCTTACATTTATTAGTTACATATACATCCTGGAGTTGATCCCTTAAGGCAAAGATCTCTTCCAGCCCTTTCTTAAGGCCTTTCTCTTCACGTACAACGCCTACGTAAGCCCATGCAATTTCCTGAATCTTTTTACGGAGGGCAATTGGATCCGCACCTTTATTGCGTTCCAAGGGCGCATAGAGCCGTTCCTTAATTTCTAAAACCTGATCTAGATCAATTGTTTTATTACCTGTATCCGCCACATATTTGCTGGCATACAAGCCCGCCCTCGGCCCCCATACCTGAGTCATGGTAAGAGCATTACCTGAAACCCTGTTTGCACCATGAATACTCCCGCTGCCTTCACCTGCTGCATAAAGGCCAAGAATTCCGGTCTCACAAAATTCGTTGATCTTAACTCCGCCATTCCAGAAGTGGCTCGCCGGAGATGTTTCCATTGCATCTTTGCGGACATCAGGTAAATAATCCTTCATGTTAAACCCGCCGTACCGCCAGTTTGCAATACTAGCCGGGAACCATTCGGCGCTGAAATCAATGAGATTATCAGGGAGATGTTTAAGGGATAAATAAGTACCTCCTGAGGGGGAACCCCTGCCATCAAGCACTTCAACCATCGCCGCAATGGAATTTACATCTCTTGTACTATGTTCAAGCCTTTCAGGATCCCATTTCTTCATATAGCGCTCCCCGTGACGGTTCAATGCATGTGTTTCTACATATGCACTAAGGAGATATGAAAAGTCCACACCATCCAAGGATTCGGGTTTCATTAGTGTGTAAGGCAAAAACATAGGAAATTCCATATCGATTAGCTTCGCACCTACACGGTATGCCATTGCCAACCCGTCACCGGTAAGTTCATCAGGGGCAGTTGTGTGAGGGTAAATCCGCATAGCCCCTCCTGTGCAAAGAATAACTGCTTTAGCCTTTATAACAAAGAATTTTCCTGTTGTCATTTCAATCCCTGTTGCACCGGCTATTGCCCCGTCGTTTAGAAGAAGATCTGTAATCATCATGTGCTCAAGGAGGGTAATGTTGTCTCTTTTGTTTAATTCCTTTGTAAGCACGCGGGCAAATTCGGTCCCCGGTATCCATACACCCCTCGGGTAAGTATGCCCCGGTGCATGAGTCAGCTTATCTATCCTGGCACCCCAATCCACAAGCTCCTTTAACCTTCCTGGTGCTTCTTCACAATGGATTTTGACAAGACGTTGATTATTTAAGTATTCGCCTTCCTTACACATATCTTCAGCAAATTTTTCGGGACTGTCTCTCAAATCCCCGGGCAAATCAAATAATTCCGCAGCGCTTCTGCTGTCTATATCTATATCAGCATCTGCAGTGAGAGTGGCACCGCTTTTACCTACAACACCTTTTGTTGCCACAACCACTGATTTACAAGCCTTGCTTGCTTCTAATGCAGCCCTGGCCCCTGCACCTTCACTCCCTACTATTAGCACATCCGTTATAATAATTTCATCAGCGGTTCTTTCCAATGTATTCATTTTCACCTCTCCATTCCAAAATTAAATAGTATAGATCTCCCTGGAAGCCCCGGAGAGCACTTCAAACCCGTCACCGGTAACAGCAACGTTCTCCTCTATTACAAATACCCCTTCCTCGTTTACTATTCCGGGCTCTACAGTTATTACCATGCCTTCTTCCAAAACAGATTCATCGTAGGTTGCTATATGAGGTGGCTCAGTACTCATAAGGCCTATTCCGTGGCCACATCGCCCTGCGTCAAACGAGAGATCAAAACCATAGCTTCCCATAACTTTGGCACACATTTCAGCGACTGCCTTAACAGGCACGCCCGGCTTAATTATTTCTATAGCAGCTTCAGTCGTTTCACGAACAATTTTCTGCAAACGGATTTGTTCTTGGTTAGGACCCCCCACCACTGCAACTCTGCAGAAGTCACTCCAATATCCCTCAACTACCGCACTGGCATCGATCCATATTAAATCGCCATCCTCCAGCGCCCTATTAGTGGGTCGTGCGCTAATCCTCTCGTAATTTTCTTTTCCGGAACAGATAATATTAAAACCGGGGGATTCCGCACCTTCGTCTAACATGGCTTTGCTCATTATTCGTGCAGCGTCTTCTTCTGTCGAACCCTTACCTATCTGGCTGTAACATTCTTCAAATGCCTTACTTGTAGCTCTGCAGGCTCTGCGGAGACAATCTATTTCTGCATCAGATTTTTTCACACGGAGATCCCAGAGAAGCCCGGAAGCATCTACAAAACTTGCTTTTGGGAAAGCCTTCTGTATCTCCAGCCATGCTAATTGAGGTAATCCAAGACGTTGTTCGTAACCCAACTCACAACCAATTGTTGCCCCGGCTAATCCGAGATTCTTTAGCGTGTTCTTTATTTCCGGCACTGCATCTCCCACTAGGCTGCCATATTCAACTATTGTTTCAATCCATGATCGTGATTCAGCTTCGGGTCGAGTAAAGGAGTGTGTTATCATAGTTGATTTTCCATCCCTTGTGAGGACGAAAACGTGCGGTCGGGTAAACGTGGACCATGCAGAATGTGTCCTATGCCCTGTAAAGTATGAATAATTCATTTCCGCGGTAACCAACAGTGCATCTATTTTAGACGCCTTCATTAAATCCATAGCCCTGGCTGCCCGATTGTCATATTCCTCCTGTGAGAATGTGGAATACCGTCCTTTCATTCCTTATCAGCCCATCCTTTCTGTTCTGAGTTTTGTTTCACCGGCCGTGTCTAAGAACAACATAATAAAATATATAACCCCACTACACCTACTAATAAATAGATGCAAAACCTGTGCCAGACGTCTGGTAGGCCTTGTCGGAAAATCAATATATTTTCGAATATTACCCTTATACTGGAGATCCAATATAATCCTAAAGATTATCCGATATCGCTGCTGATAGCAAAAGTATATACAAGCCATTAAAGATTGCATATTGCAATAGCATTTTGCTAAGATCTGTTATGGAATTCACTCCGAAATCCATTTTGCCGACCTTTATTGGATATTTCTAATGATGCTAAGATCCCCAATTGTCGCAGCTGATAAAATAGGCCTCATATATTCTTCTACCATTGATGGCTTAAGCGGAACAGGCATGCCCTTTAATTTCATCTCAAGCTGAGGATTTTTCGCGGCGGAAATCGCACGTTCTATATGTTCATCGTTGAACCCCGGAAGTTCCGCCAAAGTCGTGGGAAAGCCTACTTTCCGGTTAAGAGTAATCATACCGTGGGCTACCGCTTTACCGAGCTCCCGTCCGGACAAGGAAGTAAGATTACAATCAATCAACCCGTATCTCTTATATATTTCCCCTACAACCCTAAGCTGCCTTTGAATCGCCGGAGCAAAAAACACGGTATAATAAGGGCTCATAATAGCCACTGCTCTGCCGTGGCTGGCAATATCAACCAAAGAAAAGCTGGTTAAATGGGCACCGTTGGTTCCCCCAATCATTATTGCATACCCACCCATATCAGTCCCAAGACCAAGAGCCATACGAACATCCTCATCAAATGGATCAAGCACAAGTCCCTTAATGTTAGCGACAACCAATTCTATACCTGTTTTGGCTATTTCAGCCACCAAATCATATTTTTCTTCCGGTATTCCGTAGAACACCTCCAGACAATGGCCTAACCCATCGAAGGCACCGTCTAAACTCAAGGAATTAGGCATGGATTTTGTAACAGAATAATCAAATACCGCCCGATCAGGGACTATGGCATCATCCACAACAAGTTTCTTTTGGTTAGCAACCGGATCGGTAATATTAGAATATCTAGTTAAATGTGCAGCTGAACTTGCGGCTGTCTCCACCGCAACCATAGGAAGAAGAGCAGTATCAAACTTATTTAATGCTTGAGTTACCAATCCTGTACCTAAATATGAATCAATCTCAGGTTCCCACTTTCCCAAAGTTGCAAGGATATTGGCTGCCTTTACAGCATCTATAGTGCTACCTCCCCCCACTGCAATTAAGCAATCAGGCTTTAAATGTAATATTGAATTGGCGATACGATATACATCCTCACGGGGAGAATTAGGCGCAGATCCGCGGATCACATTATCCCCTGCTATCGTTACACCTTGGATCCGAAGCGAATCTATCACCTCATCAAGCACAGTACAAAGCCAACGACTTTTGTTGGCAATTATAAGAGCAGAGCCCCCCAATTCTGCTGTAAGTCTTCCTGTTTCACCGGTTACACCTATCCCAAATGCATAGCTTTGACCTTTGAATTCCTTTAAAAGAACCTTGGCCTTATCCTTTATTTGATCCAAATTTGTCATAGGCTCCCTCACTCCTTTTATCTTTGTATTACATCAATAATGTAAACACGAATATTATGAAATTAATACGAAGCTTATATCCGAACCAAGGGGGATGCTGGATAAATCATATCTGCTGCCCAGGGTTTAACTCTATCGGATCAGGGTTATCTGGGGGTAAGCCGCCCAGCAGGTTCTGGTACCAACATACCCGTACCAAGGGGTACCCCCAATAAGACAATGTACAGATTGATCTATCTAGATCCAAAGATCTAATAAAGATCCCTAATAATATCAGCCATTCCAAGTTCATCAAGCTTCGCCTTGGAGGGGCGGCCGTCCTCATGTGACCAATTCATTGCATCGAGATATTCCGATAAGATTAACTCAGAATCTACTG
>JAAZLO010000092.1 GCA_012689375.1 Bacillota bacterium | reverse complement strand
TCCAAAGGATAGAGGATTGGATAAACAATTATCCCCGTAAAATTCACGGCTATAGAACAGCTAACGAGATGGTCGCATAAGCATAACTGGAAATAAATGTTGGGCAATTAAAGTTGCAATCTGCAGAATAACTACAAAATCTCGGAAAACACCTTGACTTTAATCCCGGTGTCACATAGAATCCTTTAGGATGTTAAAAGAGGCCCCTTGAGGCTAACAAGTATTTGATAGAGGTATTCCACCGGTGATTACAGTCTTCTATTGGCCTGCGTAGCCTCAGGGCTGCAGCGGGCTTTCCCGTGTACAGGAAGGGGTGAGTGGGTGGAATTTCGAGAAAAGGCGCTAATCATGGATGAATTAGCAATTGAACGTAGCCTTATCCGTATCGCTCACGAGATAAATGAGGCAAATAAAGGGGTCCGGGAGGTAGCACTAGTCGGGATAAGGAGGAGAGGGGGCCCCCTTTCCAGTCGCCTTGCATCACAAATTCAAAGCATCGAAGGGATCAAGCCCCCTGTCGGAATCTTGGATATCACTCTTTATAGGGATGACTTTACCACGTTAGGCCCTGCGCCGGTGGTACACCGTACAGAGGTAGATTTCGATATTACCGGCAAAGTTATAGTCTTAGTGGATGACGTTATTTTTACCGGCAGGACTGTCCGTGCTGCGCTGGATGCCCTGACGGATATTGGCAGGCCTAAAAGGACGCAGCTGGCCGTCCTTATTGACAGAGGCCATAGGGAACTCCCAATTAAACCTGATTTTGTAGGAAAAAACGTTCCTACATCCCGGGAGGAAATAGTCTCTGTTTTTGTAAAGGAGATAGACGGAAAGGACAAAGTTGTTATTGAAGAAATTATAGAATCATAAATATCATATTAAACCCTTTAAGCTAGTCCCGCGAGGCTGGCAAGGGATATGGGAGCCGGATTGTGTAACGTGTAGAAATCGGTAATTCCGTATAAGCGTTACAAAGCCATACCTCTTAGCTTGCGCAAAGTGGGATAGCCGCAGGGAGAAGGGGTGTGACTTATGGGACTTTTTAAAAGAAAAGATTTATTGGGACTTCGGAATGTAGAAAAGGAAGAAATTAAGACGCTGCTTGAAACTGCCGTCCCTATGAGGGATATTATCACCCGTGCTATAAAGAAAGTTCCGGCCCTCAAAGGCAAAGCTATTGTTAATGTTTTTTATGAAAACAGCACTCGTACGAGTACTTCATTTGAACTTGCTGGGAAATATCTTAGTGCAGATACTATTAACCTGTCAGTTTCCAGAAGCAGTGTACAAAAAGGCGAAAGTTTAAAAGATACGATTAAAACCATTGAAATGATGGGCGCCGATATCCTCGTAATGCGACATCCGTCAAGCGGGGCTCCCCACTATGTAGCAAGAAATACTTCAGCACGTGTTATTAATGCAGGTGATGGAATAAACGAGCATCCTACTCAGGCACTTCTCGATATGTACAGTATTCTTCGGCACAAAGGTACATTGGAAGGCCTGAAAATCGCAATTGTCGGTGATATTCTTCACAGCAGGGTTGCCAGATCAAATATATTCGGGCTCAGTAAGTTTGGGTGTGAGCTCAGGGTCATAGGTCCCTCAACTCTTATACCGTCAAATATCGAAAAACTAGGTGTTAAGGTGTACTCTAACCTTGAATCAGGCCTTAGGGATGTTGATATTATCAATGTTTTACGTATCCAAAAGGAACGTCAACAAGGTGTACTTTTTCCGTCTGTTGACGAATATCAAGAATTATATATGGTTACCCCCCGACACCTAGATCTAGCTGCTGATGACGCAATTGTCCTTCATCCCGGACCTATGAACAGAGGAATTGAAATATCCACAGAACTGGCTGAAAGCCCAAGATGCCTCGTAAACGAACAGGTTACAAATGGGGTTGCTGTACGCATGGCCATCCTTTATCTGATGCTGGGAGGCGGAAAAGATGAAATTACTTATTAGGGGCGGTAGGGTTATTGATCCCGAAAATAATATAGACGGGATTTTAGATGTGCTTATCGAAAACAATAAAATAAAAGCTATTGGGCGGGATATACCTGTAAACGGACTTAGGGATATAATAAATGCCGAAGGAAAGATAGTTTCCCCCGGGTTTATCGATATTCATGTTCACTTAAGGGATCCGGGATATGAGTATAAAGAAGATATCATAACAGGATCGAAGTCTGCCGCGGCCGGAGGGTTTACTACTATATGCTGTATGCCCAATACAGACCCTGTTATCCATGATGGAGTTGTTGCAAAATACGTTCTTAACAGAAGTAGAGAGGTAGGGTTAGTGGATATTCTCCCGATAGGAAGTATCACCAGGAACCTAGAAGGTGAAGAGCTAAGTGAAATGGCGGAGCTTGCCGAAGCAGGCTGTGTTGCCTTCTCTGACGACGGTAACCCTGTTATGAGATCAGATGTAATGAGGCATGCCCTTGATTATGTTCGTATGTTGAATCTTCCGATTTTCTCCCACTGCGAGGATTTAAACCTATCCCGTAATGGATTAGTGCATGAGGGTTATTACTCTACTCTTTATGGTTTACAAGGAATCCCTGCCCAGGCTGAGGACGTTATGGTAGCAAGAGATGTTGGGTTAGCTACCCTCACCGGGGCACGGTTACATGTATGCCATATATCTACAATAGGATCGCTCCAAATCATAAAAGAAGCTAAGACAGCAGGTGCCCACGTTACATGCGAGGTAACCCCGCATCACTTGACTCTTACCGGTGAAATAGTGGGTGATTATGACCCTGATACCAAAGTTAATCCCCCCCTCCGTACAGAGGCACATGTAAAAGCATTGGTTGATGCTTTAAACAAAGGGATTATTGATTGTATTGCAACGGACCATGCACCACATAATATTGAGTGCAAGGATTGTGAGTATTCAGAGGCGTCCACCGGAATCTCCGGCCTTGAGACTGCAGTACCGGTAATTATGGATAAGCTGGTTAATGTAGGCCTTCTTTCTATCACTGATATGATTAGGCTCTTTACCGTCGGGCCTTGCCGTGTTCTGGGGATTGATCCGGTCAGATTGAGCCCCGGATATACCGCAGACATTACGATAATAGATCCGAATGAAGTTCGGCGTGTGAATCCCGCAACCTTCTACTCCAAAGGAAAAAACACACCGTTTAAAGGTATGGAACTTCGGGGTTGGCCTTGGATGACTATCAAGGGGGGAAGAATTATTGCCCGGGAAGGACACCTTGTACAATCGATGTCCCTAGGCAGCCAGTGATACTGGTCGGGGCAGGCGGATTTGAACCGCCGACCTCTTAGTCCCGAAAATTAAAAAGACGTTTCCGCATGTTTCAGCTTGTTCCCGAAAGTCCCTTTTAGCAGGGGCTTTCCTTTTATGTAATGTCATTATATTCCTGCTTGTTCTACCATGTTCCCGTTGTTAGTGTGTC
>JAAZLO010000118.1 GCA_012689375.1 Bacillota bacterium | reverse complement strand
TGCTTCACTAGCAGAAGCCGTTACAAATAGTAAGAAGGAAAAAGATGCATATAAAAAAGCGCAAGACTTTCATTTTGTCCCCAAAATAGGGAAACGAAAGCTAGCGCAAAATGAAAAACGTATTGCCGAACTTCAGACTGAACTATTAAGGATACAAAGAGCTAGTGGGGAGCAAATTATGGGGCTTGACACACAACAGGCCCAGCAGGTTGCAGCACTTAAACAAAGGCTTGGAAACGTGAGACGTCAGAGAGGACGTTTAGAGTCACAACTTAGAGCCGTGGAAAACGATTTAGCATTTGACAATCCTAGATTAGAAAATAATTTTCAGGATTTGCTCCTCTTTTTCCCTGAGGCTAACCTTAAAAAGATTGAGGATATTGAGCGTTTCCACCGCCAATTGGCACATGTTCTTAATTCGGAGTTTGAAGAAGCAAAACAACGCCTCACCGCCTTAATTAAAGTTGCGGAGGAAGAAATTAATAGTTTGGTGAAGGAAATAAGGGCGTCAGGCTTACCGCCTAAAGTTTCACGTGGTGTTTTGGAGAGCTATTCCACTAAGAAAGAAGAAATCGCCTTTCTGGAAAAGGAGAACAAGGCTTATCAGAAAATGGAAGAATTAAAGGTGGCTGCTAAGAGCCTGGAGGTAAGGCTAAACGCTTTGCAGGAGGAGCAAATTGGTTTTCTACAAAGTGAGATTAACGTAAAAATGAATGCACTAAATGATTACGTATATGGTGGCGAAAAGAAGCCACCGGTCTTAACGATTAAAAAGCCAAACAGCTACACCTTCCTGACCCCGGATGATACCGGTACTGGCACGTCATACAAAGGTTTGGTATTATTCGACTTATCGGTGCTGGAATTAACACCTCTACCTGCTCTGGTGCATGACTCGGTAATTTTGAAGCAGATCGGCGACGAACCCCTTGAAAGAATAATGGAACTTTACAGTCGAAGCCCAAAGCAAGTCTTTATCGCCCTCGATAAAAAAGGCTCATATCTTGAGAATACCCAAGAAATACTTGAGCGAACGGCGGTAATACACCTCTCGGATGGTGGTAATGAGTTATTTGGACGTTCTTGGAATGTTAAGTAGGAAGGAAAAATGGGGGCTTAAGG
Organism: Bacillota bacterium; assembly: GCA_012689375.1. GTDB lineage: Bacteria > Bacillota > SHA-98 > UBA4971 > UBA4971 > UBA4971. The sequence continues at coordinate 2,656 of JAAZLO010000118.1, read as the reverse complement.
AATGGACAACATAGAAAAATGGTCATCAATGGCCACTATAACTGACTATCTTGATGTGAGCCGTGAAACTATACTTCAGTGGATTAACCACCGTAACATGCCAGCGCACAAGGTTGGACGGCTTTGGAAATTTAAGATTTCCGAAGTGGATGAGTGGATACGTTCCGGCGGAGCTGCCGATAAAACTGGCCTGGAGAAATAAAAAAAAACACCCTACAAGTATTTCTACCTGTAAGGTGTTTTTTCATGCTCAACTATCCCCGGCAATTAACCAGGCCAACCAGGTAACCAGATAACCCCTATCAGGCCTACCTGCCGGGCTAGCTACCAAGCCCCACCCACCTCCAACCCACACCAGCCCCTTTGCTTTATACCCAGCGTCCCTGCGCACCCCCACCAAATAAAAAACAGCCCAGGCGATCCGTGTGGGACCTCCCGGGCTGGTTGGTTGTTTGATTAGTTAGTGCGCCGGACGGTTACCTACTGCACAAAAGAACCGTCCCCTTGTGTCCTTCCTGTGTCCTTGTGCTTGTGTCCTTGTGTCCCTTGTGTCCTGCAATTTAGCTAGTTGTCAAGGTGAAACACAATTGATAAGCTGTAGGAAAAAAGGTGCAACAAAACAATTAAAAGGGAAGGTGAACACCGTTAAGGCTATATTAGAAAAACATCCAGCCGGTAAAACCATTTTTACTACATTGATAGAAAAAATATTGCTAATGTTGCGAAACAATAATAGTGTTTTAGAGGATTGTACTCATATTAATATGAACCGGATTTTTTATTTGACAGCAGTTGCTGCTCCCATGCGGATTTTTGATATTATTATTTTTACTAATGCTCCTAGCATATCTGAGGTTTGGGGCCGGGGTATTATTATCTGCCACAGCACCTTGTTTTTCTTTTATGTTGGGGTTTTGCTTATTACCGCCAGAGCAAGAAAGATGCACCAGACAAATTTCATCATGCATACCGTAGAATATGCTGTGCCTGTTGTTGTGCTGGTTTCCGGTATCGTGATAGTGACTATTGATCAGTTGGTAACCACAAGCATCACCCCTTTTCTAATTGTTTGTGCGGTTTCCGGTATTGTTTTTTTAATTAGACCACTCCTCTCCATCATCATTTACCTGGGTTCCTACCTTATTTATTACAACCTAATCGCCCTGACCATAGCAGATTATCAGGTATTGCTGTCCAACAGGGTCAATGGAGCTACCGCTGTAGCTTTGGGCCTGTTAATTAGCGTTATCGGTTGGCATTATAACTATACTAACATCACCCAAAAACGAAAAATCAGCTCGCAACAAAAGCAATTAGAAAAAATGGCCTACCATGATTCCTTGACCAGTCTTTACAACAGACATTTTTTTGATGAGACCATAAAAAATGAATTGCTTGCTATGGAACGTTACGGGCATGAATCTGTGATTGTTCTATTGGATGTAGATAATTTCAAGAGCATCAATGATACATATGGCCATCTGGTAGGGGATCAGATACTTGTCCAGTTGGCCCAACTAATAACAAACAATGTTAGAAAGTCCGATATAGTTTCTAGATTTGGTGGAGAAGAGTTTGTTATCCTAGCGCCGAAAACCTCCTTGCTGGAGGGGGCCATATTAGCAGAAAAATTGCGAAAATTGATTTCTAAAGAGTTTTTCATCACCGATGCAAATACATTACACATCACGGCCAGCTTCGGTGTGTCACTACTTGAAGCCGGCAAAAAAGGACAGGCCAGTTACTTTTCCAAAGCGGATAAAGCCCTTTACCTGGCTAAGGGTAAAGGGAAAAATAGGGTAGAGGTTTCGTGATCTCTTCGGAAATATCCTGCAGGTTTTTAGCCGGATTTTCCCGGGCCAAGGGTCCTAACCCATCTTGTAAGATGTGGACATATTCACATATTCATCTATTACCGCTTGCAGATTGCCTTCACAACTATAATCAAGGACACCTTCCCAGTAACGTGTCCCATCGCGGCCTTTGTCACCTGATCAATGTAATCGATTCGGCCGGAAGGCTAGGCGGACACAAGGGGACGGTTCCTTTGTATCGTTTGGCTACAAACATAGGGGATAATGGAAAAACCGGAATGATGACACAAAGGAACCGTCCCCTTGTGTCCCTTGTGTCCTACTGTCCTCCGAACCGTCCCCTTGTGTCCTAGAAACCATCCCCAGCTTGAATTACAACAGCTCGCCGTACCTATTGATATAGATTCTTTTGAACAGGGTTACAAGCGTCATATAGCCGATAACTGTCAGAGCCAGCCAGGTAAAGTAAACTGCCGGTAACGCGGCCAGACCAATTGAGGCACCCAAGGAGGTATAGGGGATGGCAGTCAAAACCGCAATGCCGGCGAAGGTCAGAACGATCACCGGCAGGGAGGCCCTGCTTTGAATAAACGGGATTTTTGGGGTGCGGAGCATATGAATAACCAGGGTCTGGGTCCACATGGACTCCACAAACCACCCGGCCTGAAACAAAGCAATATAGTAAGTCCGCATCAGGGGATCTATTATTTGATGGAAAAGTTGTCCCCCCGTCATTAAGGGACAGATAATAAAGTACATCAGCCCATAGGTAGTAATGTCAAATACCGAGCTTGTGGGTCCAATCCAGATCATAAAATTGCTTATCGATGAAGAATCCCATT
>JAAZLO010000116.1 GCA_012689375.1 Bacillota bacterium | reverse complement strand
TCTGGGTATCGTTCTAGAACCCAGTTTGGGGTTAAGCAGTTACCGGTAAAAGGAGGGATACCGTGAGCATACACAAGACCAGGGGCCTGCTCTACAGGATCGCCCGGCTGCTGGGCGACGTCCAGGCCATCTCCAGTGGCAGTCCACAGAAAGTGGCCAAAAGAGCCGCCCGCCGCATCACCGGCCGGGCTACCGGCAGGGCCATGCGCAGGCTGTTCAAGTAAGCCGATTTTACTAATCCTCGATATATCGGGTTGGTAAACGGGCGGATCAGTTTTTGCTTGGGAATAGCTGCACATCACTGATGAGGTGTTTCATGTCAAAGCTTTATGAAACAAGGGATCCCATACATGGTTTTATCCAATTCAATGCCTGGGAAAGAGAAATAATTAACCATCCTGTTTTCCAGCGATTGCGCCGTATCAGGCAGCTTGGATTGACGGAAATGGTTTATCCGGGTGCAGCACATACCCGTTTCGAACATTCCCTGGGTGTAATGCATGTGGCAACAAAATTATTTGACCAGATTGTTAAAAGACAGAAGATCTACCTCAAGAAACTGCTGAACTGCAACGACGAAGATTTTGCAAGGACCAGAACAATTATCAGGCTGGCGGCACTGCTTCACGACATAGGGCATTCTCCTTTTTCTCATGCTGGTGAAGGACTGATGCCTTTGATAAAAAGCGGGGACAGATTTTACGGGCATGAAGATTATTCCGCAGCGATCATTGAACTAATACTTAGGGATGTGATTGAAAATCATCCCCTTAACAAAGATCATATTAAGGCACATACGGTAGCAAATTATCTTAGAGGGATTCCGGCTTTGGGAAGAGAACTTCTAATATGGCGTAGTATTGTCTCCAGTCAACTGGATGCTGATAGGGCAGACTATCTGTTAAGAGACTCGCACCATATCGGTGTGGCCTATGGTCATTTTGATCTTGATCGAATTTTGATTACCATATGTGTTGGAACAGATCCCGAGACAGAGGCGCCTATTCTGGTGGTAGAAGAAGGCGGCGGTCATGCTGTAGAAGGGCTTATCCTGGCCCGCTATATGATGTTTACACAGGTATATTTCCAACACACACGAAGGGTTTTTGATTATCACACAACAGAACTGATGAAGTTCCTTCTTAGGGATATTCGTAGTTGTTGCAGTATAGGTTCCACGTTTCCGCCGCCGGTTACAGAGGCAAATATCCGATCCTATCTGGAGTGGTGTGACAACAGGGTATGGGGTTTTATTATACAGGGCAAAGGCGGGGAGCATGGCGCAAGAATTATCAGCAGAAATCATTACCGCAGAATTCATGAAACAACCGAGGTGCCGACTGGGGAAGAGGTTGATATTGCCGAGGCACTCTTCCATAAATTTAAGGAATACGGAGCCTGCCTGGATCTGGCAGAAAGCTCGTGGTACAAATTAAAGGATGATGATATTTCCATACTCACCAGGGATGGAACAGTCATACCTTTATCGGTGTGGTCAAGTTTCATTGCGAGCCTAAAACCGGTGAGCCAGCGTAGAGTGTATGTTGATGTCTCGATCAGGGAGCAGGCGGAATCTTATAGAGACAAATTGCTAAAAGCGCTTTAAGGAGGAAAGAGGGCGATGGGTATGGGGGGATACCCTTGGGAACGTTATGGTTTAATTGTGGAATTGACTGGGCGTATACAGGATGTCTCGTCCCAGTTTGGGAAGACAGCCATGCAAAAAATGGTTTATCTTTTACAAGCGGTTTATGAGGTCGAATTTGGCTACAACTAT
>JAAZLO010000091.1 GCA_012689375.1 Bacillota bacterium | reverse complement strand
TAACGGCGGAGGGGCAACACCTGTTCCCATCCCGAACACAGCAGTTAAGCCCTCCAGCGCCGATGGTACTGCATCGGTGACGATGTGGGAGAGTAGGTCACTGCCGGAAACTTTTTTGTTTTATATGGGTTGTATGGGATAATTCCTACCCAGAACATACCCTCGAACATAAGTTGCCCCCTGAAACTGCCTAATGATATAATTAAGTGGATAGGGGGCATTATTAATGCCGGATAAGATGTTAAAGGAAGGAAATACGGCAGGAATTAGGCTGATGGGTATAGATCCCGGCCTTATTAATACAGGCTACGGAATTGTTGATGCTTCCGGGAAAAATGTCTGTCTGGTTGAAGCTGGACTCATCAGGACTGCCAGCGATACAGCTCTGGAAATTAGGTTAAAAGAAATATATAAAGGCATAACCTCGGTTATCCGGGATTATAATCCCTCCATAGCCGTAGTGGAGGATCTTTACACTAACTATCGCTATCCAAGGACTGCAGTGCTTATGGGACACGCACGCGGCGTAATATTTCTTGCAGCAAGCTATGGAGATCTAACAGTAATATCGTACCCTCCCGCCCGGGTAAAGAAAGCCTTAGTCGGCACGGGTAGAGCAGGTAAAGCCCAGATTCAAAGGATGGTCCAAATCAGATTAGGATTGGACAAAGTACCTGAACCAAACCACATAGCTGATGCATTGGCTCTTGCTTTATGTCATTATGATTGTTTGGCGCACAATTTCGGACATGAATTCACGGGGAGGATATAAAATATGATTTTTGCCATAAGGGGCCGCCTCTCTTTAATTCAGGAAGATAGGGTAATTTTAGAAGTTAACGGTTTATCCTACGAGATATTAGTATCACCGTTTACCCTTGGGATGCTGGCATCCAAGGGGGATGAAGAAGTCAGCCTCAAAACGATACTTTATATACAAGGGACACCTGGTATCGGTAATATGATCCCGGTACTGGTAGGCTTCATGACTGAAGCCGAGAAAGGTTTTTTTGAATACTTTATTACTGTCGGGGGGATTGGTCCAAGGGCTGCGCTTAAAGCCCTTACTATGCCAGCCGAACATATTGCCCGTGCTATCGAAGACGGTAACAACTCGGTTCTCACTACTTTACCGGGAATAGGCAAGCAAAGGGCGGCAAAAATTATTGCGGAGCTTAAGGGGAAGCTGGGCAAGTTTGCAATTGCATCTGATCAAAAGGATGCGGACGTAGAAACATACATGGATGCCACCGGTGAGGATAATATTTTGGAAGAAGCAATTGAGGTACTTATACAACTTGGCTACAGGCGCCAAGAATCAGAAGATATGGTGCGCCGTGCCACAGGAAAATATGATGGGATTATGACGGTTGAAGGTATAATTCAGGAAGTCTTCAGGTTATCAACGAAACAGACATAAATTTCTGTCATGGTCAGGAGGGTGATTATGACACGTGTGCGGCTGGTAGGCGGGAATGAACAGGAGGAAGAAGTCGTATACCAAAAGAGCCTTCGTCCTATAAAATTATCGGAATTTACCGGTCAAAAACAAGTATTAGAAAATCTTTCTATTGCCATTGAAGCAGCACGCCTACGCAAGGAGGCTTTGGATCATGTTCTTCTTTACGGGCCCCCGGGGCTTGGGAAGACTACTTTAGCTCATATTATAGCAAATGAGATGGGATCGGATATCATATCCACATCCGGGCCTGCGATTGAAAGGCCCGGGGATCTTATGGGCATCCTAACAAACCTTGAGGACGGGGATGTTCTTTTTATTGATGAAATACACCGGCTGCCGAAGGTGGTAGAAGAATTTATATACTCAGCGATGGAAGATTTCCAGATAGATTTTGTAATTGATAAAGGAGCCTTCGCAAAAACAATCAAGGTACCTTTAAATTACTTTACCTTGGCAGGTGCAACTACCCGCGCAGGATTGCTCTCAGCCCCGTTGCGGGAAAGATTTGGCCTTTTTCATCATTTGGATTTTTATCCCGCGAATGAATTAGCTGAGATCCTCCGCAGATCTGCTCAAATACTCGAGGTTCCGCTGAAGGATAATGCAGATATGGAAATTGCATCCAGATCCCGCGGCACCCCCAGAATTGCAAATAGATTGTTAAAAAGAGTCCGTGATTATGCTGAGGTAAGGGGTGACGGTACAATTACCATAGAGACAGTAAATGCCTCCCTTGAAATGGAAGGAATAGATGATGTAGGTTTAGACATATTCGACAGAAAGTACCTTAAAGCCCTAATCGAATTCTATAACGGGGGGCCGGTGGGAGTAGAAGCCCTTGCAGCTACTTTAAATGAAGAACAGGATACTTTAACTGATATGGTTGAGCCGTTCCTTTTGAAAATTGGGTTTGTAGTAAGAACGGCAAGCGGCCGGCGTGCAACTGAACGTTCCTTCCGGCATTTGGGTTATCCTTATAAAGATAAGCAAGATGATGCAAATTTATCCCCGTTGTTTTAGGTATACAAAGCCTGTCCTTTCGTAGCATTTCCCAAGCCGGCTGTAGTAATCAGGAGGAAACCTCTTTGATTTGTAGAACAGTTGAATAGGGCTGTACTATATAAACTCGCGGCTGTACCAACCTGTTTCTTATCAATCATCCATTAAAAAAATGTATATGGCTGACTTTAATGTACCAGGAGGGATGTTTGTGAGGCCCAGATCGGAATATTCTGAACCGTATCGCATCAAAGTAGTGGAACCTATTGAAGCCACCACCGGTGAAGAGCGGGAAAAAATTATTAAAAAAGCGGGTTATAACGTATTCAATGTTCCTTCAGACAAAGTCTGTATCGATCTATTGACAGACAGCGGTACTTCTGCCATGAGCGACTATCAATGGGCGGGTATGATGGTAGGAGACGAATCATATGCAGGGGGTAGAAACTTCTATAATTTAAAAGAAACCGTTGAAGAAATTACCGGATTTAAATATGTCTTACCGACGCACCAGGGACGCGCGGCTGAAAATATATTAACTACCATATTGGTTAAACCCGGTAAGCGGGTCCTTGGGAATATGCATTTTGATACTACGGAAGGTCATATCCGACTAAAAGGCGGAGATCCGGTAAACCTGGTAATTAAGGAAGGCTTGGAAACAGCTAATCGTCATCCGTTTAAAGGGAATATAGACATCGAACGCCTTCTCTCTGAAATTCACGCTTGTGGTTCTGACGGCATTTCGTATATTAATATTACCGTGACGTGTAACAGCAACGGCGGGCAACCTGTATCCATGGGAAACATAAAAGAAGTAAGTAAAATTGCGAAGGAATATTCAATCCCTGTATTCTTTGACGCTGCCAGGTTTGCTGAGAATGCTTACTTTATTAAAAAAAGAGAAAAAGGCTATGAGAACAAATCTATATCGGAAATTGTTAAAGAAATGTTTTCGTATGTAGACGGGTTTACTATGAGTGCAAAAAAAGACGGTCTTGTGAACATGGGTGGTATCTTCGCTGCATCAGATAAAGAACTATTTCGAAGAGCAGGAGAATGGGGCATTATCTACGAAGGCTACCTGACTTACGGCGGACTTGCAGGCCGCGATCTTGAAGCTATGTCAAGGGGTCTGAGGGAAGTTGTGAGAGAAGATTATCTCGAAGATCGCATTGGGCAGGTGGCTTATTTAGGAGACTGTCTACTGGATTTTGGCGTTCCCATAATTGAACCCACAGGCGGGCACGGTGTTTATATAGATGCAAAAAGGTTCCTGCCTGAAATACCCCAAAATGAATTTCCGGCGCAAGCCCTCGTAGTGGAATTATATATTGAGGCCGGTATACGTGCAGTTGAATTAGGTACTGCAGCCTTTGGGTATAAAAATGAAGAAACTGAAGAAATGATTTATCCTGATCTTGAACTTGTTAGGCTTGCTATTCCCAGACGTGTTTATACTGATAGACATATGCATATGGTAGCTTGTGCCCTAAGGAACATTAAAGAACGAAAAGACCGGATAAGAGGACTGAAAATTGTTTATGAAGCTCCGGTCCTCAGGCACTTTACTCTAGAATTTGAGCGATTGTAAATAAACTTTTATTTCTATGGGTACGATTTGAAACAAGGAAGGTATCCACGTATGGAAAGTATAGCCCTTTCCCGTTCCTATTCCAGGCGATTGTACAGGGCGATCATTGAATTCCGGATGATTTCTGAAGGCGACAGGATTCTTGTAGGATTCTCAGGCGGTAAGGACAGTGCATTTTTGCTTTATGCTTTAGTTGCAATACAACGATATTCCCATATTAATTTTGAAATTGCGGCGGGTACCGTTGATCTTGGTTTCCCTTTGTCTAATTCAATCAGGGATGATATGAAAGCATTTGTTTCTGAATTAAAAGTACCTTACTTCACTATAAAGACAAACATAGGAGATATAGCTTTCGGTAAAGATCAAAAGAAAAACCCCTGTGCTATTTGTGCCCATTTAAGACGCGGTTCGCTGAACAGCCTCGCCATAAAGAACGGCTTTAATAAGGTAGCCCTTGCCCACCACCAGGATGATGCAGTGGAAACATTCCTTATGGGTATCCTTTATTCCGGTCAGGTACATGTTTTTAGACCTGTAACTTATCTGGATCGTACAAGAGTTACAGTAATTAGGCCATTGGTGTATTTTAAGCAAGCGGAAATTAAATCTGCGATAAACCGTATAGGCTATAATCCACCGCCTAACCCATGTCCGGGGCAAGATAAAACTGGAAGATCTGCTATAAGGGAACTAATCTACAATCTTTCCAAGGAAAACCCTATGGTTTACAGTAATTTATTTAAGGCCCTTCATTCTAACGCTGTAGGGAATCTTTGGCCTCCTATGGCATCGAGGCGGGAAATGAAAAACCTACATAAAGCATTTTTTCACGAGGAAGAAAACAACCTGCATAATACATAAAGAAATACAAAGACGGCATACTCAGTAATCGCGGGTATCTATCGGAGTTATTCCCGATTTTTCATATGGGATTTCAGATACCGCCCCAAAAACACCTTCAGCCTCAGCGAGGACTTCTCCTGATTCATCCTGGATATGGGATATTAAAAACCATGAATTTATCCTTTGCTTTATAATTTCACCTGTAATTTTTATCGTTTTTCCTGTAGGAACCGGTTTTCGAAACTTTACTTTTAATGAAGCCGTAGCCCCAAGATAGCCGTTGAGGATCATAGCCCACGCCATAGCCTCGTCTAAGAGTGTGCAGATAATTCCCCCATGGAGCACTCCGGCAAAGCCTTGGAACTCCTTTGGTGGTACAAACGTAGCCAGAGATCTTCCTTTTTCATCTAAACGGAACAAAAGCTTGAGCCCGATTGGGTTATTATGCCCGCATGCAAAACAGTTCCCGTCATCATAAAACATAAGTTGGTTATCCTTTCTTTAAGGGCTCATTCGGATAAAGTAGGCTTTGAGTTGCCTCTGGAACACCACACCTTATATCGACGGATTTAAACGAATAGCAAAGCGCACGTACCTGCAACGTTAGTCCTATAAGATCAGGCTGAGGAGGTTCATCCCCTGAGGCAATTAAAGCTGAACGTTCGTCGTTAATATAAATTACTATATGTTTTGTTTTATACCTCTCAGCAATTTTAAGAGATTCCAGAAGCCCTCTGAGACAGGCCCTCTCTGGTGAGGTATTGGGGAAATCAAACTGTATTTCCCGGACAATCCTCCCTTTGCCTGAAGTTAATACTACTGTCAGCCCGCTCTCTGTACCAGTTTGGGAGCTTGAATAATGTATGACGATCTTCATCATTTTACGGCTGGATTTTCCGGGTCGGCGTTTCTTAGGGGGATAGGCGTTTTCGTGGAATAAGGCAGGTATTGCCGGGGACATTCTATATACCTCCAAACATCTGTTCTTACAACGATTTTATAAAATATTCTGTCTCTTGTCAACCCTAGTTTTCCTGATAATCTTTTAAATTTATATTGGATCATATTTAACAGGAATAAAGTCGCTGAAATATGTACTTAGCTATATTCTAATGAGAGAAATGCTATGATCGGCAGGAGGTATGTCAAATTATGCGAAGTATAACGAAGCCGGGTTCAGCGGTTTATATAACTAAAGGCGGTGATTTCAGATGCAACTGGGGGGCAGTTGTGCTAGGGGTAACATTGGAGCAAAGCAAGAGAACGGTAGATCATGTATAATTTGCGGCAGGCCCTCTCAAAGCCCTGTGATCACTGTATTGGATCAAATATTATGTTTAAAATGTATGGAGACAATATCAAAAATTGACTCAACTTGTGAAAATTATACTACTGTTATGGAAAGACTGAAAATACTGTTAAAGCCTGTGTTAGTCCGGGAATTGAAAATGAATGATTTAGATAAAGGGTAGCCCTGTCAATGCCGGTGGCCTATGAGTGTGATAAAATAAGAATGCAGGCAAAGTACACTTGTGTACATCCCTTTCAAAGAAAAAATATCCTTTTAGGATTTGAAACAACGAATTTTAGAATAAAGGAGGGAAGGCCGCCTGTGATAAGTTAAAATGTTGCATGCGGCTGATTTGTGGCTCGACGGGAAATAACTGATGATCTTGATGAACTGCTGGAGGTGCTTCCACCAAAGCTTAGGGATAGAATAGGTAATTCAGACGGGTTGGAGGATCTCTTGGAAATTGTTCTTGATCTCGGAAGGCAGCCTGAGGCCCGGTTTCTTGGGGGCAGATTCGTCTATTTAGATGAAAAACCAATTGAGCGTGAGGATATTGAATTTCTCACGAAGCGGGTAGGAGCCTTCGGGCATGATAATCGTGCCGGCATTGAGAGGACACTCCACAGGATTTCAGCGATACGTAATCGTTACGAAGATATTATCGGGCTTACATGCAGAATCGGAAGGGCCGTTTACGGTACAATTGATGTTGTTCGTGATGTGGTTGAACAAGATAAAAGTATATTGCTTCTCGGTAAGCCTGGTGTTGGTAAAACCACCCTCCTTAGGGAAGTTGCACGTGTGCTCAGTGATGCATTTAATAAGCGTGTTGTTATTGTGGATACTTCGAATGAAATTGCGGGTGATGGTGATATCCCCCACCCGGCTATCGGGCGTGCACGCAGGATGCAGGTTCCTGCATCCCAAAGGCAGGCCGATGTAATGATTGAGGCAGTCGAAAACCATATGCCTGAGGTAGTCGTAATTGATGAAATAGGGACAGAAGCTGAAGCCCAAGCTGCAAGAACCATAGCTGAACGCGGTGTTCAGCTTATCGGTACCGCCCATGGGAATACTCTGGAAAATCTTGTTTTAAATCCTACATTGTCTGATTTAGTAGGGGGTATACAGGCGGTTACCCTGGGCGATGAAGAAGCACGAAAGAGGGGTACACAAAAAACAGTCTTGGAAAGAAAGGCCCCCCCTACTTTTGATGTTGTTATTGAAATCTTGGATCGTGACGGATATGCCATCCACCATGATGTGGCAAAAACAGTTGATCTTCTTCTTCGGGGGATTCCCCCCAGACCGGAAATAAGGCGTCGATCCGTAGACGGCGAAATAGAGGTAGTTGAAGAAGAGGAATTCCACGTTCAGTATCCCGGGGAGGTTCCGGATCTTGTAGTTGGGGATCATAAACGGGAAAGGATACATTCGGGACATTTAGATCTGGTTTGGACAGGCTCAGGTCCTGTTCCTAAGTTATATAATGGAATTTTAAGGCTATTCCCGTATGCAGTAAGTAGAAACAGGATTGAAAGTGCAATTCGTACCACTGGATTGCCTGTGATTATTTCCAAGGAATTAAGACAGGCAGATGTGGTCCTTACTCTTAAAGGGCAATACCGTAGGATGCCAAAAGCCATCCGGGAGGCAGAAAAACGGGGTCTTCCCATTCATGTGATTCGCAGTAACACTGTGGCTCAAATTACCGACTTTTTAAAGGAAGCCTTTCAGGGAGAAAGATCATCAAGTCATGAAGACGCTCTGAAAGAAGCAGAGGATGCTCTTTCCAAGGTCGAAACATATGATGGTTCAATTGAACTAAACCCGCAGAATTCCTATGTGCGTAAACTTCAACACCGGCTGGCAAGTAAGTACCATGTTAAATCAGTAAGTGTGGGGAAAGAACCTAACAGAAGAGTGGTCTATTATCGGGGTTAATAGGATAACGAAAACTGGAGGAACCGGGAAGGAGGTTCCCATATGAAATTGGTTGTTGCTGTTGTGCAGGATCAGGATTCCAACGTGCTTATGGATGTGCTTATGGATCGGGGATTCAGAGCAACAAAACTTGCAACCACAGGGGGATTCCTCAGACAAGGGAATACTACTTTGCTTATAGGTATCGAAGATCATGAGATCGACGATGTCGTTGATATAGTTAAATCCGTTTGTAGGAGCAGGACACAAATGACCCCACCTGTTTCGATTATAGGGAGATCAACCGAATCCTATGTTGGACAACCTATAGAGGTTCCCATTGGGGGTGCTACAATCTTTGTTTTGGATGTAACTCAATTTGAGAGAGTGTGAAAGGAATGCCAGGGAGAGGTCATAATTTGGGTGTTGATATTACAACTCCGGTTTCCCGGATAAACAGGGATCTTGCCGGTTCTGTTTATACAGGCCGGATTTCCCATGCCTACCTTTTTGTAGCTTTTAATCCGGGTTTTATGTCGGATGAACATAATGAAATATCATGGGCATCAGGTGCTGTTGCTTTTGCAGCTAGGCTTAATTGTCAAGCACCTTTACAAGATTCCGCCTGTGGCAAATGTTTATCCTGTCAATTAATCCAGGGAGGTAATCACCCTGATGTTAAAGTAATATTACCCGATGGATTATCCATTAAAATCCACCAGATACGTGATATCCGGCGTGATATGTCATATAAGCCCAGACATGATAAGGGGTTCCGTGTAACTATTTTGGAATGTGCGGAAAAAATGACCCAGGAAGCACAAAATAGCTTTTTGAAACTACTTGAGGAGCCACCTGAAAATGTAGTATTTATCCTTGCAACCGGAAATCCAAGGGGGCTTCTGCCTACAATAAGATCAAGATGTAGGCAGGTACGGGTAATTCTTGAGCATGATCGGGCTTCGGAAGGCTTTAATTCTATTATGGAAAAGTTGCGTAATGCATATATGTATTCTCCAGTACAGGTGCTGGAAGAGGCCGAAACTATCGAAAAGATGCTGCAGGCTGATGGGGGAGCGGGGAAATCTAGGCTTAAGCTGGAAGAATTGTTAGTAACTGCAGCAGGCTGGTTTCGGGATGTTTTAGTATTCAAAATGACCGGTGATATAAACCTCGCTGTCTCTGGTACACAGAATCAGGAAGCCGGTATTAAAACAAGTCTTACCTGTGACAGCAAGCTATATGAAATTGATACACTTATTAAAATTATTGATCGCATTGAAGAGTATAGGAAATGGGTAAGACAAAACGCTAATATAAGATTAATCCTCGAGGCTTTATTGTTTGATCTAAGAAAGAAACATATTTTTTAATGCCGGCAGACACGTTCTGAAAAGGGGCTTTTAAAATTATGGTGAAAGTGATTGGAATCAGATTTAGGAATGCAGGCAAGATCTATTATTTTGATCCTGAGGATATAAAACTAACTGACGGAGATAAAGTAATCGTCGAAACTGTAAGGGGGCTAAAATTTGGAGAGGTTGTAGGTGCCGTTGAAATGGTAACTGAAGATAAAATTACACCCCCTTTAAAAAAGGTTGTCAGAAAGGCGACCCTTGATGATGAGGATCGTGTTGAGATAAACAAAGAAAAGCAGGAAAGGGCCTTTGAAATAGCTTTGGATAGGATAGAAGCACATAAGTTACCTATGAAGCTTGTAGACGTTGAGTATGCATTTGATAATACTAAAATAATATTCTTCTTTACTTCGGATGGAAGGGTTGATTTTAGGGAGCTTGTACGTGATCTGGCAGGTATTTTTAAAACCCGTATTGAACTCCGCCAAATTGGTGTCAGAGACGAAGCCAAGATGGTAGGCGGACTTGGAACCTGCGGAAGGCCATTATGCTGTGTTACATTCTTGGAGGATTTCGAACCTGTGTCCATTAGGATAGCAAAGGATCAAAATCTTTCATTAAATCCTTCAAAGATTTCAGGGATGTGCGGGCGTCTTATGTGTTGCCTGAGGTATGAACATGAAGCATATCAAAGTTTACGAAAAGGCCTTCCTTCTGTCGGAAGTAAATATCAGACATCCAAGGGTACAGGGAAAATCGTAGATCTGAATATCCTTTCGGGGGTAGCTATGGTTCAGTTGGATGACGGTACCATAGTAAGTGTAAATGTTCGCAAGAAAAATGGCGATGTCAAATTAGATCATAATGGCAGTACTGCTGTTTCCGGTGAGGGGGAGGTGCCTTGCCGGGATGTCCCTGGAACTACACGCCGGGAGCCGGTTAAGGATAAAGAAAAGAAAGCCGGTTCACCTACGAAAGTAGTGTCTCCAAAACGACGATCTAAAAAAACAAAAAGGCGAAGACAAAGCCCGGTTGGAAAAAGGCAAAAAAAGTCTGAACCGACTGAAAAAAAGCAGGGTGTACCTACGAAAAGTATGAAAAGACAGACCGGGAGAACAAAAACTGATAAATCAAAATCCGTAGCAAATGATAAGCCTGATCGGGGAGCCGGGCCAAGGCAAAGGCGAAGAAGAAAACCTAGGACGTTTTCAGGAAAACCCCGGGAATCCGGTGGGAGGTAATATCAATGACCTCTTTTGGCACACTTTATGTTTGTGGAACGCCTATAGGTAATCTCTCAGATATTACCCTTCGTGCTTTGGATGTTTTTCGTAATGTAAATATTATAGCGGCTGAGGATACCCGAAGGACAAGGAAGCTCCTTTCTCATTATGAAATTTCCACTAAAACTATAAGCTATCATGAACATAATGAGTTTTCCAGGACTCCCCAGCTTATAGAAATGCTCAAAGAGGGGAAGGACATAGCCCTTGTGACTGACGCGGGGATGCCGGGAATCTCAGATCCCGGATCTTATTTGGTTAATGCGGCTCTTTCCAATAATGTGAAAGTTACATCTGTACCTGGGCCGTCTGCCGTTGCATCAGCCCTTTCCGTATCAGGGTTTTCAGCTGACAAATTTGTATTTTTCGGGTTCTTGCCCAGAAAAGGTAAACGGCGTAATAAGATTTTAGGTGCTTTGGCGTCTGAGACGAAAGTCAGCGTTATTTATGAGTCACCTTACAGGTTGTTGACGACTCTGTCAGATCTTATATCTACACTAGGCAGTGACAGAAAGTCAGTTGTTACCAGGGAGCTTACTAAACTCCATGAAGAAGTTATTAAAGGGACTCTCGGGGAAATCCTGGAAGTCTTTTCTCAAAGGACGGTGAAGGGTGAAATAACCATTGTAATTGAAGGGGGACGTAAAGAAAAAGGGTACCAATAAAATGATGGTACCCTAGCAGGTATTACAATTATTTATTGAAAAACGTCAGATAACTTATGGGTTTTTGAGATCCCTGTTATTTCACTATAAGGCTTTCATTTCTTCCAGGCAATCTCTACAGATATTTTTATCCTTGAAAACTCTGACATTATCGGCATTCCCACAGAATATGCAAGCAGGCTGATATTTCTTAAGAACAATCCTTTCACCATCGACATAGATTTCAAGGGCATCCTTTTCTTCAATCTGTAGGGTCCTGCGCAGTTCTATAGGAATTACGACACGGCCTAGTTCATCGACTTTTCGGACAATACCTGTTGATTTCATAGTAGCAGCTCCCTCCTTTTCAAGCCCTTCAGCATGTTAGGACTTGGAAAGTCCACGTTCCAACTATACTTTATTTTCCAAGACAAGTCAAGGATAAATTGATAATTTGTGGTCTGGTTCCCATAAGGTGCGAAATAGCCCATAATATACAAACCACATAGAACGTTTCAATCATATGCTTGCTTATGCATGGGATTAATGTGTTGTACAGGGGCTTCACTTGACATAGATAAACACGGGGGATATATTGAGGGCAATACAAACCCATTTACCTTCATTAGGAATAAATTAGTATACGCCGTAATGACAAGGGGTGTTCTTATTGGCTCAATATTACATTACGACTGCCATAGATTACGTGAACGGTGATCCGCATCTTGGACATGCCTATGAAAAGATCGGGGCGGACATAATTGCGCGCTTTAAAAGATTGGCGGGGTATGATACTTATTTTCTTACAGGTACAGATGAACACAGCATTAATGTGGCAAGGCAAGCTGAGGCGGAAGGTCTTTCCGCTAAGGAGTTCTGTAATATCATGGCCGGACGTTTCCGCAGCGCCTGGGATAATCTTGGTATAAGCTATGATAGGTTTATCAGAACCACAGATGATGATCATATCAAAACTGTCCAGGATATTATCAGGCGGACGAATGAAAGAGGGTATATTTACAAAGATATTTACTCAGGATATTATTGTGTTTCATGCGAGAGGTTTATTGAAGAAAAGGATCTCATTGAAGGGAAGTGCCCCTTTCATCCCAGCCAAGAGCCTGAGTGGGTAGAAGAATCGAATTATTTTTTCGCCCTTTCAAAATTTCAGGATCCCCTGCTTCGTCATATTAACGAAAACCCTGAGTTTATTCTGCCTGCGGCGAGAAGGAATGAAGTAATAAACAGAATTAAAGGAGGGCTCCAGGATGTAAGTGTGTCTAGATCCACAATGACCTGGGGAGTTCCCTTTCCGCGGGAAATTGATGAAGATCAGGTAGTCTATGTTTGGTTTGATGCCCTTATCAACTATCTGACAGGTGCGGGATATAAACCCGGTGCAAATGAATTTGGGAAATGGTGGCCTGCAAACTTACATTACATAGGCAAAGATATTACATGGTTTCATTGTGTAATTTGGCCCGCGGTGCTCATGGCATCTGATATACCCCTCCCGAAAACTATATTCGGGCATGGATTTGTTACAATTAAAGGCCTGAAAATGTCAAAATCCGAAGGAATCGTGGTAGACCCGCTTAAAGTCATAGATAGTCTTGGGGCTGATCCCCTTAGATTTTATCTTATGAAGGCAGTACCTCATGGTCAGGATGGGGATTTTTCTTTCGAAGGATTAGCGGAGACCTATAATGCTGATTTGGCCAATGATTTGGGTAATCTTATTAACCGTACTGCTGCTATGATAAAGAAGTATTTTAAAGGGGAAGTACCCCTTCCCTCAGGCTTATATGAGCCTGAGGATGAAAAAATAAGAATACTCGGGGATGAAATTTCCCAGATTGCCCATGAAAAAATGGAAAAGCTTGATTCTTCAGGTGCGCTCCATGAAATATGGGGCCTAATTACTGCAGCTAACAAGTATATTGAGGATTCTGCCCCTTGGGCGCTGGCAAAAGAGGGTAATAACAAGCGCCTGGTTACGGTTATTCTAAACCTTGTTGAATCCATTGCTAAGGCTGCAGTTATGCTTTCACCTTTTATCCCCGACTCCTCAGAAAAAATTTGGGATGTTCTTGGTCTTAAGGGAAAGGCTGAGGATATAAGGTGGGATAAAGTTATTGATATAAGGGGATTATTGCCGGGAATTAATTTGAAGGAGGCAGAGCTCCTTTTCCCCAGACTTGATATGGAAAACTCTGATTTTACGAAAGGTGAATTCCGTTTAGCTGAACTCGCCCGTAAAGAAAAGAAAAAAGAGAAAAAACAAAAAGCTGATCAACTTATAAGAGATATAAAAGGGGAAGAGGAAGGAGTCTTAAAGATGGATGGATTAATATCTATTGATGATTTTTCAAAACTTGATCTTAGAGTAGCAGAGGTAGCATCAGCGGAAAGAATTAAGGGAACAGACAAACTAATAAAGATGGAAATTGATCTTGGGACTGAAAAACGACAGCTTGTTGCAGGTATTGCTGAGTTTTATGCGCCTGAGGATCTTGTAGGTAAGTACATTGTAGTTGTGGCTAATCTGAAACCTGTCAAAATAAGAGGGGTGGAATCTCAGGGGATGCTTCTGGCAGGTTCGACAAAGGATTTAAAGGAACTTGCCATTATCACAGTGGACAGGCCTCTCCCAAAAGGCTCAAAAGTACGTTAGGTAGGTATTAAAAATTGGGGGCTTCTATGCGGGAGGGCAGTAAAAACTTGATAGACACACATGTGCATCTGGATCATAAGCGATTTGAACATGATAGGGATCAGGTTGTGGAAAGAGCCAAATCAGGGCTAGTTTGGCCAATCATAACAATAGGCGTTGATTTAGTAAGTTCCAAGAAAGCAGTGGAATATACCCCTTGCTACCCGGGGCTTAAAGCAACTGTAGGCATACACCCACATGAGGCAAGTTCAGGATCGGAGTCTACACTAAATGAAATTAAAAGCCTGGCCGGCAGCAGGGGAGTTGTTGCAGTCGGTGAGATTGGCCTTGATTATTATTATGATTTCTCGCCCCGTGATATCCAACGTCAAGTGTTTGCTATGCAGATAAACATAGCAAAGGAACTTGGGATCCCTATAGTGGTTCATATCAGGGATGCTTATGATGATGCTATTGATATCTTAAAATCTGAACAGGCACAAAATACGGGCGGTGTCGTACACTGTTTTTCCGGAAATGCTAAACAAGCAAGAGATTGCCTCGATATGGGGTTTTATATATCTGTCGGTGGGATCTTAACATTTCCTGATTCGTCGGAATTGCATCAGATTATCAGGGATTTACCGTTGGATCGTATCCTTTTGGAAACAGATGCCCCTTATCTCACCCCGGTTCCTCTAAGGGGAAAAAGGAATGAGCCTTCATATGTAGTACATGTAGCACAAACCCTTGCAAGCCTAAAAAAAGTCAGCTTTTCTGATATAGCTGACATCACTACCGCTAATGCATGCAAGCTTTTTAAGTTGGAAATAGAGCCTTAGGTTTAATCGACACTAAGTTCTTGATTTTTAAATATAAATACAGACAGAATTAAAAAGGCTGCGAACCATACCCCAAGGGTAATAAAGGCGTTTACGATATCTTGCTTTGGGGTGACTTCTATTGCAGCCTCTGCTTTTTCAATTAATAATGAAATCATATTTACAGATCTTCCCATGGAATAAGGTGCAATCCTGGCAATTGAGGAAAACCTGTCTGCAAATGAATTTATAATATTGGCTTCAAGTAAGATCATTAAGATTCCAATTGTAGTTGCAGTTTGTGGTGATCTTGTGATAATTGCCAGAAAAATTGCAAGGCCTGAATAAAACCCAAGGCAAACCCATGCGATCCCGATTCCCTTTATAATTTGTAAGAACAACGGTACCGTGATAGGCTCCGCATAAAAAGGTCCCCCGGACAACAAGGATAAGAACCAGGTGAACACGACTGCTGCAAAAACCGGAATAAGAATAAAAGCCAAGGATACAAGGATTGAGGCAAGTGATTTGCCAAGAATATACTTACATCTGCCGACTCCCATGGATATCATTTGTTTTGCTGTTCCCAAAGGGTACTCTTCCCCGCTGAAACGGGATATAAAAATAACGGCAAAAATTGTCCCAAAAGTTGCCGAAAATGTCAGTGTAGGCAAAATTACTCCGGGGAAGGAGGTAGATGCACAGACTTGAAGTGATTCATCGCTGTCTATGTCCGGATCCTGTGAATGTACTGCCCAGTAGTGCATCCCGCCTATTATCAAGATCTCAACAAGAACCATAACAGCTAACAGGATCCATAGGAGTCTATGTCCCTTTGCTTTGATTAATTCGGCCTGTAGGTTTGACACTTTATTTCGCCTCCTTTAATACATCAAAAAATACTTCTTCTAAGTTCCTACAGTAATGTGGGGTTTTATGAGTGAACTTACCTGAAGATGTTTTTTGAAGGAGTTCATTTACGCTGCCTTCAGCTGCTATTCGCCCTTTCCTGAGTATTATTATTCGGTCACAAATAATCTCAACTTCGCGGAGAAGATGACTGGACAGAAAAATTCCTTTTCCAGCCTTTGCAAGGCGTTTAAGTAAATTATGGAGAGCCTTTATGCCTTTGGGATCCAATCCGTTTGTAGGCTCATCAAGGATTAGAATGTCTGTATCAGGCAGTAAAGAGAGGGCGAGCCCAAGACGTTTTTTCATCCCATGAGAAAAGTCGCGGACCTTATCATCCCCCCTGGATGATAAACCCACAATATTCAAAACTTCATCAATGCGGGGATTAGGTATTTTCCCAAATACTTTCGAGAAAACAGTTAAATTCTTTTTAGCCGATAAATAAGGATAGAATTGGACATCATCGAGGAGTGTGCCGATTCCCTTACGTAATTGAGATTTAGTCCAGGCAGCCTTTTCCCCAAATAATTCTATACATCCCGAAGTAGGTTGAAGAAGACCAAGGAGCATGTTAATGGTTGTTGTTTTACCGGCACCATTAGGCCCTAGAAAGCCCAGAATATCCCCGGCCCGGATTTCCAGGCTTACTGAATCCACAGCAATATGGTGACCGAAAGTTTTTGTCAATCTAGTAGTCCGTACAAGTACTTTCCCCATATAAATCTCCCTCCTGACCCCTGTTGTAACAAAGGGTTCGGTGTAAAAGGAATAAATCCCCTCATTCTATGGGGCGAGTTTGTTATAAGAGGATTGGGATAACCTAGGATAAAGGTATTAGCCTAAATGTGGGGGAAATCATACAGGCGTATAGGTTTACTTTTGTAGGAGGGACGATGTTGAAAAGATTAAGGACATTTGCATGGCTACGGTTAATAACCGTATTACTTATAATAATTATAGGTTGTTCGATATTTAGTCAGCCACAGGTTTTAGGGGCGAACACGGGTTCTCTTGTTGTTACTTTTGTGGATGTGGGTCAAGGTGATTGTATTTTGATCGAAACTCCGTCTGGAAAAACAATGTTGGTAGACGGTGGTACGCGTGTAGCTGGAGACAAAGTCGTTCAGTTTCTCAAAGAAAAAAGAATCAGGAATATCGACGTGGTGGCGGCCACACATCCTCATGCTGATCATATAGGGGGCCTTATCAGGGTTTTAGAAGAATTTCCTGTTGGTTCAGTATATGATTCAGCCAAACC
Organism: Bacillota bacterium; assembly: GCA_012689375.1. Classification (GTDB taxonomy): domain Bacteria; phylum Bacillota; class SHA-98; order UBA4971; family UBA4971; genus UBA4971. The sequence continues at coordinate 23,191 of JAAZLO010000091.1, read as the reverse complement.
TCATTCATCTAAAACATACGAAGATTACCTGGTTTTCATTTATGAAAATGATATTCAATTTCATATAGCGCGATCAGGCCACGAAATCCCCCTTGATGACTCAGTTAAAATCGCGGTTCTTTGGCCGCCTGAAACAAATATAGATAATCCGTTTTATATAGAAAGGCTGTCAGTAAACGATGCATCAATAATGCTTCAGGTAGAATTCGGGCAATCTTCATTGTTGCTAACAGGTGATATTGAAGATTTTGTTGAAAATAAATTAGTAAAAGAAGGCAAGGATATTTCAGCCCAGGTCCTAAAAATTGCGCATCATGGAAGTATTACCTCCTCAACAAAGGATTTCCTAAGAGAAGTGGATCCGGAAATTGCAGTAATATGCGTCGGCAAAAATAACAGGTACGGGCACCCCCATAAAGAAGTCATAAAATCCTTGATCCACATAGGTGCCAAGATCCTGAGGACTGATATCCATGGCACTGTTATTCTTGAAAGTAACGGCATGGCGTGGAAAGTAAAGCAATAGCATCGCTATTTTACGAAAGGGCGGATCTTTATGGTTTTAAAGGTAACCCTGGATCGTATTGAAGAACATATAGCCGTGCTTCTTATTCAACCTGATGAAATCCATGAGATTTCCTGGCCGTCGGATTACCTACCGCAAGGTTCGGAGGAAGGCTCTGTCCTTACTCTTAGAATAGACGTTGAACCTCAGGATACAAAGGCTTTGGATAAGCGTGTAAGGGGCTTGTTAGAGAAACTGAGGGATAAACAAAAGGGATAATTACCATAAGCCTTGATAAGAAGCTGGTGGGTCATGCGGGACTCGAACCCACGACACCCGGATTAAAAGTCCGGTGCTCTTCCACCTGAGCTAATGACCCACCTAATGCATATCTATACTACTCAGGTTTAAGCGGTGTGTCAAGGGGAAATTCAAACCCTGTTTCGGTAAGCCCAGGCAATATTGGAACTTCAACAGGGAAAGAAAGTTTTGGGCAAATGACAGGAACTTTGAATTAAATGTCGAAATACGAACAGTAAAGCATCACTCCGAGCTTATTCGCCCGAAGCTGTTAAAGTGGGCGGCTAAGCCGTTAGGGTATATCTGGGAACGGATATGCCTCCCATTATGGAAAGGAGCATGATCTAAAGCGGATTGATTCATAAACAGAGGTGCAAGAGGGACTTACCGACGCAACTCTGTTTTTTTTGTGGTATGTTCTTTTAGGTTTTAATGGCGGCTTAGGATGAAGCAATCAACGGGGGGTAGGAGGGCAGACTTAACATCTTATTCAAGATTACCGGGAGGGAATAAAAAGATGAAGAAATTGATATCCACTATATTAATATCATTACTATTGGTTTTAATAATATCAGTACCGGGGTTTGCCAAATTCAAAGGCCAGGAATTAAATTTGTATGTGGCGGCGGGAATGAAAAAGCCTATGGATAAAACAATAGAATCTTTCCAGGAGCTGACCGGATCCGTTGTATTAGTGAACTATGGTCCTTCAGGCGGCCTTTTTGCCCAAATAGAGCAGGATCAACCATGCGATCTTTACTATTCTGCAGATTGGATTTATATCGAGAAAATAGAGGAAATAGGTAAGTTAGAAAGAAGTCTGAGGTTTCTCAATGATAATTTAGTGTTAGTAGTATCACCCGGAGGGGCAAAACGGGTTAAAAGTATGCAGGATTTGATTAATCCCGGGGTTAGCCTTGTAGTTGCTGATGCACAGGCCCCAGTGGGTGTATATTCAGACAAAGCCCTTATCTCCATGGGGTTGATGGATAAGTTGGGTAACAATATCAAAGCCCGTCCTTCCACTGTTAATCAAGTGGCTATTATGGTAAAGGAAGACCAAGTGGACGCCGGCCTGATCTATAGCAGTGTTGCCAATGGGAATGATTTGCCGCTTATTGATATTATCGATGAAGAACACACCGGAGAAATTATTTTTGGTGCTGCCGTTATTAAAGGCGGAAACATAGAATTGGCTAACGCATTTATGGACTTCGCAGTTGAGCATGTAGAAAATTTCGAAAAATACGGATGGGTGAGGTATGAATAAGACTATAATAAGTAGCTTCTTTTTGCCCTTATTTTTCTTGTTTATCATTTTTCCGGTAGTTGCTTTATGGATTAACCTTGATTGGGCAGGTATTCAGGCTACATTTAATGATTGGTATTTTTGGGATGCCGTTAAAAATACAATAATTGCTTCCGGTTTGGCGGGATTACTGTCCCTGGTTGTATCGATCGGTTTTGGGTTCTTCTATCTATTCCATCGGGATTCGGTGATCTATCGGATAGCGAATCTATTTAATGATTTACCGATAGCTTTGCCACATACAGTAGCCGGTTTAGCCTTGCTCTTGGCATTTGGGCGTAAGAACTTTGGGTTTTTGGGTCAAACAGGGGTTGCATTTACTTTTTTCTCATTAGTGTTGGCAATGTTTTTTGTTTCTTATTCACTGGCTGCCCGCACTTTAGTATCAGGTGTAGATCAAATGGAGAAAGAAGTCATTGATGTAGCGCGCACTCTTGGCGATAACAGTGCTCAGGCATACTTCCGAGTAGTTTTGCCTATGATGGGGGAAGCCCTGGTTTCAGGGTTTGTTCTGAGTTTTTCCCGTTCTGTAAGTGAATTCGCAGCCGTAATTATGTTTGGCGGTAATTTGCCCGGGAAAACCCAGGTCCTGGCATCCTATGTATTTACTCAGGTGGAAGTGGGCGAACTAAAAATGGCTGTAACCGCTGCCTGTTTTTGCGTGTTGCTATCCCTTTTAATTTTATCGTTACTCGGTTTTAGGAGGCCAAAGTATGCTAAAGGCTGAAAATATCACAAAGACTTATAATGGCAGGAAAGTACTTAACGAGGTATCATTAGAGATTCGTTCTGAAATTAAGGCTTTAATCGGTGTGAACGGGAGCGGGAAGTCTACTTTCCTAAAAATTGTGGCCGGAATTGTTGTGCCGGATAAAGGCCGTGTGCTATTCAGCGACGGTGATGTTACGGAGAAACCTCCGGAACAACGTAATTTTGGATATGTCCCTCAACATCCGGCATTATTTCAACATCTCACTGTGGAAGACAATATCCGCTATGGATTACGTAACGGCAGAGGTTCTGAAGAGAGCTTCCGGAAAGCAGTTGAGTTGCTGGATCTGAAGGAAGAACTCAAAAAGAAGCCGCGGGAGCTCAGCGGGGGGTATCAAAGCAGGACAAGTTTGGCCCGAGCTCTCGTCTCGCAACCCCGGGTGATATTATTGGATGAACCGTTGAGCGGTATGGATGTGGCCTTAAAAGATAAGATACTGCCGGAATTTAGGATAGCCTTAAAAGCGGCTGATGTTCCTGTTTTATTTGTAACTCATGATGCCGGTGAGGCTGAAATAGTTGCCGACAGTTTTGCTGTGATCAAGGATGGGGTTGTCAGGGAACTGGATAATTCTGAGGAAGCTTTTAAGTTCATGAGTACCAGCAATTAAAGCTTTGCTTCCTAAAAATAATATAGATTATAAAGAGGAAGGTATAGGGTATTGCTCTATGCTTTCTTCTTTTATGGTGGGAATCCCCGAAGGGTTAATTTACCTCGCATATAACCTTAAGGATCCCATTAAAAGTATATAGTACAGGAAGGAATATCAGTCTTACCGAAGAAGTATTGAAGACGTTTGACATGAACCCTGTTATAAGGGGGGATGGCATTAAGGAGGTTTGTTCCCATGGAATATGCAGGTGAGGTTAATGTGTTGGAATATGTTGATCTTTGCCTCCCTGAAATATCAAAACTGGACAGGGAAAACACCGTTTTTTTAATGAGCGTAAGCCCTATTGAAGTCCACGGACCGCATCTCCCTGTGGGAACAGATGTCTTTGTTGCCCAAGAACTGTTGGATCGCTATGTATCCGAACTTAGGAAGGACTGTCCGGAATTAACCTTAGTAAAGTTGCCCCCTTTATATATAGGATCGGATGCTTTACCTTTCTCCGGTTCGTTATCAGTTCCTGCCCCGCATTTGGAGGGAGTTCTTACGGCGTACGGTAAGGGTCTGGCAAAACAAGGATTCCATTACCTTTTCATTGCAGACAATCATGGAGGACCCAGGCATCAAATGGCTATCGAATCATCCGCGAGGAAATTATGGCGTAGATATAATTTTTATCTTATAAATCCCTTCGGATTGGTTTTCCGGTACATGGTTCAGCATGATCCGGATTTTATGGATTGTACAGGGCTGGGACCCGGTGTATGCGGAGATGATTCAGATAGCCATGGCGGAACGAATGAGACTTCGCTTATGCTTGTATGCTGTGGAGAAAAAGTCAGAAAATATTTCCGGGAAGTGGAGCCTTCCTTGCCCCCGGCCCCTCGTGGAATTGCTGCTATTGTTGCTAGTTTGGGCAGCTTGGTCTGTTTTTTCGGCGGGCACAAACTTGGAAAAGATCTCAAACATCTTGCCAATACGTTGGCTTGGATTGGCGATCCTGACATGAAGCCGTATATGGGGGCTCCGGGAAAGGCGAGCAGGGAGTCAGGCGAAGCAATGATTGCTGCCAGGGTTAAAGTTGCTATGGGATTATTTAAAAAAGCCTTTGCAAGCGGCGGCAAGGAACCTGTGCATATCAGGCCCATGTTATGGGGGGTCAGATTCCTGCGGAAATTACCCGAATAACCATTATTACGAGGAGAGTAGTTAAGAATGGAAAAATCCCTTAAGGAAAGACAGTATGGACAAGAAAAGAGTAAGCTGAGATTGGAGAAGGATTTAATAGGTGAAAGAGAGATTCCCAAGGATGCATATTATGGAATACAAGGCTTGCGTGGTTCTGAAAACTTTCGTATAACTGGTTTAAGAATTCACCCGGCTCTTATCAAGGGAATGGGTATGGTAAAAAAGGCAACTGCACTGGCTAATTCAGAGCTTGGCTATATTCCCAAAGAAGTCGGGGCTGCAATAGTAAATGCATCAGACGAACTGATTAACGGAAAGCTTCATGATCAGGTGATTGTGGATCCCATTCAAGGAGGAGCGGGTACCTCTATTAACATGAACATTAACGAAGTCATCGCCAACAGGGCAATTGAATTGCTAGGCGGAGAAAAAGGTGATTATAAGATAGTCAGCCCTCTAAACCATGTAAATAAATCGCAATCTACAAATGATGCTGTACCTGCAGCAGCCAGAATTGGGATTTTGATTGAACTTGATAACACAACGAAAGCCTTGGCCGGATTGGCTGATGCACTGAATACTAAAGCAGAGGAGTTTAAAGATGTACTCAAAATGGGTCGGACTCATTTACAGGATGCAATTCCGATAACTCTCGGCCAGGAGTTTAGTGCATGGGCCCAGGCAATCAGGCGTGATGTAGATAGGCTTAAAAGGACGGCTGAAGGTCTTACTGTTATTAATTTAGGTGGGACAGCTGTCGGGACAGCTTTGAATGCGGATATGGAATACATACACATATCATGCCTGGAGCTTTCCAAAATATCAGGGTACCGGCTGACTGTTGCTGAGAACCTTGTAGATGCCACCCAAAATAATGATATATTAGCTGAGCTTTCATCCAATCTCAAAGTTTGTGCAATCAACTTATGCAAGATTGCAAATGATATGAGGCTTCTTGCCTCAGGACCTATGGCAGGCATAGGCGAAATTATGCTTCCCCCGGTTCAACCCGGGTCTTCTATAATGCCAGCCAAGGTAAACCCTGTAATTGCAGAGGTAGTTAACCAGGTGGCATTCCAAATAATCGGCAATGATCTGACGGTTACCATGGCAGCACAAGCGGGTCAACTTGAACTTAATGTTTTCGTCCCGGTTCTTCTATTTAATTTATTACAGTCTATAGATATTTTAGGTAATGTTGCAAATACGTTTGCCGAAAAATGTGTGATGGGAATTAAGGCAAACAAAGAAAGATGTCGCAAAGCGGTAGAGGAGAATGTGGGGATTGCCACTGCCCTCGTTCCATATTTGACATATCAAGTTGCATCGGATATTGCAAAGGAAGCCATTGCTACCGGCAAGAAGGTCAGAGAGATTGTGCTTGAAAAGGAATTAATGACAAATGATGAACTGGATGAGATATTCTCCCCTGCCAGGCTAACACAGCCCCCGAAATCTCGGCGGGGAACAGTACATTAAAGGATATCGGCCGGGTTCCATTTCTTTTAAAGCAGACATGAATTCCTGTATAAGTTTCTAAAACAGTTGACACGGGAGTGTTACATACGTAACATGGTATTGATAATCATTATCAATACCAATTTCCGTGTTCCTGCCCGGCAATAAGGAGGCGCATTAATGGAAAAACCCGCAGCAATACCCCTGGTAAGTGTACAAGCAGGTAAACCGGTACGTGTAATTAATGTTCTTGGAGGGCATGGTCTTGCTTCCCGTCTGGAAGCCTTAGGGATACGGCCGGGCACCAATATAATCAAAAGAAGCGAGATGTTTATGAGGGGGCCGGTTACCGTGGAGGCACACGGCGCCCAAATTGCAATAGGATATGGTATGGCATCAAGGATCATGGTTGAACCCTTAGATTCTAAATTTAATAAATAATGTATCAGATATTGAGACAGATAAGGGAGCAATAGAACTTGAGGATATTACTGATTGGCAACCCAAATGTCGGGAAAAGCGCCGTGTTTTCGCGCCTTACCGGTACACAGGTTATTATATCGAACTATCCCGGAACGACTGTAGAATTTACGAAAGGTTCTACCCGGCTGCGGACAGGTGAAAGCTCAGAAGTTATAGATGTACCCGGGACGTACAGCCTAGAGCCTACCTGTAGGGCTGAAGAGGTTGCTGTGAGTATGCTTGAAGCTATGCTGGATGAGGGGGATATAATAGTCAACGTAGTAGATTCAACTCACCTTGAACGGAACCTTTATCTTACACTGCAGCTGTTGGAAAAGGGTATACCGGTTATAATCGCCTTGAATCTCTGGGATGAAGCAAGGCATAAAGGTATTAACATTGATGTGGGCAGGCTGGAAAATATCCTGGGTGTGCCTATAGTGCCTACAAATGCGTTGACAGGTGAAGGCATTGACGTCCTAATGAATAGGATCTCCGAGAGTTCAGAATGTTCCCTGATGGAATATTGGAAGGAAAAACGCTTTTCAAAAATAGATAAAGACTTAAGGAGCTCTGTAGATGAACGATGGAGCGAGATAGGTAGAATTATAACGGAAGTCCAGAATATTTGTCATAAACAGCATACATTTGTTGATAGGTTGGAAGATGCAAGTATCCAGCCTATCACCGGATTAATACTTGCTGTCATTATTATGTACCTATCCTTTAAAACAGTGGGGTTTATAGGTGAAGGGTTAATAGATTTTGCACTTGATCCTATTTTTGAAATGATTGTAAGGCCTATTGTCGCTAAACTCGGGGTAGTTTTAGGTTCAGGGGGGTTCCTCCACGATCTTTTAATCGGGCATTTAGTAAGCGGCGGGATTAACTTTGAAGAATCTATGGGGCTTCTGACTACAGGCCTTTATGTCCCTATTGCAATGGTATTGCCTTATGTTTTTGCATTCTACATTGTTTTAGGTATATTGGAGGATGTAGGGTATTTACCGAGACTTGCGGTTCTTGTAGACAATCTTATGCATGCCTTGGGTATGCACGGATATGCCATTGTTCCGATGATTTTAGGCTTTGGGTGTAATGTTCCGGCTGCGCTGTCCACTAGAATCCTGGAGAGCAGGCGTGAAAAATTTATATGTGCCACCATTCTGTCAATCGGTATCCCATGTATGGCACAGACTGCAATGATGGTAGGCCTTATAGGCAGGTATGGGTGGCAATATCTTGCAATAATATATGGGACTCTTTTCTTTTTATGGCTTGTTATAGGTTTGATTTTAAATGCTGCATTGCCCGGTTCAAGTCCGCCTCTGCTTATGGAAGTTCCGCCTTACAGGCTTCCGCACCCTAAGATTTTAGCCAAAAAGATATGGATGCGGATTCGTATTTTCTTAGCTGAAGCCATTCCCTATGTATTGCTAGGTGTGCTTTTCGTAAATCTCCTACATCTTTCAGGCATTATCACTTTGCTCAGCCGGGTTTTTGCACCTTTATTCAGTGGACTCCTTGGATTGCCATCCGAGGCTGTTATTGCGTTGCTTGCAGGATTCCTACGTAAGGATGTAGCCGTGGGAATGCTAAGCCCGCTTGGGCTTTCAATAAAACAGTTGGTGGTAGCGGGAATAGTTCTGAGTGCCTACTTTCCATGTGCTGCCACGTTTGTTGTGCTTCTCCGGGAACTTGGGCCGGTTGATATGGTAAAGTCCTCTTTTATAATGCTCATCGCTGCTTTCGGGGCAGGAGGGCTAATGAACTTTGTGATGTCAAGGGCTGTTTCCGCAAGCTCTGTTATCATTAGCCTTGTGGTTCTTTTCGCAGCGGTTTTCATTGTGACCCGCGTAGTCCGAACATTACGGGTGTGACAGGGGGACTGCCGTACTGCCATCTTATGATGGATATTTGGCACGTCTCCCTCCGATAAGTTTCGGTCGGGTTCGGGCAAATGTAAGGTGGGCGTGGCCAATAGATTCTATATCAAGGCGGACGGGAACAGCCACCTTTTTAAGGTGCATACCAATGATAGTATCCCCTATGTCCATTCCGCTATGGGCTGAAATAGTTTCTACCACAACGGGATCTTGAAATTGTTTCATGGCCACAGCTGCCAATGCTCCGCCTGCATCTTTATGGGGAATCACCGTAACTTCCTCAAGCAAGTATTGGTTCATACATTCTCTTTCCACTACTAAAGCCCTGTTTAAATGTTCACAGCATTGGACAGCTAAATATAAGCCGTATTCGTGTATGATCGGAAGCAACCCTGCCATTACAGCCTCGGCCGTATCAATATTTGAAGCTGAACCTATTTTCTCGCCCATAATTTCACTAGTGCTGCATCCGACAACAAATATCATTCTGGGCTTTGGTTCAATCATACTCAGTAATTTACAGACAGCACCCTTAGTTTGGGAAGTCAAAGATGCCAAGTGCATTTACAGTATCTCCTTTACTGGTTCATTGGGTTACATTTGCTATACCAGTGTTATCCTTAGAAAAACAATTCTTCATAAGTAGGCCTTGTTCCTTTTATGCCAAATAAAATTCATAGCAGTAATATACTCACAGCCATAGCTGCCATACCCAAAATGATACCTGTTATACTAAGACGATCTTTCCCAAATGAATATGAAATAGGTATTAATTCATTAAGAGAAATAAATACCATAATCCCTGCAACTACTGACAGCATAATATTAATCAGCCTTTCATTGAGGCCGGGCACGATGGCAAGGGCAGCCAAAGCTGCACCAAGCGGTTCAGCAATACCTGCTAAAAATGTCCAGAATAGGGCTGATCTACGGCTGCCTGTGGCTGAATAGATTAACGCGGATACGGCCAGTCCTTCAGGAATATTATGTAATGCTATAGCAGAGGCAATGGCTATACCCAGCCTCCTGTCTTGGACGGTCCCGGCAAATGATGCTATTCCTTCAGGGAAATTATGAAGGGCAATCCCTACGGCTAGGAGGATACCTGCCTGTGTGAGATGGGCTTTATCACGGCTTTTCCGTTTAATGAAATTGTTATGTGTGCCATAAGACCATCCATTGTAAGCGCCGGGAATAAAAATATCAACCAAAAACATTAATAATACCCCGATAAAAAAACTTATGTATGTCATATTTGATCCAAGGGATCCGATTCCCCTTTGTAATAATTCAACAAAGGAAACAAAAAGCATGGCACCGGCGGAAAATCCCAGCGCGGCACTGAGAAAACGGGGACTTGGCTCAGAAGTGACAAGTCCTGCGAGACCCCCTATAATTGTGGCGAGCCCCGCTAGGAGTGATATAAGAAGTGCAAAACCGATACGGGATTGCATATCAATGCCCCTTTTCCATGGCAGGTATCGTATTTCAAGTTAATGCTAGGCTTTGTTGTGTGTTTTTAAACGATTAAATGGGGAAAATCATTCATAAGGTAATTTAAAGCGATCAATATAGTTTCTCTATAACATATGTTGCATAATACTTGATATAACTTTGTAATATAGATTATAATATTTTTCGGAATCCAAATGTCCGAGGTGACCGAAATTGAGGATACATGGCCCTGATGAGCCTGTTTATACAATTAGTGTGGCTGCCCGTCTACTTGGAGTCAGCCCCCAGACTCTGAGGGTGATTGAACGTGAGGGATTATTGGATCCCTACCGGACTGCGGCTAATATAAGGCTTTATTCTGAAAATGATCTGTTGCTATTACAACGTATACGCAGTTTAATATCAGAAGAAGGTGTTAACCTCCGAGGGGTAAGACTTATCCTTGAAATGGAATCAAAAGCGGAGGAAACAATAATTAAATACAAAGAAATTACTGAGCCTGCACAAAAATCGTCTTATGGTGCCGATTGTGATAAAAGTGAAAGTAAGAAAAGTAAGCCTTGAATAAAGATAAATAGCTTTATTTTATACTACCGGATGAGTTTGTGAACGGAAGGAGAGAATTGTAATGGGAAAAGTCGTTGGCATTGACCTTGGCACAACAAATTCCGCAATAGCTGTAATAGAAGGGGGAAACCCTACTATTATTGTAAATGCCGAAGGTGCAAGGTTAACTCCATCGGTTGTGGGTTTTGGTAAAAACGGTGAACGGTTGGTAGGGCAACTTGCACGGAGACAGGCTGTACTGAATCCTGAAAACACGGTTTACTCCATTAAAAGATTTATGGGTCGTCGTTATGACGAAATTAAGGAGGAGCGAGACCGTGTTCCCTATAAAGTAAATTCGGGTCCGAGCAACGGGGTAAGATTCAGAGTCCCTTCTATGGAAAAGGATTATTCTCCCGAAGAAATCTCCGCAATGGTTCTACAGAAGATGAAATTGGATGCTGAAAAATTCCTGGGTGAGCCTATTACTAAGGCGGTTATTACGGTTCCTGCATATTTCAATGATTCTCAAAGACAGGCAACGAAGGATGCAGGACATATAGCGGGTCTTGAGGTCCTCAGGATTGTTAATGAGCCTACCGCGGCTGCGCTGGCATATGGACTTGACAAGAAAGGAAAGGAAAACGAGACGATCCTTGTATGGGATTTAGGCGGTGGGACGTTTGATGTATCCATACTGGAAGTAGGGGATGGCATATTTGAGGTTAAATCCACTGCCGGTGATACTCACCTTGGGGGAGATGACTACGATCAGAGGCTTGTGGAGCACATAGCGGGTGAATTTCAACGGGATCAGGGAATTGATCTTCGGAAAGATCGCCAAGCATTGCAAAGGCTGATTGAAGCGGCGGAGAAGGCTAAGATAGAGCTATCCCAAGTCCCCGAAACCAGTATTAGCCTTCCATTTATCACTGCAGATCAAACAGGCCCTAAACATTTGGAAACAAAAATTACCCGGGCTAAGTTTGAAGAGCTAACAGCGGATCTTACAGAAAGGTGTAAGGGTCCGTTTAAGCAGGCTATCGCTGATGCAAAACTGTCAATAAGCGATATTGATGAGGTTGTGTTGGTTGGTGGGGCCACCCGTATGCCTGTTATTCAAAGTATCGTGAAAAGTCTTACAGGAAAGGAACCCCACCAAGGCGTAAACCCTGACGAAGTTGTTGCAGTTGGGGCAGCCATTCAGGGAGGAGTCCTATCAGGTGAAGTAAAGGATATAGTTCTTTTGGACGTGACGCCCCTTTCATTAGGTATTGAAACCCTGGGCGGAGTATTTACGAGATTAATTGAGAGAAATACAACTATACCTACACGCAAGAGCCAAATTTTCAGTACTGCAGCAGACGGTCAAACTTCCGTTGATATTCATGTACTTCAAGGGGAGCGGGAGTTCGCCGGGGATAACAGGACCCTCGGAAGATTCATGTTACATGGGATTCCCCCTGCTCCCCGCGGAATTCCTCAAATCGAAGTGACTTTTGATATTGATGCCAACGGGATAGTAAATGTAACGGCGAAGGACTTAGGAACTGGAAAGCACCAACGTATAACAATTACCGCATCAACACAAATGTCAAAGGAGGAAATTGAGGACCTGGTGAAGGCTGCGGAGCAGGCAGCTGAGGAAGATAAAAAACGGCGGGATAAAGTTGAATTGAAAAACACCGCTGATACCCTTGTATATACTACTGAAAAGGCACTTAAAGAATCCGGGGATAAAATCCCGGCTGAAACCAAATCTAAAATAGAATCCGAACTTGAGCGCCTTAAAAAGGCTATCGCCGATGACGATATGGAATCTATAAAGAAGTTCATGGAAGAGCTGAGAGAGGCATCCTACAAAATGTCTGAGGAACTGTATAAGGCTGCACAGGCCTCAGACAGCGAAGCCGGCGGTAAGCCTGATCAGGAAAGCCCAGACAGCACTGGGGAATCTGCTTCGCCAGGCGAAGACAACGAGGATGTAATCGATGCTGACTTTGAATCCGTAGACTAAGGGGCAAACATGCCCAGGTAATAGGCGGTGGTTATACAAATGAAATCTGAAATGGATGACATTTCCGGACCATCTGTTGAAAAGGAGATGGTTGAGAATGCTGCGGCAGAGGACACAGTTACGGAGGAAATTAAAATACAGAAAGATTTAGAGGAAGAACTGGAGGAAGCTAAAGCTGAAGCTGCCGAAAATCGGGATATGTACCTGCGTGCTTTAGCCGATCTTGAAAATTACCGGCGCAGGGTAGCGAGGGACCTTAATTTTCATATAAGATCCGGCAAGAAAAATATGATTCTTAAGCTCATTACAGTCATTGATGATTTGGAGCGTGCCCTATCTGCCAAGGCTGACTATGAAGCCTTACACAAAGGTATTGAAATAATCACAGGGAAGTTCCTGGGTATTCTTGCTGACGAAGGAGTTAAACCTATAGAGGCGTTAGGTGCTCCTTTTGATCCTAGGCTCCATGAGGCTGTAACTGTGTGTGATGATGAAGACGTGGATACTGAGACTGTTGTCGAGGAATTCAGACGAGGATATATTTATGACGATGAAGTTATAAGAGCCACTATGGTGAATGTGGCAAAACCGAAGGAAAATTAAAGAGGTGACACATAACAGAAAGGAAAATTCTTGTCACAAGGGAGCCCCCCGATGGGGTAATAAGGCCTCTTTACGATACTTGCAATATTGAATTGTCAGAGCAAGCAGAATTCCACCCGAGATTGGCCACATTGTAACCGGCTGTTAAACTGGTTTTGGACGTCGACAGTGTTGCCGCACGTCTTGCACAGGTGGTATGATAGGCATAGAAAGCCTCAGGAGGTGTAGCATTTTATGGTACATATGGAGAGATATCCTGAAATTCGGACAAAAGGCAGAATATTGATGGGGCCCGGGCCCAGCAATGTACATCCCCGGGTGCTCCGTGCACTCTCCGCACCGGTTATTGGCCACCTTGATAAGGAATTCCTAGAAATAATGAATCTAACTAAGGAACTTCTTGCAAAGACATTTATGACATCAAATGAGCTTACCATTCCTATATCAGGGACAGGGAGTGCAGGTATGGAGACTTCCCTTGTTAACTTTATCGAGCCCGGCGATAAAGTGCTGATATGCGTAAAAGGGCTCTTCGGTCAAAGAATGGCGGATATTGTCGAAAGGTGCGGTGGGGAGCTCGCAGTTATTCAAGGGGAATGGGGTAAAATTATCGAACCTGACGAAATAGAAAAAGCATTAAAAGTACATCCTGTTGATATCATCGGGATTGTACATGCTGAGACTTCCACCGGGGTACTCCAGCCTATAAAACCAGTGGCAGAAATTGCGAAGAAATATGGTGCACTCCTTGTAGTGGATGCTGTAACTTCACTTGCCGGTACACCTGTTCGTGTAGATGAGGATGGCATGGATATAGTCTACAGCGGTACCCAGAAATGTTTATCCTGTCCCCCTGGGTTATCTCCGGTTACTATGAATAAGCGTGCTGAAAAGAGGCTTGCCTCACGCAAAAATAAGGTGCAAAGCTGGTATCTCGATATGACTATGCTCCACAGTTATTGGAGCAAGGAACGTTTCTACCATCATACTGCTCCTATAAATATGATCTACGCCCTTTATGAAAGTCTTCGTATTATTCATGAGGAAGGCCTTGAAGCCAGGTTTGAGAGACATACTCTCCATAGCAATGCACTGAAAGCGGGCCTTACAGCCATGGGCCTTAAACTTTTCGCCCAGGCCGGTTACCAGGCTCCGATGCTAACCTCTGTAGAAATCCCTAAGGGTGTAAACGATGCAAGTGTGCGAAATCACTTGCTGACTGATTATGGGCTTGAAATAGGCGGAGGTCTCGGTCCGGTTAAGGGACAAATCTGGCGTATAGGCCTTATGGGGCACTCCTGTACCCGTAGAAATGTCATGCTGGTTCTTACAGGCTTAGAGGAGGCCCTTCTCAGCCAGGGATTTAACGTTCAACGCGGAGCGGGTGTTTCTGCGGCCCGGGAAGTGTATGAGGCTACATAAATCAGGGTTTTACAGCAAGGTGTTATAGGACCTTTATTGAATTATACACAATAAGGTCGATAGGATATGATTGGAAGGTTACAGTCCGGGACTTAATGCCTTAAAAGGAGTTGGTGGTGGCAAATGAAAAAGCAATACGTAAATACAGATGCTGCACCCAAAGCGGTAGGGCCGTACTCTCAGGGAGTAAAAGGAGGCGGATTCCTGTTTGTTTCGGGACAATTGCCGATTCACCCTATAACAGGGGAGATACCGGAGGATGTGGAAGATCAAACATTACAGTCTTTAAGGAATGTTAAAGCCGTTCTTGAAGCAGGAGGCTCATCCCTTGATAGAGTATTGGAGGCCACCGTATTTATTAAAGATATGAACGATTTTTCTAAAATTAATACGGTGTATGGAGAATTTATGGGGAATTCGGTTCCTGCAAGGGCTTGCGTTGAAGTTGCCAGGTTACCGAGGGATGTCAAGGTTGAAATTAAGGTCACGGCATTGTGCGAATAATTCACCTATCCTAAAAATACTATCCTGATTTGTTAAAGGTACAAACGAATTTAATGTATAATAATAAGCCCCGCCTTTTGGACGGGGCCTTGTCCTTATATCCTACCGAAATAGGTTAAATACACCCTTTCTATCTCCTGCCTGTCGAGCCCAAAGCGGAGTCTCCCCGGGCAGTGGCAGGCAGATCCTGGACTTCCCTTATTTCTGCTGCATAGAACGGGATAAAGATTAATTGTGCGATACGATCGCCTTTCCGAATTCTGCGAGGTATCAGGGATAAATTTACTGTGACTGCAAATATCTGACCTGTATAACCTGAATCAACCGTTCCCGGGAGTACACATATACCCTCGGCATTTAAGCCTGATCTCCCGCAAATCCTCCCGAATACACCTTCAGGAATGCTTGCTTTAATATTTAACGGTATTCGTTTCGGTACAAAGGGCCAAAGAATTGTATGGCTTATAGCATACATGTCATATCCTGCATCATTAGGATATTTTTTAAAGGATAACGGATACCTATGTGTAACCCGGACTGCATCAATTTTCACAATAGAACACCTTTTTTATTTGAATTCCCATTCGTAATTGATTTTTACGGATTTACTGAGCATAGCACCGACAGGGCAAAACTTTTCGTGTGTATTATTGATTGCCCATTCAACGTCACTTTCTTTAATATCCTCACCATGTACGATGAATTTTGCTTTGATATCAGTAAAGACCCGTGGTGTTGACGGGGATTGCTCGGCATCAAGTTTAACTGACAGCCCTTTGAGATCAGGGGATTTCTTACGAAGTATTGTAGCCACACCCATAATCATGCAACCCCCAAAAGCCATCAGAAGTAGCTCCATAGGATTGGAGGCACCCCCTGTTCCCCCTGATGCTGTTAAAGCATCCATTGCTACCCAATGGTTTGAATCACCTTTTGCGGCCAAAGCCAAACCCTCTACAACACGGACTTCTGCTTTCATCACGTTAAACCTCCTGATAATGCATTTAAAACCTACTTTTTTGGGATTTTTACCCCGTCTTATATCCGCTAGAACGTATTGTGTCCGAATTTGTTTCACATTTTACGGTTTTAGCATTAAAAATCAATAATAATCAAAATTGCCTGGCAGGAAATTGAATACAGATGAAGAACACTAATAAGTGTTAGCTTTCAGGGTTTCAGGGCCTCTCAGAACCCACCGTACGTTACTTATTTTAGGTGAATTGCATATAATTTCCGATAATTGTGTTGAGACGGATATTTAAGTTTGCCTTGCGTTCGTGTCTTATTAAAAAAGGGTTAATCATCCTACAGGCACTGATAAAAAATATCAGGCTGGGATCTGTAAGGATATACCGGGAGGGTGAATCGGAGTATGGGCGGAACACTTGAGATCATATTCCTTCTCGCAGCGTGTGGATATCTTCTTGGTGGAATCAGGGTAAAAGGCATTAATCTTGGCACATCCGGAGTTTTGTTGGCTGCACTTTATTTTGGTCATCTCGGTTATGAGATCCCACCGCTTATTCGTGATTTGGGGCTTGCACTCTTTGTGGGGGCGGTCGGTCTTATTGCAGGCCCTAGATTTTTTAGGAACCTTAAGAAAAATGCCATGTCCTATGGCGCTATTGCTATTGCTATTGTTGCTTCAAGCGCTTTTGCCGTAGCTGTCTTTTCTAAAATATTTGCTATGCCAGGGGCTTTGTCAGCAGGTATTTATACAGGGGCTTTAACTACAACACCTGGGCTTGCTGCTGCACTTGAAGTTGCAAAAAACAATGCTGTATCCATTGGATACGGGATAGCCTATCCCTTCGGTGTGGTAGGAGTTGTTTTATTTGTTCAAGCCTTACCGAGGCTCCTTGGTAGAGATCTCAGAGAAGAAATGCTGGCGTTGACTGAATCAGCTGGGCCATTGTCTCAAACAGATCTTATGATAAGAGACTTCATTGTGAAACAGGCTGCCGTATACCGCAAGACCTTATCAGAACTTAATGTTGCAGCGGTTACTGGGGCAATAATTTCCCGAATTAAAAAAGGCAATCAGGTTTTTCCTGCATTTCGCGATACTGTTTTGCTTGAAGGGGACGTAATACGGGCAGTTGGTACAGATGATGCTCTCAAGAGACTCGAAGAAATGGTAGGGCCTTGCACTTCGGTGCGGATGAATCAACCCGGTTTGGAAATGCGGAACCTGGTTTTAGAATCCTCCACGTTAGTAGGGAAGACGCTCCAAGATCTGTCTCTGAATGAACAATACGGGATTATGCTGACAAGGATAAAAAGAGCAGGTATTGAGTTCGTTCCTACAGCTCAGACTGTATTTGAACATAAGGATATAATTCATGCGGTCGGTCCCACATTTGGGTTGGATAAGCTCCAGACTCTGACCGGGAAACAACGGAAGGCCTTTGATGAGCTGGGTATGCTTCCCTTTATGGCGGTCCTGGCTATTGGGACCGTATTGGGGCGCATCCGGTTTATGATTCCGGGTACTCACGGGATAAACCTCGGTCTTTCAGGCGGGCCTCTTATAGCCGGTCTTATCGTAGGACATTTCGGGGGAATCGGCTCTTTGCTTCTTAGGCCCTCAAGCAGATTACTTAATGTAATGCGGGAAGCAGGCCTTATGCTGTTTCTTGCAGGCGCCGGGATGGCTGCAGGTCATGGGTTTGTAGAAACAGTGGCAGAATATGGCTGGCTCCTGTTTTTAGGCGGGGCTGTAGTGACCTTGATCCCTATGTGTATAGGGTTTATTTTAGCTATTTCAATATTTAAACTCAGTCTTCCTGATGCTTTAGGCTCAATATGCGGGGGGATGACAAGCACCCCTGCACTTGGTGCCCTTATTACTGCAGCAGGAAGTGAGGATGTGGCTGCTTCATATGCTGCTATTTATCCCTTTGCTTTAGTCCTGGTGGTTATAGCCAGCCAGACGCTGGCATCAATTTTGTAACGTTAGCATATTCTTATATGTGTTAATCAGTCCGTTTGTGCTGCTGTCGTGACTTTTTATCTGCTTATTGCTTTTTAGCTCCGGCAGAATTTTCTCGGCGAGTTCTTTGCCGAGATCGACCCCTGCCTGATCAAAACTGTTTATATTCCAAATTATGCCTTGGGTAAAAATCTTATGCTCATATAAAGCGATAAGCATACCCAAGGTTTCAGGTGTTAGTTTTTTATACAAGAAACTATTGGTTGGCCTATTTCCTTCGAAGGTTTTGTTTGCAGCGAGAATTTCCAGCGCCCTTCCTGTGTGACCCCGGGCTTTAAGTTCATTATATGCTTCACTTAGAGTCTTGCCTTTCATAAGGGCCTCAGTTTGCGCTAGGAAATTCGCTATTAAGACAGTATGATGCATATTGATAGGGTTATGACTTTTAGCGCCAATCAGAAAATCGCACGGGACAAGTTTTGTACCCTGGTGCAGGAGTTGATAGAAGGCATGCTGACCATTGGTACCCGGACTCCCCCAGAGTATTGGGCCTGTCTCATAATCTACAAGGCTCCCTGATTTAGTAACACTCTTGCCATTGCTCTCCATATCGAGTTGCTGTAAGAAATCGGTGAAGTATATGAGATACTCATCATAAGGCAGGATGGCATGACTCTTCGCGCCTTGAAAATTATTGTACCAAATCCCTAAAAGACCCATAATAACAGGAATATTCCGATCGAAGGGTGTTGTCCTAAAATGCTCATCTACTTTATGTGCGCCTTCTAGGAGTTTTTCAAAGTTATCCATACCGATATAGAGTACAACGGAAAGGCCTACTGCAGACCACAGTGAATAACGCCCCCCAACCCAATCCCAGAAAGGGAATATGTTGTTTTCGTCTATACCGAATTCTCTGGCTACTTTTTCATTTGCGGATACAGCAACAAAGTGTTTGCTAAAATTTGTTTTACCAAGGGTCCGATCAGTAAACCATTTTTGTGCTGATTTGGCATTTATCATTGTCTCTTGAGTCGTGAAAGATTTAGATGCAATAAGAAACAAGGTGGTTTCGGGTTTCAGGTTTTTTAAAGTTTCAGTAAGATCCGTAGGATCAACGTTTGATATAAAATGTACGCGTAATCTATGATGTCCGTATGGTTTGAGCGCGTAGGTAACCATACGGGGACCCAGATCCGATCCGCCGATACCGATATTAACCACATCAGTAATGGGGTGTCCGGTGCACCCTTTCCATTCTCCTGTACGTACAGCCTCTGAGAAAGTGCGGATTTTAGCCAGGACTGCATTAACCTTCGGCATTATATCTTTACCGTTTGAGTAAACAGGGCGATCAGATTTGTTTCGTAATGCTATATGTAATACAGACCGGTTCTCAGTTGTGTTTATTTTTTTACCGCTGAACATATCTTCTATTGATTCGCGTAATTTAGTTTGGTCTGCAAGATTAAACAGGAGAAACATGGTTTCTTCCGTAATACGGTTTTTAGAATAATCAAATAATAAATCATTGAACCGGATAGAAAACTTTTGGAACCGGTTAGGATCTGACATAAATAATTCCCGCATATGTATCTTCCTCATTTGTTTTTCGTGAGAGATTAAATCTTGCCAAGCCGGAAGATCAGTGACAGACATAATAACACCCCTTACTCAGTATAGGTTTCTATCACACCTATTATTAATGTTGATTTCCAGACTTAGGTGATATACTCATTATATGATAATTGTGATTATTTTGGAGGTATGATAAATGTTTATAATGGATGCCCATTGTGATACGCTTATGGATATTGTAGAAGGCAAACGCAGGTTGGCGGATAAGGATAAAGGCGGACAATTGGATCTGCCGCGGATGATCGAGGGAGGAGTTTCAGCGCAAATATTTGCTATATATGTACCGGAGGAATACTTTCCGGGCGCAGGCACCAGGCGGGCTTTGCAATTTGTAGACACATTTTACAGGGAAATTGAAGATAACAGCGATAAAATGGTATTCGTTAAAACTGGGAGTGACGTGGAAAAGGCACGTAGTGAAGGGAAAATAGCAGCCTTTCTGTCTATTGAAGGAGGGGAGGTGTTAGAGGGCAGGATTGAGCTCTTAAGGATCTTTTATAGGCTTGGTGTCAGGCTCATGACTCTCACGTGGAGCCTCAGGAATGAAATTGCAGATGGAGCCTTTGAAGAACGAACGCAAGGCGGGCTAACCAGGTTTGGCATTCAAGTGGTGGAAGAAATGGATAGGTTGGGTATGGTTGTGGATGTATCCCATCTGTCAGAGGCGGGGTTTTGGGATGTGATAGGGGTCTCAAAAAAACC
Organism: Bacillota bacterium; assembly: GCA_012689375.1. Classification (GTDB taxonomy): domain Bacteria; phylum Bacillota; class SHA-98; order UBA4971; family UBA4971; genus UBA4971. The sequence goes on along the minus strand of JAAZLO010000091.1, from coordinate 2,879 downwards.
TATAATTGCCTCACATTCCAATTCAAAGACACTATGCCCTCACCCAAGAAACCTTAGTGACGATCAGGCTGAGGCTATAGCAAGAAAAGGGGGAGTCATAGGAATAAACTTCGCCGGGTTTTTTCTTGGCAGGGGAAACCGCTCTCTTGAAGGAGTTATCAACCATATTGACTATTTATCTGAAATTATAGGTCCGAGACACATAGGGTTAGGATCCGATTTCGACGGCTTGCCCTTTGATGAACTCCCCGATGAATTAAAGGATGTATCAAAACTTCCGAGGATTGCAGATAAACTGGCTGCCCAGGGATATTCTGATAAGGATATAAAGGGGATAATGGGCGAAAACATGCTGAGAGTGGTGAAAAGCGTCATAGGATAAGTCCAAGAGCAAATAAGCTTCAATGAACTCAGAGACGAAAAGGCATATATTACAACACCTTACTCAAGAAAGCCTGGGTTCTTGGGTTCCGGGGTTTTGCCAAGACTTGTTCAGGGGGACCTTCCTCTACAATTAACCCCTCATCTATAAAAAGAATTCTATCACCCACTTCACGTGCAAAACCCATCTCGTGGGTTACTATGACCATAGTCATGCCCTCTTCAGCCAGTTTTTCAATAACATCAAGGACCTCCCCAATCATCTCCGGATCCAAGGCTGACGTAACTTCATCAAATAACATAGCCATAGGTTTCATGGCAAGAGCCCGGGCAATAGCAACGCGTTGCTGTTGCCCACCGGATAATTCAGACGGATAAGAATTTTCTTTTTCGGCTATTCCTACTTTCTTTAATAAATCCAAGCCGATTTGTTTAGCCTTCTCCGGCGATGCCCCCCTGACTTTCATAGGTCCTAAAGTGATATTATCTATTACGGTCATATGGGGAAAAAGGTTAAATCGTTGGAATACCATACCCATTTCGCGTCGTACTTCATTTACGTTAACATGTGGATCCGTAATGCATTGCCCGCGGAAGAACACTTTACCTGAGGTAGGTTCCTCAAGGAGGTTAAGACATCTAAGGAGCGTGCTTTTCCCTGAGCCGGACGGCCCTATAATCACAACTACCTCATGGGGGCTAATTGTGATATTAATTCCACGTAGCACATGATTCGTTCCGAAAGACTTTTTTAATTCACAAGTTCTAATCAACTACCTTCAACCTCTTTTCAGACCAAGCCACCAGTCTGGATATTATCAGTGTCATTATTAAATAAATTAAGGCCACGACCATGTAAATTTCAAAAGGCCTAAATGTTCTCGTAATTATTACCTGTCCCTTACGGAGGAGTTCCTCCAGGGCAATCACTGATACCAAAGATGAATCCTTTAACATGGCTATGAATTCATTCCCAAGGGGGGGTATAATCCGTCGGAAAGCCTGAGGGAAAATAATATACCTCATGGCTTGGGGGGAGGTTAGCCCGATCGATCTGGCTGCCTCCATTTGCCCTTTGTCTATAGATTGTATGCCTGCCCTTACAATTTCTGCGACATACGCTCCGCTGTTAATTCCCATTGCGGCGATAGCAGCGGTAAAAGGGGGCACAGGGCGGCCTATGAGTTGAGGCAGGCCAAAATATACAAGAAATAATTGTACTAACAACGGTGTGCCTCTTATGAAGTCGACATATATACCGGTGATTGTACGCACTATACGTCTACTCCCGACCCGGCCTATCCCTACAAAGGATCCTATAGCGAGACCGATTGCTACTGCAATAACTGCAAGTTCCACAGTCAGGCGTGTGCCTAAAAGTAATGCAGGTATGATCCCTGGGATTATTGAAAAATCCAGTGTCATATCAATTCCCCCGTTATCCTACATTTCATAAAGACCGGTCACCGCGGCTTATATAGCCGTTGTGACCGGTTAATGTAAGATCGGATTTAACCAAACACGTGCCGTAGGGCTAGTTTATGCTGAACCAGTCCTCAAATATCATATCATATTTTCCTGAAGCTTTAACAGAGGCAAGGGCTTCATTTATTTTATTGAGAAGCTCGACGTTGTTCTTATTTATGGCAATACCATAATATTCTTCAGTAAACGGCTCACCGAATTTAATATCCGTATATTGTTTAGAGATTTCCTCTGCTACTGAAAAATCAATAACACAGGCAGCGACGCCCTTATTTCTGACTTCCTGAATTGCATCGGGGGCCAGGTTAAAGCGTTTAATGGTTGCCCCTTCAATTTCAGAAGCTTCTATATCCCCGGTTGTCCCAATCTGCACTGAAATTTCTTTACCTACGAGATCTTCGACAGTCTTAATACTAGAATCATCTGATCTTGTTACAATAACTTGGCTTGCAGAAAAGTACGGATCAGAAAATGCTACTGAACCCAGGCGTTCATCTGTAATTGTCATGGCTGACATAATGCAATCATAGTTACCGGTCAGAAGGCCGGGAATAAGACCGTCCCATGCAGTGTTTACAATTTTGACTTCCATACCAGCTTCGGCTCCGATAGCTTTAATTAAATCAATATCGAAACCTAAATAAGCTCCGGTTTTTTCATCTTGAAATTCGAAAGGCGGAAAATCAGCACTGGTTCCGACTTTTAAAACAGGTTTTGCACTTAGAACAGTTGAGGCGCTCACCATAAGGATAAGCACCGCAGATAATATAAGCACAAAGGACATCTTTTTCATTTCTTACAACTCCCTCCGCATAATATTGCAGTATATATGCATAATTATACTTTAGGTATTAAATAAATGTCAAGCCCTTAATTAAAAATCTTAGTTGATATAAAGCCTTTATTGAAAGTCGCGCGTGCAGCCCCATGCGTTCATGCGGAGAACCGGTAACAAGGCTCTTTATACATACCCAACATATAGGGAACAACTATTGTTCAATGGATGGATTAGT
>JAAZLO010000090.1 GCA_012689375.1 Bacillota bacterium | reverse complement strand
CCAATGCCAATCCCACCAAGATAGGAACGGCACATATCCTCATCTAAATATTCTTCCCTGAGTTTATTCTCTGAAAGATCTACCCATAGGATCTTTCCCATGTATCCACCTAACATAGCAATCCCCCCTCTCCAATCGGATTATGCCGTCAATCCCATGCTTGCGGATTTACACAGTTCGGCGGAAGTTTCCCGGCAAGCCCGGCAAGTAAGTTTTTAACAGCCATTACCCCCATTAATGTCCTCGTTTCATTGGTAGCACTAGCAATATGGGGTGCCAAAACAACATTATCAAGTTTATTCAGATCCGGCGCCATAAAAGGTTCATTTTCGAATACATCAAGGCCTGCACCGGCTATTTGTTTCAATTTCAAGGCTTCGACAAGTGCATTTTCATCTATAACCGGCCCACGGCTTGTATTAATAAGACAGGCACTGTCTTTCATAATCAAAAACTGCTCTTTGCCAATAAGATGCCTGGTATCAGGGAAAAGGGGTACATGAATACTAATGAAATCTGAAGCTTTAAGTAATGCTTCAAAATTCATATATTTTATGCCTAAGGCTTCCTCCTCATCCTGAGATAATCTTTTTATATCGTAATAAACTACATTCATGTTGAATCCTGATGCCCGCTTTGCAACTGCGGCGCCAATTCTTCCCATACCAACTAACCCCAGGGTCTTCCCATAAATATCACAGCCGAGAAGCAGTGTTGGGCTCCAACCGGTATACTTACCGCCCCGCATGAACCTATCTGCTTCAACCACCCGCCTGGCAACTGCCATAAGTAATGCCCATGCAAAATCAGCAGTTGTCTGGGTCAACACCCCCGGAGTATTGCAGACAACAATCCTTTTTTTTGTCGCAGCAGCAACGTCGATGTTATTGAAACCCACAGCATAATTAGCGATGACCTTCAGGTTAGGAGAGGCATCCATAACCTCTTTATCAATATTATCAGTGAGTAAAGACAACAGGCCGTCACAATCGTGTATTTCATCAATTAACTCGCCCTCCGTCATGGCCCTATCAAAAGCATTTAGTTTGACATGGCATGATTCCTCAAGCATATTCATGGCCTGATCAGGCAATCTCCTTGTAACGAGAACTTTATGCTTCAAGAGAATCCCCCCTAGAACCTCAATTATCTTTATTTAGGGCCGGCAGGCTCCACCTTATTACCCTAATGGTTATCGTTTAGGATTTACCCCCGGCCCCTATATGTGCACCTGCCCCCATTCAAAATGAACAGGCGCGATCCCCCTTATATAATAGTTAAAATTAGACCCCCTCTAACCTGGGAACCGGACTCCTGTCTCTTCCCCTAATGCCCGAAGATCCTTAATTACAGGTTCAGCCAATGCAACTCCGTGTTCCTTACAATAGTTGTACGCCTCTGATTCTATCTCCCCGGGTACAAATATTCTATCAACACCCGGACTCTTCGGGGCATTTTGCATCCGGCCGATTAATTCACCGATCCTGGATTTAAAACTATCAATTGACATGAATTTCGTAATATCAAGGGCAATAAACATGTGACCGGAATTGGTAGGCTTTTCCGGCTCACCACGGAAATACACGATATCTACTGTTAGAGCTGCACCACTCAATACACCAGCCAGGACTTCCACCATCAATGCAAGACCATATCCCTTATATCCGCCTACAGGAAGTAAAGTCCCACCTTCATAAAGATCTGCAGGGTTTGTAGTAGGCCTGCCCATAGAATCCAGGGACCATCCCTCAGGAATTTGCTCCCCCGCTTTCATAGCATTAAATAATTTTCCGGCTGCTACAACACTCATTGCCATATCAAGGACCATAGGGTAGCCTTCACCGGTGGGAACGGCTATAGATAAGGGGTTGTTGCCAATTAGCTGTCCAGCTCCGCCAGTCGGCGCCATAAGCACCGCGGCATTGCTAGTGGCTATGCCCAGCATATTTTCTTTTGCACACATCATTGAATAATAGGCGCAGGCACCCAGATGGTTACTGTTTCTCACACTTACAACGCAGGCACCGGATTTTTTTGCCTTCTCAATAGCCAGCGCCATAGATTTGTAAGATACAACCTGACCCATGCCAGCACAACCGTCTACCAATGTAGTTGCAGGGGATTCGGCTAATACCTTGATATCAGAGTTTGGATCTATGCCGCCTTTTTGCATCTGAGTAACATAGCCAGGGAGGGCAACCATCCCATGAGATGATACCCCTCGCATATCTGCGGTAACAATTATATCGGCTGCTATTGCAGAATCCTTTTCTGATAAACCTGAGTTTTTTAGAACTGATTTGGCAAACCCACGGAGAAGATCGACCTGTATTCGTTTATTTTCTGACATTTTTATTACACCCCTTCCAGTATCTCGCTTAAGTTAAATTAGCAATTAATTAACGCATACCGTTAATTAACCCCTCATGCCCAAATATGCCTCTTGAATCTTTGGATCATTCTGAATATCAACAGCTGATCCACCTGTAATGATTTCTCCGGCTTCCATTACATAAGCCCGATCTGCAAGCTCCAAGGCAGAAGTTGCATTTTGTTCCACCAGCAATATTGTTGTTCCTGTATCACTAATTTTTTGAATAACGTCAAACATATCTGATACTATCATCGGCGCCAGCCCTAATGAGGGTTCATCTAACAGCATCAATTGAGGCTTAGCCATTAAGCCACGCCCTATAGCCAACATCTGCTGTTCGCCGCCACTAAGGCTCCAACCGCTTTGCCCCATCCTCTCCTTTAATATCGGGAATAATTTGAAGACTTCCTCCAAATCCTTTTCAACCTCAGCCTTAGAGGCCCCCTTGGCATGTCTGCTATATGCGCCTGCCCTAAGATTCTCGAGGACTGAAAAGTAAGGGAAAATCTGTCTCCCTTCGGGGACAAGGGTAATACCTGCTTCAACCATATCTGCAGGTTCTCCAGGAGTCATACTTTGCCCTGTTAATTCAATAGTCCCTGCAGTAGGTTTCAACAATCCGGCTATGGTTTTTAGGGTAGTGGTTTTCCCTGCCCCGTTTGGGCCGATTATTGTTACTACTTCCCCCTGCCCAATGCTTAAAGATGCATTTCTTACGGCACAAAGTAACCCATAATGGACTTGAAGCCCCTCTACTTTAAGCATTTTTCTTTGCCTCCCCGAGGTATGCTTCTATAACTGCTTTGTTTGTTTGAATCTCGGTAGGGGTCCCTTCCGCTATTTTAGTGCCGAAGTTCAGAACCGAGATAATATTGCATATCCCCATAATAACCTTCATATCATGTTCTATAGCGACTAGAGCATTACCCAGTTCGCCGATTCTACACATTAACTCCATTAGGCAAAGTTTCTCCTCAGGGTTCATACCGGCGGCAGGTTCATCCAGGAAAATAACATCCGGCTCACTGATAAGGGCCCTTGCAATTTCCACGATCCTCCTTGGGGCATGTGCAAGTGCCTTAGCTTTTTGGCAGACATCACCTTCGAATCCTACGAAGTCTAACCAATATTCAGCACGTTCCCGGACATTTTTTTCTTCAGCCGTTACACCTCTGGTTTTGAGTAATATAGGTATAATCCCACTTTTCGTGCGACAATGTGCACCTACCATAACATTTTCTATAACTGACAGTTCTTCGAATAATCTGGAAGTCTGAAATGTCCGGACCATACCCCTTTCCATCCTTACAGAGGCACGTTCAGGCGGCAATATCTCATTTTTAAAGGTGATTTCACCAGCTGTCGGAGTATATACTCCTGTAATAACATTGATAAGTGTGCTTTTCCCTGATCCGTTAGGCCCAATTAACCCATGGATTCTACCCGGTCGGATACTAATATCTACATTCTTAACTGCATATAATCCCCCGAACCGTTTTGACAGCTGCTTAGTTTCCAGTATGGCCTCACCGTTAAAACTAGTCACATTCACTCACCCCACTTTTCTGCGAGCTGAGCATTACATTCTTTGCAACCTGCCGCCGGGCAATTCTGTTCCCTATGAACCCCATAATCCCTTCCGGGGCCCATATCGCCAATATTACCACGCAAATTCCATAAATAAGCATACAGTACTCATCGAGGAATCGCATAAATTCAGGCAATAATACCAGCAAAACGCTGCCAATTACCGGACCAAGGGTAGATCTTACTCCACCTAACAACAACATACAAAATAAAGTTATAGATTCTGCAGATGTAAAGTTATCCGGACTTGTGTATCCAATTAAATGTGCAAATAAACTCCCGGCAATAGCCGCACATATTGCGCTGGCGGAAAATGCGATAAGTTTATATACGTAGGTGTTTATACCCATAGATTCAGCAGCAAATTCATTATCACCCAATGCTTGTAGCCCACGGCCAATCCTAGATTTTTTAAGCCGATCGAATGCAACTACGACAAGGATAACAAACACAAGCATAAGATAGTACTTTTTCATTCCGGTGTTTGCTACCCAGGAGCCTATTTGCGGTGGTGGTATCCCCGGTATCCCATCTGCACCACGCGTTACTGAAGACCAGTTGTTAAGCACGAGATTGATAATACCGCCAACAGCATATGTGCTGATAGCAAGGTAGAAACCTTTTAATTTTAAACTGGGCAGGCCCACGAGGAGACCTGCAGCCATACCAATCAGTCCGCTTATAACAAGCCCCCCGAGAAATGAAAACCCAAAACGCGTTGTGAGTAAAGCGGAGGTATACGCGCCAAGCCCCCAAAATCCTGCATGGGCAAGGGATATCTGTCCGGTAAACCCGAAAACATAGTTGAGTCCTATAACCAATATCACATAGACACCTGACAAATTAATTAAATACAACGTATACGATGACACAGCATATGGGAAGACTATGGCAACTAAAGCGAGGCTTCCCCACATTAAAATTTTCTTGAGCAATACCCTACCTCCTTCCGACAACAACCCGACATTATAAACCTATGCTTTTTCAGCAACTTCTCGGCCGAATAACCCCCTGGGTCTCACAAGTAGAAATACAGTCAGGAGCAAAAAAGCCCATGCATCACGGTAAGCTGATGATATATAGAATGCCGCAAAACTTTCCACAGCACCTAATAATACTCCGCCTACGATGACCCCCATAACTTTCGGTCCGTATCCGCCAATAACACACGCACACATGCCTTTTATCATTATGTCTGCTACACTCGGCGAAACGAAAAAGAGAGGCGCAACAAGTATACCCGCTACAGACGCCAATACAGTACTTAGCGAAAATGTTAAACTAATTGTACGTCCCACACGTATCCCCATTAATCCTGCAACTTCTTTATCTTGACCAACAGATAGCATTGCGAGTCCAAGCTGAGTGTTCCTTAATAAATAAAGTACACCTAAAAGTATAAGCACCGAACAAAGTAAGATTATAAAGCTCTGCGTGTCTACTATGCTCCCTCCGATTTTTACCGATGATATCGAAATTAAGCGTGGGAAAAAATACGGAATCTTCCCCCAAATAATTTGTGTAGCTTCAACAATGGCAATTCCGGAGCCTATAGCAGCCATAAGGAACATCTGTGGACCTTGTTTCCTTACAGGCTCATATACGAGTTTCCCAAAGGCTACACCGACCCCGGCCATTGCGACTAGGGCAAGCAGTATTCCAATAATTATTGGTAAACGCAGAAGCATACAAAAGGTAACTCCCATATAGGCGCCTAACAGCACAAGGGATCCTTGTGCAAAATTTAAGCCACCCGTAGCATTGTATACTAGGTTAACACCCATACCTATTAACCCATAAATTAGCCCCATTGCAATCCCGGCGATGGTTAGTTGTAAAATGTTTTCCAACTATCCGCTCCCCTTTCTTTTACACGAACGACTCGCTTACATTTAGTTAGACAGTCCTGAAATCAATCTAATATTTCAGCGATATAAACTCCGCCATCCGGATCCGCCGGGCCAATTCGGCCCGGGCAGATCCAAAT
>JAAZLO010000089.1 GCA_012689375.1 Bacillota bacterium | reverse complement strand
TCTTGAACAATACCTACTACGGCTACACCGGAACCCGGGGATCTGTTTTCCCGTCCCGCAACCTCGCCCGATATTCCTTTCCGCAATAAAGGGGCAAATACTATAAATTGCCTACGATATGGAGTACCTTCACGTGTCCTTGTGGTATTTATATTTGCAAGGTTATTTGCAATAACACTCATTCTCAGGCGTTGAGCAGTGAGCCCGGTGGCACTTGTTTGCAAGGATGAAAATATACTCATTCAACTAGCGCCTCCCTTCGGTTATTACCGTTCTCAGCATAGAGAACCTTTCAGAAATCAGTCTAGACATGGCAGAATAAAGAACAGTGGTTTCAGCCATTTTTGCAGATTCCATATCAATATCTACACTGTTTCCGTCTAATCTGGTCTTACCCGGATATTTATGAATTACTACACCGGCTGATCCAGGGTTCCCACGCGTTATCGCTGAACGTAATTGATCCTCAAAACAAACATCGCGTGCTTTAAAGCCGGGTGTATCCACATTTGCAATATTGTCCGCAATTATCTGATGCCTCATAGACAATCCGTCCATAGCCTTGGACAGTATGATAAACATGTCATCCTTTGCATAAATTCTCATACTGGTTCCCTCCATATGGCCGAAGCTTCCTAAAAAAATACAGATCCACCCTTTAGTAATGCAAGTCTGATGCCAACTATTATTTAAACTCAGATATGAATAAAAACTGCATATAGCAGTAGCTATAGGGTATGTTCAAAAATACTTGGGGTTTGTAGGTTTATATGGTGAGAAGATTTTTCCCACATACAAAGCACTTCTTTCACTGAAATCCATTTTTGTTGACAAAGAGTGGTTTCCTGAGGTAAATGAAGTCATAGAAAAAAAGAAGGGGACCCTGCCCCTTCTAATATCCGCTGTTTAGGTTTTAATTAACGATTAAATTTATTCATAGTCTGATCTATACCATGCTCCACCCAAAAGGATACAGCATCTGCAGCATCCTCCAGTGCCCCTGAAATAATGGGGATCTCCTCTTTATCGAATCTATCAAGAACGTGGGTAACCATAGCCCGGGTAGGATCAGGCATTCCGATACCAATGCGAAGCCTGGGGATCTCATCTGTACATAAAGCCTTTATGACAGATTTCAGTCCATTATGACCGCCGTCGCTCCCTTTTGCACGAATTCTCAATCTGCCCTGTTCAAGGGAAACATCATCTAAAACAATGAGGGCATGATTTAGTTCAAGGCAATGCCGGATTTTTATGGCGTTAACCGCAATGCCACTTCGATTCATATACGTAAGAGGCTTGGCAAAAATAATATCCATTCCTGCTATATTCCCATAGCCGATAAGGGATGAAAATCTATACTCAGAAAAATGAAACTTGTATCTGACAGCCAGGATATCCAAGACTTCGAACCCAACATTATGCCTGGATCCTTCGTATCGGCTGCCTGGGTTCCCCAAACCCACCACAAGCCTTATATCCCTGCCGAGTTTTTTATTCCGATTCATGTACTCCGTCATCAACATGATCCTCTGCTGCCTCTTCATGTACCGGTTCGCCTTCCAAGCCTTCCGGGATCTCTTCTTCAACTTCCTCTTCTTCTTCCTCCGGCAGTCCAGGAACAGTGATTAATACAATAACTTCTTCCTCGCCTGTATTTATCTGGATATCTTCGGAAACTGCAATATCCCCTACTTTAATGGAATCACCTATTTCCATTTCGGACACGTCTATTTCTATTCGCTCGGGAATATCCAGGGGAAGCGCAGTTACCTCCAATTCCCACATCATGTGTTGGATAATACCTTCATCACTTGGTCTGGCATCCTCACCTATGAGTGCTATAGGCACTCTTGTAGTGATAGCCTCATCCAAAGAGATAGACTGAAAATCTACATGAATAATATTGCCGCGGATAACATCTGACTGTACTTCTTTGATAATCGTGGTTTTTTCAATCTGATCTAGATTTTCCCCACCAGGCTCCTTAGGTAACACCAGTTTAATTAGGGTCCCCCCGCCAAGCCCGACTTGCATGGCCTTTTCAAATTCGCGCTCATCCAAGGAGATGGTTATTGTTTCTTCATCTTTACCGTAAACCACGGCAGGCAACTTACCCATGGCCCGCATTCGTCTGGAAGGGCCCTTGCCCACCTCATTCCTTAGCTCCCCTTTTATTACCACTTGTCTCACTTTATTTCAACTCCTTCTTGACAGCACAACCCACTTACTCAAACAACGTTGAAACCGGAAGGTCCTGATAAATGCGTTTGATTGCCTCGCCTAAAAGAGGCGCAACAGACAGGACTTCAGTTCTTTCAGGACACCTTTCATCAGTCATCGGTATTGTATTTGTAACAATTGTCTTCTTAAGAACCGAAGAAGATAAAAGTTCCTTTGCTTGCCCTGATAATAAGGCGTGGGTACATGCGGCGAATACTTGTTTTGCCCCTGCATTCTGAATAGCTTCCGCGGCTTGGACAATTGTACCGCCGGTGTCAATTATATCATCAATCAGCAGAACTGTTTTCCCCTTAACATCCCCAATAATATTCATTACTTCTGAAATATTAGGTGCAGGCCGCCTTTTGTCAATAACCACCAAACCGACACCGAGTTTCTCTGCCATCGCCCTGGCCCTTACTGTCCCCCCGATATCAGGGGATGCGATTATACAATCTGAAAGATCAGAATTCCTGACATAATCCACCAGAATAGGCATGCCAAGTAAAGGATCAACAGGGATATCAAAAAAACCTTGGATCTGGCCCGCATGAAGATCCACTGTGACTATTCTGTCACATCCGGCTTTAACAAGAAGGTTAGCAACTAATTTGGCAGTTATCGGATCACGGGCTTTAGCCTTTCTATCCTGCCTTGCATAACCATAGTACGGGATTACCGCAGTTACCCTTTTTGCAGACGCTCGACGCATAGCATCAACGATAATCAATAATTCCATGAGATTTTCATTTATCGGCGGGCATGTAGGTTGAATAAGAAAACAATCCACTCCCCTGACTGTTTCGTTTATTCCTACACGTATCTCACCATCCTTGAATCTGTCCACCCTCATCGCGGAAACCCCTATACCAAGATGTGAAGCAATCTCGAAAGCAAGTTCGGGATGGGCCAATCCCGTAAATAACTTTAACCTTTTGTAAGACGGTAATACCAGATGTACTCCACTAATATCATTCATCACACAAGCCTCCCTATATATCCCAGGTTCTGCGAGGACTCCCTGCCGAACCTCATTTCCCCGCCCCTTTCTTATGCTGCTTCACAGCCCAATCCCGGATATTCCTTTGTTTTCCCCGGGCTACACCCAGTGCATTCTCAGGCACATCCTCTGTAATTGTAGAGCCTGCAGCAATATACGAGCCTTTACCTATTTCAACAGGTGCCACAAGATTAGCGTTGCTCCCGATAAATACCTTATCTCTGATGATCGTAGGATGTTTATAATAGCCGTCATAGTTACAGGTTATGGTCCCTGCCCCTATATTAACGTCTTCCCCTACTGTTGCATCCCCAAGGTAAGTCTGATGAGGGACCTTGCTGTTTTTCCCAACAATTGATTCTTTCACTTCAACAAAAGTCCCAATTTTAGTGCTCTCTGCAAGTACAGTCCCTTTACGGAGGTACGCATAAGGGCCTACATATACATTATCGCCTACCTTGGCTTCAATAACAACGGCATTATTTAAGGAAGACCTATTAGATATCTTTGAATTGCAAATACGGACAAAGGGCCCAATTATACAATCTTCTCCGACGGTTGTCCTCCCTTGGATTATTGAAAACGGTAAGATTTTTGTATCCTTCCCTATGGTTACGTCAAAGTCCACAAACACAGTTTCAGGATCAACCATGGTAACACCTGAAAGCATAAGACGTTCCCTTATTTCAGATCTATATATCCTTTCAGCCTCAGCCAATTGAACACGGGTGTTAATGCCCTGTGCAGTCAAGGGGTTTTCAGAAGTCACAACTTCCACACGAAGTCCTTCATTTATCATTATCTCGATTACATCAGTGAGATAATATTCTCCCTGAATATTATTAGGGGTAAGCCGGGATAGGGCATCAAACAGGTGATGTTTCTCAAAACAGTAAACGGAACTATTAACTTCCTTTATTAAAGCCTCTTTAGGAGAACAATCCTTTTCCTCTATAATTCGGCGTATTTTCCCTGATGCCTCACGTGCCACCCGCCCATAACCGGAGGGATCTTTCGGAATTGATGATAAAACGGTGGCTGAAGCCTTTGTTGACATATGATGCTTAACAAGACGGTTTAAATCAGGTTCTTTTAAGTAAACGGCATCCCCTGCAGCAACTACTATATGTCCTTCGTATCCGAGAAGGGCATCTTCAACCTGCATAACAGCGTGGCCAGTTCCTTTTTGTTCAGCTTGGAGAACACATGTTGCCCTTGTGCCCACAGTTTCCTTAACGAGATCCGCTAAATGCCCTACCACAACGAAAGTGCGTTCCGCCCCTGCCGCTTCCAACGCATCAAGCACAAAAGCAATCATAGGCTTCCCACAGATTTCATGGATAACCTTGGGGAATTTTGATCGCATCCTGGTTCCAAGACCTGCAGCAAGAACAACAGCCTGAAATCGACTCATAATATTCGATTCCCCCACAACAACATACCTACCCCCAACTCCGCTTTCAGCAGTTAAAAGTAGGTTTCAAGTATTTTATATACATTTTCAACATAACCCTGTTAGTTTCCTCTATTGTAGCGGTTAAATTAGGAGGTTTGCAGGTGATTGTTTCGTCTCTTTAGTTTTCATGCGCTTGCAAGCGGCAGTCAGCCGCTGAAGTTAGTTCAAGGCCGTCCATGTAATTGTCAGGCTTTGCTTTGTATTGCAACTGTACCGGCGCAAAATTAACAGAGAGGAGCCTCTATGCACTCCTCTCCTAATCCATCTATGGAATAGCGGTGACCCGCTAACATGGTACCATTTAATCCAATATATCGGAACTCACTTGTTCTTTTCCTGTTCCTTGGTATTCACATAATATTCTCGGTTTTTATCCTTTACTTTAGAGGCTACTATGTGCCCATCCTTCAACTGAAAAAACAGGTGATCATGGGGTTCCAATCCGAGCCGGCTGCGTAAATGTTTCGGCAATGTTATGGTCCCGTCCTCACAAATGTTTATCAGCCCGGAAAATCCCCCTTTCCGGTGCATTTATTTCCCCCCTTCCCAAGCGGCTGAAAATACGATATATCCATTTTATACTAAAAAACACCTAAATACAAGGATTATTTACAAATACTTCAATTTATGGCCCGGCTACACATTTTATCATCATATAGCTTACAATATCAGGCTATATGTTAACATATGGCTGCGTACGCAGTCTCATTCGTACAGCCAAAACCCCGGAACATCACAGGACTTCCCTATGATAATACCTGCTAAATGTATGGCCTAATATCTCAGAAGGCAGGGATTGTAATTGACGTATCTTTATGACCTCAGCTATACTCATACTAAGTACCAACCTTTTATGCGGATACATTATATTTCTAAAAATTAATTCCTTGGAGTCCCATAAACTACCATGAAACAGTTGAAAGGGCCGGCTATAACATGAACTGTAAGAATCCTATAATACTAAAGGCAGAAATAGACATTCCGCAATATATTTCAGATATTATTATGACACTGATAAACAACGGGCATGAGGCCTACATAGTGGGGGGCGCTGTCCGGGATTCCTTAATTGGTAGGGTACCTATTGACTGGGATATATCTTCCTCTGCTCCGCCCGAAGCGATCAGAAAAATATTCGGTGATGCAGTAATCCCTTCAGGTGAGCGTTTTGGCACATTAACTGTCCTTTCAAAAAAGCAACCG
>JAAZLO010000108.1 GCA_012689375.1 Bacillota bacterium | reverse complement strand
TATTTATATGATATATTGGATTATATAATATTTATTTGAATTAAATCAAAAAATAATATACGAATGTTATAAGTTTAATATATACGAATGTTGTATATTTGTTGCGTAAATTAGATGTTAGCGGCAAGGCTTGACGACCGTGCGAACATCAACCGACAGGCATTAAACAGACAGACAAATGGCAGATTTTGAAAAAGCATATAAAGCTGTAATGGAACATGAGGGAAACAATCACCGACAAGAGCAGGAAAACACTAAAATTCTCCTATGCTCTGACTGTTTCCGTGACGAAGGATTAAAGATTGAGGCTTACAAAATCGGGATTGACAACAATGATAAATGCCCAAAATGCAAATCAGTAAGCGGACATAAACTGACCAAAGGATTAGTTCAAGATTTATGTTACAGATTTTTCGTTAGAAGCACAATTCTAAAACTTGATTATGGTGGTGCACCTTTAATTCAATTCAATCCACAACACTTTAATAAAACCGACATTGATATTCCTCCTTGGCTTGCAGACGATGTGAAACTAATTGAGCAAGCAGGTGAAATCGGAATGTTTTATTATGGTCCAAGATTTTGGATGCTTGGAGAAGTAGAACCTTTAAAATCGCTTCAGAATACAGATGAGCGTAACGAAATAGTTGAAAAAATACTGACCGCATATCCTGTTAGAGAACTTACAGACAAAGAATATTTCTATCGGTTAAGAGTAAATCCAAAAGTTTCACATGACTTTGGTGAATATGACGCAGCACCTGATGAGCATTTAGGTAAAAACAGATTTGACGACATCGGTTTCCCTGTTTTGTATGGCTCACCTGACTTAGAACTTTGTCTTCACGAATGTAGGACAACCGTTGAGGACAATCTTTTTGTGGCTAAGTTAGTGCCGACACAAAAACTGAAAGTTCTTGACCTATCGGCATTGCTTGAAGAAGAAGGTGTAAAAGAATTTGAAAGCGTTGACATTGCAATTCATTTTCTGTTTTTAGCAGGTGAACACTCATACGACATTTGCAGACAAATTGCACTCAAAGCAAAAGAAAAAGGACTTGACGGAATAATTTACCCTTCTTATTTCAGTTATGTTAGGACAGGAGCGTTTCCATTTGAAACTATTTACGGAAGGTCAATTAGACGTATTCCTCAATTAAAGGACTATGCACAATCACAAAGCATACCGAACTTAGCTTTATTCGGACGACCAGTAAATGAAAATAAAGTTACTGTTGACTGCATAAATAAAGTTGTAATAAACAGGGTTGGCTACGACATCACTTTTGGACCAGCATATCATAAAGCATATGAAGATGACACAAGCATTGAAAATCATGACGACACAACTTCAGACGGACAATAGCCCAGCCGCTAACACGGGTTTGGCAAAAGTGGCGGTTCAGTGCTCCGCAGACACATTTGTGGTTAATCAAAGTTTGGTTCTCCGCATCAACATTTGTTGTGAAAATCGCCACCTTCGCCAAGCCCCGAAACCGTTGTGCGTCAGTGTAAAAAACCAAACGACCATAGAAATAACGACTAATATTAATTGAATGACTGAATACGAAAAATTTAAGACGCTTCTAGAATATTTTGTAGCACACCTTGAATTCTGTGTAACTGACCAAAAAGTTGGAGACGGTTATAATAGATACATTAGAGATATTAAAAATTTCAATCGAAGTGGACAAGGACATAAAGGACAGAATATTCAAAATCAAATAAAAGAATGGGAGTCCTATACGAATGGTGACATTTGCATTAACATAAATCCGACTGTTTATAAAGGGAGAGGTTGTTATCTAAATTGGGAAGACACGGCAATTAATGTCAATGCTCTTTGGGATAATGACACAATTGTTGGACTAAAAATCGTAAAAGACAGTTATCCAATAAGTAATGCAAAGGATGTTGTAAGCTATTCTATTCAAGATTTGGGATTACTTGACAATAATCCTCCAAATGAAAATCTAAAAGTATTTTTTGACCGATTTAATGAACTAATCATTCAATGGAATGAAAAACAAAAAAGCATACAAGAAATGAAGCAAATACAACCATATATAGATTTACTGAAATCTACCAAAAACATCATCCTTACAGGTGCTCCAGGAACAGGTAAAACATTTTTAGCAAAAGAAATTGCTAAGCAAATGATTGGTGTTAAAACCGATGAAGAGTTAGAAGAAAGCGGACAATTTAATTTTGTTCAATTCCACCCATCTTATGACTACACAGATTTTGTTGAAGGCTACGTCCAACTCAACCCGATGAAAATGGAAATAT
>JAAZLO010000088.1 GCA_012689375.1 Bacillota bacterium | reverse complement strand
TGTCTATCATCCCATTAGGCGGGATGGGCGAAATTGGGAAAAATATGATGGTAATTGAATATGGCAAGAAAATCTTACTTGTCGATGCAGGATTGGCATTCCCCGAAGAAGAAATGCTGGGAATTGATTTCGTGATACCTGATATTACATATCTTAAGGAAAACAAGGATAATATTTGCGGGTTGATCCTAACCCACGGGCATGAAGATCATATAGGTGCAATACCGTATGTGCTGAGAGAAATCGATACCGTAATTTATGGTACTAGACTTACCCTCGGCCTTGTCGAAGGGAAGCTAAAGGAACATTCCCTGATGGCAAAGGCCTCCCTTAAGTGTGTTAAGGCAGGCGATAAGATTGGGATTGGCCCCTTCACCATTGAATTCATCCGTGTAAACCATAGTATTGCTGATGTAGTTGCCCTTGCAATTTCAACTCCTATCGGTACTATTGTGCATACAGCTGATTTCAAATTTGATCAAACACCGGTTTTTGCGGAAATGCCTGATTTTCAAGCTTTTGCGGAGCTTGGACAAAGGGGTGTTTTATGTCTTTTATCCGATTCCACAAATGCTGAACGTCCCGGATACACCATGTCCGAACGGGATGTCAGTGAAGCTTTCGCTGAGCAATTCAGTAAGGCTGAACAGAGAATAATAGTTGCAACCTTTGCATCAAATATTTATCGGATACAGCAGGTAATGGATGTGTCATGGAAGCTGGGTCGAAAGATTGCAATTATTGGAAGAAGCCTGGAAAATACAGTTGAGATTGCATCCAGATTAGGATACTTGGATATCCCCCGGGAAATGCTGATACCCACTGAAGAAATTGACAAAATAAGTGCCGATAAAATAACCATTATTACCACTGGTACACAGGGTGAACCTATGTCTGCCCTCACCCGTATGTCTATGTCCACCCACAGACAGGTAGGGATTCGCCCCGGTGATACCATTATTATATCTGCATCCCCAATACCGGGTAACGAGAAATATATAGGAAGAACCATTAATAATCTCTTTCGGCAAGGTGCTGATGTTATCTATGATAAATTTTCTTGCGTACATGCTTCAGGGCATGCAAGCCAGGAAGAATTAAAACTCATGATTAATTTGACATGTCCTAAGTATTTCGTACCTATACATGGGGAATACAGACATTTAGTAAAGCATGCGGATCTTGCCGAACAAGTGGGAATACCAAGGAGTAACACCTTTATCCTGGAAAACGGGGATGTCCTTGAATTTAAATCTCCAGACCGGGCTGAATGTACCAGGAAAGTAAAAGCAGGTCAAATCCTCGTAGATGGGTTAGGAGTGGGGGATGTAGGCAATATAGTTCTCCGTGACAGAAAGGTATTAGCCCAGGACGGTATAATGGTTGTGGCCGTTACTATTGACAAACAAACTCACGAGGTTATTGCAGGGCCTGATATTGTCTCAAGAGGGTTTGTGTATGTGAGGGAATCAGAGGAACTTATTAAAGAAGCCGAAGCCGAGGTCGGTGAAGTTATACTTCAATGCATTTCCGGCGGAGTAACTGAATGGAACTCAATTAAAAATAAAATCCGGGAATTCCTTTCCACGTTCCTTTATCAAAAAATAGGAAGAAGACCTATGATAATGCCTATCATAATGGAGATTTAAACGGGTAAATATGAATCATTTTCCGCTTCCGTCAGCATAATAGTTAGCAGTGCACGTTACACTTTTAATGCACACGTATAGCGGAGGCGAAAAATATGGGAGATTTTCCTTATATGTCTGCAGGGGAAACCATGACTCAGGCAATTACTGCATTTGGCGAAGTCAGTACGCCCCCTGAACCTGCCAGCGATATACATGTAATGAGCATAATCGGGCAAATCGAAGGGCATATCATTCTTCCCCCCCAAAATAAAACCACAAAATACGAGCATGTAATACCCCAGCTCGTCGCAGTTGAACAAAACAAATCTATAAAGGGATTACTTGTAGTTTTGAATACAGTAGGGGGAGATGTGGAAGCGGGATTGGCTATAGCCGAAATGATCGATACTATGTCAAAACCCTCTGTATCGCTAATTCTGGGGGGCGGACATTCAATTGCATTGCCTGTTGCGGTTAGTTGCAAATACAGTTTCATTGCATCCACTGCCACTGTTACCGTCCATCCGCTGCGACTTTCAGGGCTTGTTATCGGGGTACCGCAAACATACGAGTATCTCGAAAAAATGCAGGATCGGGTAATTAAGTTTGTATCTGAACATTCTGCTATCACTCAGGATAAACTCCGCGAACTAATGTTTCGTACAGGAGAATTAGTGCGTGATGTAGGCACTGTGCTTGTAGGGGTAGATGCAGTGACATCAGGATTAATTGATGAAGTGGGCGGATTAAGTACAGCCCTGGATGCCTTGAAGCAATTAATACAGGCAAAATATTCCGAAGCAAAGGTCGACAATTCCGTGCCTCAAATATCAAAAAACAAAGGTGCGCCTTTACAATGATCCTTTATACAATTGTTCCGATTGAGACTGTCTTTGAAGGCTCCGAAAAGGAGAGAAACTTTGTTGATATTCAGTTACAGGGTGTTACATTAACTGTTGAGCCCCTTTCAATGAAAGAAGCGGTTATTGTGAGGGTAATAAGTACAGATCCCAGTCATTACCTCAATCCCCGATTTTCCCCCGGGAGAAGACTCCGCCTATTTTAAGCCTTTTAACCATGATACCTATATTTTAATATGAATGGTATTTCCGGCATATATTGACAGCAGGGACAGTGGGATCCTATCTAACCATGGAACTATCAAACGAATCGGTAGACTGTTTTTATAAGGGGTTATGCCACATGCCCGCTTCAATTTTTCGCTTAGTAGCCGGAGTGCTCCTTTTTTTTGCTGGTATTTCCCTTCTCCGGAAGGGGCTTAAACGAAAAACCCGCATTATGGCGGAAAGGGCCCTAAGGGATCTCACATCTAAACCTGGGATTGCAGTTATTATAGGGGTCCTGGTAACTTGTGCAATGCAAAGTTCAAGTGCAGTTACAGTAATAATCGTTGGTCTTGTGGATTCCGGAGTACTCGATATTTATCAGGCATTTTTTATAATAATCGGCGCTAATTTAGGTACATGTATGACAGCATATATTGTTGCATTCCGAACAAAGGCCCTCGGGTTTCTGGCCTTTACTGTAAGTATTTTTTTATTTGTTTTTGCGAGACGAAAATTCAGTCGGGATTTAGCCGTTATATTCCTTGGCCTTGGATGTATCTTCCAAGGAGTAGAAGTTACGGGTTCGGCTTTGACATGGCTTGCAGAAATACCTGACATGCTTTATGCTTTAATTGTGTTTGGCCAAATCCCGTTATTTGGTATTTTAGCAGGTGCAGTGTTCACTGGGATTATTCAAAGTTCCAGTGTTGTTATGGCAATACTTGTTGGACTTGTACGTGAAGGTTTGGTAGACTTAAAATCAGCTGTGTCCTTAGCACTAGGGAGCAATATAGGTACATGCATAACTACGCTTATTGCAGGCTTAGGAGCATCCTCTGCAGGTAGATTCACAGCTTTGCTCCATCTAGCATTTAATTTGATAGGAGTAATCGTGATTCTTCCTGTTTTCAACGGTTTTATGATGCTGGTTGAAGCTATATCATCAAGCGACCCGGGATATGTATTAGCAAATGCAAACACCATTTTTAATTTTATGTCTATCTTAGTAGTATTCCCATGGGGTAGGCAATTCGTGGATCTTATGAAAGGAAGACGCAGATGGATATAGCAAAATCAATTATACTATCTGTTGTTCAGGGTTTAACGGAATTTCTACCTGTATCAAGTTCAGGACATCTCGTAATTGTTCGCGAACTCATCAACATGGATGAAGGGTTAGTCACCTTTGATATTTTGTTGCATTTAGGTACTTTAATTTCAGTATTTATAGTATTCCGGAACGAGGTAAAAGCCTTAATTATGGCGATAATAGGTATTATATATGATGTTTTTCGGGGCTCAGATATTAAAACCGCCGTTTATAAAAACCATTATCGCAGATTAGCGCTGTTAATTATAATTGCAAGTGTCCCTACTGCAATTATGGGGCTCGTTTTCAAGCATTTTATATATACAGTTTTTTCTTCAAAACAAGCCGTAGGAATTTTTCTTCTCGCAACGGGAACCGTAATCTGGATAAGCGAACGGGTTCCTCAGGCAAACATTAGATTATCTAACCTTAGTTTGTGGAAAGCTTTCGGTATAGGTATAGCTCAGGGGTTTGCTATACTTCCTGGTTTTTCACGTTCAGGTGCAACAATAAGCGCCTGCCTTTTTGCAGGTCTTCACAGGGATGATGCAATTGGCTTTTCGTTCCTTTTATCCATACCGACAATTCTTGGTGCAGGAATCCTCGAAATGAAAAATATAAGTCTGCTGCAATTTACTATGGATTCGCAACTCCCTGTTATTATCGGTTTCATTGCCAGCGTTATTTCGGGTTATCTAGCAATAAGACTTTTATTAACGATTGTACGGCGGCATAAGCTTACTGTATTCTCAGTTTATACTTGGGTTTTAGGGATTATAATAATTATTTGGTCTATTGTTTAACTAATCACATCAATATTTTGACATGAATTAAATGAGGAGGCACACCCATGACAATAACTCCCATAGCCGGACTCATAGGCGGCCTCGGCCTGTTTCTTTACGGAATGGTTCAGATGGGGAATGGGCTGCAAAAAGCTGCAGGGGATAAACTTAGGGGAATACTAAAGGCTCTTACCAGTAAGACATGGATGGGGGTCTTAGTTGGAACCTTAGTCACGGCAATTATCCAAAGTTCTGCTGCTACCACTGTTATGTTAGTAAGTTTTGTAAATGCCGGTCTTATGACCTTGACACAAGCCATAGGTGTGATTATGGGGGCAAATGTCGGAACAACTGTTACCGCCCAGTTAATTGCCTTTAAGCTATCAAACTTTGTATTCCCTGTTATAGGCGTCGGGGCTGTCATTTCTTTATTTGCAAAAAGGAGAATCCACAAAGATTTTGGCCAAATTATTTTTGGATTCGGCATCCTTTTTCTAGGAATGACAGTAATGACTGAAGCTATGGAGCCGCTCAGTTCCAATCCATCAGTGATTCAATTTATTGCGATATTGGGCAGGCGCCCCTTATTAGGGGTTTTAGTGGGGATTATCATGACAATTGTGATTCAAAGTTCAAGTGCGACCATTGGAATTTTAATGGCTGCTGCATCCCAGGGATTAATTACTTTTGAGACGGCTTTGCCAATCCTCTTCGGAGATAATATAGGAACTTGTGTAACTGCAGTCCTTGCCAGTATAGGTGCAAATCTTTCTGCAAAGCGGACTGCCCTTGCCCACGTTCTATTTAATGTATTCGGGACAGCTATATTCCTTACCTTTTTACCGGTTTTCAGTAAAGCTGTAGTATGGATAACTCCCTTGGGCGGTGTTTCGCGTCAAATTGCAAATGCCCATACCTCCTTTAATATTGCAAACACCTTAATTTGGATACCCTTGGCAGGATTGCTTTCAAGAATTGTCGTAATGCTCTATCCAGGAGAAGAACAAATAATTGAACATGGTCCGAAATATATTGATAAAAGAATGTTGGGGACACCCTCCGCTGCTATCCAGCTTTCCATAAAAGAGCTGGTAAGAATGGCTAAAATCGCACAAGAGATGTTAAAAAACTCAGCCAAGGCTCTATTATCCGATTCACCGGATAATCTGCTTAAAACAGTGAGCAGTCATGAAGAAATAGTGGACAACCTCCAAAGTGAAATTATTTTCTACCTTTCTACTCTTATGGCTCAGGGATCCTTGACACAGCACCAATCAACACAGGTAGCCGGTATGCTCCACGTTGTTACCGATATTGAGCGAGTCGGGGACCATGCAATGAATGTAGGTAATTTTGCATCCTACCGAATCGAAAAACGTATTGGTTTTTCAGAGGAAGCCAAAAATGAACTCTCAGATCTTTTCGATCGGGTAGACGCTATTTTATCCACTGCAATAACTGCGTTAGAAAAAAATGATGCAGCCCTTGCCCAGGATGTTTGGGAAAAAGAAAAAGTAATAGACGATATTGAAGCCACATTGCGTGAAAATCACTTTAAGCGCCTTAACGAAGGGACATGCCTGCCTGCATCCGCTGTAATTTATATAGAAGTATTGGATAATCTGGAAAGACTAGCTGACCACGCTGTTAACCTTGCTGATGCAGTTGTTCAAAACACTATTTCCCCACGGTGACGACAAACCCGCCATTTTTTTGTAATATACCTTTACTAAGGCCTTCCAAGCCTGTAATATGGAGGGTTTCCCGTAGAATATGTAGAAGTTATTAAGGAAATAAGGGAGGGCACTATGGCCGGGGATACGTTAGGCAATGATAAGGAAATGAAAAGGCATATAAATCCACATCATGGGGCCGCCGGGATTATTGTTTTTATTTTAGGTATCCTTACATTGATCTCCTTGTATGCGGAATTGCGTGGACCTGCAGGGGCGGCAGGGGCTATAGGAATGCGAGTAGTGCATGGCCTCAGGTTCCTTACAGGCAGGTTAATTCTTCTTATCCCGGTCATTGCATTATATATCGGAGTTGTGCTTGTAATCGAATATGATCGACGGGTTAT
The DNA here is from genome assembly GCA_012689375.1 of Bacillota bacterium. GTDB lineage: Bacteria > Bacillota > SHA-98 > UBA4971 > UBA4971 > UBA4971. The sequence continues at coordinate 79,824 of JAAZLO010000088.1, read as the reverse complement.
CTTATCACGCCTACTGGGTTGTATATTTATTACCTTTTCATTGCTGGGTATGGCCTCGGCAGGCTTCATCGGAGCCCAAGCATCCTATAGACTTAAATGGATATGTGGTTCTGTCGGAGCAAGGGTGATCCTCTGGTTTATTGCTGTGGCAGGACTCAGCCTTTTATTAAACAAATCAATTCCTGCCTTGTTGAGGGGAATAATCCTGATCCTGTTTTCATGGATCCAACTTCTAATACACTTTTCTGTCAAATCTTTCGAAGTTTTGCGTCTTGTAGCAAGAAGAGTCCTTTTGCCCCTTTTTGAACTTGATTATAAACATCAGGAACAGACAATCATCGATGAAAAACCGGTAAACAGAAAAACAACTGCCGGGCAGCGAAAGACTAGATCTATCATACCGGAACGAACGGATGAATTATACATTCCCGGGAAAAGGGAAATCCCTGTTTTATCCCAAGGATATGTCTTACCCCCTATTACACTTTTGGGCTATCCGGCAAGATCTGCGAAATCCAGACGGGACGGAGTCCCAAATCATGCAAAATTACTCCAGGATACTCTTGAAAGTTTCGGAGTAAAAGGAAAGGTAGCCCAGGTTGATATCGGCCCTGTGGTAACCAGGTATGAACTTTTCCCCGCACCGGGTATCAAAGTCAGTAAAATCCTAGGGTTAACTGATGATATTGCCCTTGCTTTAGCATCTGCAGGTATTCGCCTGGAAACCCCGATACCCGGGAAGGCCGCGATAGGTATAGAAGTGCCGAATCCTGAAACCTCCACTGTATATTTAAGGGAAGCTGTACAATCCTCAGGCTTTCAAAGAAGCCGTAGCAAGTTATCAATAGCGCTTGGTATGGACATAACGGGAAAACCGGTAGTATCCAATCTTGCAGATATGCTTCACCTATTAGTGGCAGGAGCAACCGGTTCAGGTAAAAGTATTTGTCTTAACACTATTATAGCAAGCCTTCTTTTTAAGGCCTCACCTGAAGAAGTGAAGTTTCTTATGATAGATCCAAAGCGTGTCGAATTAAGTGTGTATGACGGTATTCCCCATTTGCTTGCCCCAGTTGTAACAGATACAAAAGAGGCAGGAGGGTATCTCAGGTGGGTAGCTGAGGAAATGGATAATCGTTATAAATTATTGGAGGAAACAGGAGTCAGGCATATAGACAAATATAATTCTCTTTGTATGTCCGGTGAGCTCCCTGATGAAAATGCGACCCAGTTACCGTACATCATTGTCATTATTGATGAACTCGGTGATTTAATGTTAGTTGCACAGAAAGATGTAGAAGATGTTGTTTCTCAATTGGCATTTATGGCAAGAGCAGCCGGTATCCATTTAGTTCTTGCGACTCAAAGACCTTCAGCAGATGTTGTTACAGGTATTATCAAAATGAATATCCCATCAAGAATAGCGTTTGCAGTACCCTCTCAAATAGATTCCAGGGTAATCCTAGACATGGGTGGCGCGGAAAGGCTCTTAGGCAAAGGTGATATGTTGTTCTTCCCGGTAGGAGCACAAAAACCTATCCGAGCACAGGGTGCATTTATTTCTGATTCTGAAATCGAATCTATTGTTGATTTTGTTAAAGCACAGGCAAAGCCGACTTACGTTGCTGAAAGTGTAGTGCGGACCACTATTGACGGTGAAAATATCGGTGAAGAAGACCCTTTGTTTGAAGATGCTGTCAGGCTAATCCTTGAAACAGAGGAGGCCTCCATCTCAAAACTTCAGCGTAGGTTCAGAATAGGATATACCAGGGCAGCACGTATCATTGATTCCATGGAATCTTTAGGGATAGTAGGTCCTTATGAAGGAAACAGACCAAGAAAAGTACTGACTTCCTTGGAACAATGGGAAGCTTCCCGAAGGGGGACCGGGGGCTCATTTAGAGCTTGAACATCCCGGCTTTATTAAAAAATCCCTGATTTATTAACATCTTGAGTCGAAAAATGAAGGGAAAACAATGGAAACAGGGAATAACAAATGACGTGAGAAATGGTAGGATTCATTTGACTCAAGTAATAATCGTAAAGGGAGGAAAAACCTTGAACAAGACAGATTTGGTAAATAAAGTCGCCCAGCGAACAGGTGCAAAAAAGAAAGATGTGGACATGATTATATCAACAATGTTAGAAAGTATAGGAGATGCCTTAGTATCAGGGGACAAAGTCCAATTAGTTGGGTTTGGTAGTTTCGAAGTCCGAAATCGTGCCGAACGTATTGGAAGAAACCCAAGGACGAAGGAGGAAATCCTGATTCCCGCATGTAAGGTCCCTGCCTTTAGGGCAGGCAAAACGTTAAAAGACAAAGTCTCAGGCAGCTAGCCCAGTAATTGTTTGTACATGTATAACAGAAATAGGGATGGGTTGCTAAATTAGCAACCCTTTTATTTTTGAAGTATCATAATAGTATCTATGCTTGTATGAAACGCCTGGGATGAGGAGGATACTTTTGATAGTAGATTTGCATGTTCATTCAAATATATCAGACGGTGATTATTCCCCCAGGGAACTTGTAATTATGGCACGGGACAAAGGGGTTTCAGTTATGGCTTTAACCGATCATGACAGTGTTCACGGTGTTCCCCAAGCCCTTTTAGCCGGCGAAGAATTGGGAGTGTTCATAATCCCCGGAATGGAATTATCCACAGATAAAGGGAATACTGACCTTCATATTCTAGGCTTTTATATAGATATGGACTCTATGGAACTTCATAGGACTTTAGACATGCTCAGGGCAAAGCGAATGATTAGATGCAAAAAAATATTGAAACGCCTTCGGGATTTGGGTATGGAAATACCCCTATCTTATGTTTTGAATCTGGGGGTAGGGGGGTTTATCGGAAGAGGTAGGATATTCAAAGCCATGGTTAATCTTGGTTTTGCAAGATCCCATAAAAAATACGGGGATTTCCAAAGATATTTAGGCAAAAAAGGCCTTGCCTATGTGGAACATGAAGGCCTTTCTCCGGAGGAGGCTATAAGATTCATTTTAGATTGCCGTGGGATTCCTGTTCTTGCCCACCCAAGAACGGATATTTCTACTGATACAGTAGAACGTTTAATCAGTGTCGGGTTGGAAGGAGTTGAAGCCTACCATCCGTCGCATAGTAGGAACACGTGTAAAATGTGGTTGGATTTTGCCAAAGATCATGATCTTGTTGTCACCGGGGGAAGTGATTTTCATAGGATAAGCCCGGATGAACCCTATGGCCTTGGCAGCATGGCTGTTCCCCCCACCGCTGTTTATGAGCTTACCGAAAGGTGGCTAAAAATAACATCTGACAGGTGTATATAGCCATATTAAAGGAAATACAAAGTATTTGTGGAATAACATATGAATAACAAAATTACGATTGGTTTGAGTCGTATATTGGCTAATAAAAGGCCCCTTGTTATAACCCTTTGTATTATTCTTGTCTCCCTCGGAGTAGGTTCATGGCATGTTTTAAGCTCCGGTATTCGGCATATTACTATGTACAAAAGCCCTTACACTTTTCAATTACAATCCGGCCCTTTGTCTCAATCGCTTACTGATAGGTTAATCCTTGTTGTAGTTGAGGGGTTTGAATTGGAAAATGCAAACAACCTTATTACAATCAGGGATATTGCCAACCGCGGGGTTGCAACTATTCTTCGGGGCAATCAAGGCCTTACACCCCTTCCTACTTTAACGGTTCTAATGACAGGTGCTCCTCCGGAAATATCCGGTATTGTAACTAACTGGTCTGACGGTAAAGTCCGAATAGGCAGTCTGTGGTCTTCTGCATTTGAGGCAGGTCTCAACACGATAATGGTAGGAAACGTCAAGTGGAAGCCCTTATTTGACAGCCTGTTAACAAAAGGCACCTATTATGAGGAAAGTGATAGCCTGACGAATACCCAAATTAACGATGCTATAATGAAAGATGCCATAACTGAAATTAGACAAGGGAAATCGGGATTAATATTAGTAAACTTTTTTCCCGAAAAATCTATTACCGGATCTTCCGCTCAAATACAGCCCGATGTTTCCCGGCGAGGAATAGAATTAAACATTGACAGGAGGCTCAGTAATCTTTTGGGAGCCATTGATCTCAGTTCTGAGACAATCATTGTAATCCTATGTAACCCACCTATTTCAAAGGATACTTGCTCCTGTTTACCGAAGGGTTCCGGTAGTAATCTGCTGGTTGCTGCAGGAGCCGGAATCGCGGCAGTGGAGAGCCCTCCTGATAGAATCAAATGGGATTCCGCACGTTTAATTGATGTTGCTCCGACGTGTGCAACTCTTTTGGGTATTTCAATGCCTACTCATTCACAAGGTGAAGCCCTCTTTAATGCCTTGGATATACCTCACCATATACTTTCTGAAGTCGCTATAAAACAAACTGATGCGAGAGCAAAATTTGCTGTTGAATATATGGGTGCAGTAGGCAGAAATATAGCCATGGATTGGTCGCAAAAACATGCGTTATTATTACATAATGACGGTGATTATAAAAATGCATATGAGGCAGCTGTAAAGATAGACAAAGATATTATTTCCGCCTTGATAAAAACCAGATCTGCTATGGTATCATCTTCGAAAAGAATATCGGTTCCGATCTTTATCGTGATTATTGCCCTGCTTATTTTGATCTTGGCAATACTTCTGCAGGATGGTTTAAAAAGAATTTATATAGCTGTTGCTGTTATATTAGTTTATTTCACTGCGTACTATGCACTGTTGCTGATAAGGGGGGTTCCCCTTTCATCAGGTATTATATCGGATCTTTCGGATCTCACTGGATTTTATCACGGCAGGGTAATAGATTCTGGATTATCTATGGGTTTTACGACAATATTTATCAGATGGTTCCTTGCAGGAACAAAAGAACACCAAGGGCCCGAACAAGGTTTCTTTTCAAGCATAATCGGCAATAGTTTTATCGTTATTACCCTCATAACTCAAATCGGTGTATTTGCTATGACTCAAGGCTTTTCATATAATTTCTATCTTCCTGATATGCAAAAAAGCCTGAGGTGTTTCATGTACCTTATTCAACTGATGGTGATAGGAATACTATCTCCTGTATTCGCCTATCTTTGGAAAATAAATATCCTCGGTACCTATAAAAATTAGGCACAATATGCAATGAGGGGGGTTAGAAGTGAAAGTAATTTGTACCGGCACAAGCGGTTCGGGAAAATTAGATTACCTCAAACAGGTGGTGGCTGAAATTGAGAACCGGGGTACGAAGATCCACCTTTATAACGTAGGGGATCTCATGTTTAAAAAAGCAGAGGAATTGGAATGCCCTACAAGTCCTGAAAAAATCCTGGATCTTTCCCCCTCAAGTCTACGGACACTTCGTGCTGCGGTATTCGAGGAGATCCTGAAGGAAACAGAAAAAGTAGAACATTGCATAATAAGCACACACGGATGCTTCCGATGGAAAAACTATCTCATGCCTGCGTTTGATGTGTATTACTTAAATCAACTCCAACCTGATCTTTATATTACAGTAATTGATGGGGTGCTGAATGTATCGAAAAGGCTCCAAGAGTCCCCTGCGTGGCGAGGATGTTTATCTTTAAAAGATATCCTTACATGGCGCGATGAAGAGGTCTTTGTTACGAAAATTATGGCATCCTTTCAGCGCAAACCTCATTATATCGTTGCAGCGGAGCAGCCTTGGACAACCTTATACAATCTTATGTTTAAACCAGATATAATAAAAGCCTATTTGAGCTTTCCTATAACACTTATGATTGATGATACGGAAAAAATGAAGGAAGTCAGGGAATTCCGTGATGAACTCAGAAAACATTTTGAGGTATTTGATCCCCTGGCTGTTGAAGATACTGAATTAACTTATGTTAGTCTAATAGACAGTAATTTCGGGGAAGAATATCATTTATCTGAACTCGATCCTGATTTTAACTTTACATCTATTGAAAAAAGCAAGATAGAGGATCAAACTGTTATCCGCGATTATATGCTCATTGATCAAAGTGATATCATTATTGTATATTACCCTACAGACAAGACATCTCCGGGGGTCTTATGTGAAATCCTATACGGCTCTACTAATAATAAGGAAGTACATGCAGTATTCAGAGAAAGGGTCAGCCCGTTTCTAAAGTTTCATTGTACCAAGGTGTTCAGCACTACAGAGGCTTTATTTGACTACTTCAGAGAAACAGGTAAAATTAAGAACTAACAGGAAGGTCCTGTGCGCATGTTACATTAAGTAATTGGGTTTCATTTAAGTAAACCTCTATAGGATTTGAATATTTTCCCTAACATGTGGAGCTTGTTTTCTTCAATCAAAAGATCAAGTAGACCAAGGGAAATAGGGGAGAGAATGTTCCCGAATACGTCGGTAATTATTTCACGTTTTTCAAAAGCCGATATTCGCGAATTATACAGTGCCCGTCTGAGGAGAGTATGAGCTGAAAGAATACTGTCAATTTCAGCCAGCTCATAATTAACAGTGGGGGGATGCCAATGCTCAACTGCAATCGAAAATAAGGCTTGTGCAAGAGTCTCATGATTTTCTGTATTTATTATATCCATCTTAATTAACCCTCCGTAAGTAGTGTTTTCATTTTTCCGTGTTATATATATAGAAATTCCCCTTGACAACAGGTAAAGTTTTGTTGAATCTACGGGTTCGTATGGAATCTTACTTTTAAGAAATGCAGGTAAAGATATGAAAGACTCTACAATACAAAGGGTAGGTCTCCGTGTTTGGGTTTATCCTGTTTATACTTTAAATAGGCGGTGTTAAAATGATTCGTTGTGTCCTCTTCGATCTTGACGGAACCTTGGTGCATTTTGAATATGATGATTTCCTGGATGAGTATTTTAAAGCAATTACAAAAGCGATAGGAAAGATAATTGAGCCTGAACATTTTGCCGAGGCTCTTATGGCTACAACTGAAGTTATGATAGGAAATACGGATTCCTCGCGTAAAATCAGCGAAGTTTTTCTCGATGATTTTTTTCAAAGGGTTGATGTTTCTGAAGATATCCTTATGCCGGCATTTGAAGACTTTTATAGAAACGAATTTACTGAACTCCGGGATACCCTTGGGATTAAACCCCACCCTAAAGCCAGGGAAATGATAGAATTCCTAATTAATGAAGGCTACGATGTGATTATTGCCACAAATTCGGTGTTTCCCATTGAGGCTATTGAGGAACGGATGAGGTGGGGCGATATTCTGGGGTTTCCGTACAAACTTATTACCTGCTATGATACAATGCATTTTTGTAAGCCGAATCCAAAATATTACGAGGAAATATTGAAAATTACCCAATATAAACCTGAGGAGTGTTTAATGGTAGGAAATAACGTCGACGAAGACATTATCGCAGGAATCCTAGGTATGAAAACTTACCTTGTTGACGATTTTCTGCTTGACAGCGAAACAAACAATTATAAGCCTGACTTCCGTAACGACTTCAATGGATTGATTGAATTTGTCCTAGCAGGTAATATACAAACATTATAAAGCCTAATATTCACTACCTGATACTTAAATTGTGGGTTTAAGAGGGGGCAGACTAAGTTGCGAGCCAAAATTATCGTTAACCCAATAGCAGGCCGCGGTAAAGCGGAACGTGCCATCCCCACTATCCGCCGTATATTTACTTCAAATAAGAATAAATTCGATATTTTTATTACTGAAAAACCAGGAGATGCCACAAATCAAGCCAGATATGCAGCTCAACAAGGGTATGATGCTGTTATTTCCGTCGGTGGGGACGGAACTGCCAACGAAGTGGTTAACGGTATTGCTGAACAGGATATAACATTGGGGGTAATCCCATGTGGCAGCGGTAACGATTTGGCTATGAGTATGAATATACCATCCGGGATTGATGAGGCCTGCGAAATAATTCTAAAAGGGAATATTCGCAAGAGAGATCTGGGGAAGGCTACAGGGAGATATTTTGCTAATACCATAGGTATTGGGTTTGATGCAGCTGTGGCTAAAACTGCAAACAAATCCTTAAGAAATTTTCCAATCAGGGGAATCCCCCTTTACGTTTTAGCTATGCTTATGACTTTGCAAAAATACAAAAGCTTTACAGCACACGTTACAGTTGATGATCAAATGCTGATAAGCTCTCATCCCTTACTCATAGCTGTAGGTATCGGAAAATCTTATGGTGGAGGGCTACCTATTGTTCCGTACGCTATCCCAGATGACGGTTTGTACGATATATGTATAGTTGAAGCAATCAGTACTTACCAAATTATAGCTACACTCCCCAAAGCACTTAGAGGGAAACACCTAAACGATGCAAAGACCATATTCACCCGGGGAAAATCAATTTATATTCAACTCTCGGCAATAACCCCCTTCCATATGGATGGCGAAGTTTTTGAATCTGATTGCATGGAAGTTTCAATAATCCCAGGTGGGCTTCGGGTATTTCACCCTTAAGGTGATAAATGGAACCAAATGTTGTATTGTGGTATTGGTAAGACAACTGATATTGAACACTAACGACAAACGACAAAAGGAAGGGAATATGAGAACGCCGGAGAAATAATAGTAATTGGAAACTCAACTACATTTTTGGGAAGGGGAAAAGCAGTGAAAAAGAATACGTGTCATCAAAGTGCTCTCGATGTTGCTTTGCTTCAATACGATTCTGTAGCTGAAAAGTTAGATATTGAACCGGGCATACGGGAAACGCTTCGACATCCCCAGTTCGCTGTGGAAGTAGCATTTCCCGTTAAGATGGATGATGGAACTGTTAAGGTCTTTAAAGGTTATCGCGTAATCCACAACAATGCAAGGGGTCCGGGTAAAGGAGGAGTCCGTTATCATCCTGATGTCACTTTTGATGAAGTAAAAGCCCTTTCCATGTGGATGACGTGGAAATGTGCAGTGGTGGGACTCCCTTTCGGCGGTGCAAAAGGAGGGGTTACATGCAATCCCTTGGAAATGTCCAAAGGAGAGATTGAGCGCTTAACAAGGCGTTTCACATCTGAAATAAGTAATGTAATCGGGCCCACGACTGATATCCCCGGCCCTGATGTGTTTACTAACCCTCAGGTTATGGCATGGATGATGGATACATACAGTACACAGAAAGGGGAGCTTACTCCTGGTGTTGTTACGGGAAAGCCGATTCCCCTAGGGGGTTCACTAGGACGTAATTCAGCTACAGCCAAAGGCGTAGTAATTTGTATAAGGGAGGCCGTAAAGGAATTAGGGCTTTCCCTCAATAACCTTAAAATTGCAGTTCAGGGTTATGGCAATGTGGGTTTAAATGCCGTTTCTATGCTCCATGATTATGGATGCAAGATAGTAGGCGTAACAGATATAATGGGCGGGGTTTACTGCGAAAACGGTCTTGATCCCAAGGCATTGACAAATCAACTGGAGAAAACCGGCTCAATTGAAGGGACGCCCGGCACTGATGACCTATCCAACGAAGATCTTTTCGGACTTGACTGTGATGTCCTGATTCCTGCTGCCATAGGAAATCAAATTACCCAAGATAACGCAGAAACAATAAAGGCTAAAATAATAGCGGAAGGTGCTAACGGTCCGACTACACCTGAGGCGGATAAAATATTATGTGATAAAGGCGTAATGATAATTCCTGATGTACTGGCAAATGCAGGGGGGGTTACAGTATCATACTTCGAGTGGGTACAAAATCTCATGCGCTATTACTGGTCTGAAGAGGAAGTCCATGAACGCCTCGAACGTATTATGACAGAAAGTTTTACTGCAGTTCTTGGCGCAGCCAAGGAGAAAGGCACCAGTCTGCGAGCGGCTGCATACAACCTGGCCATTTTAAGGGTGTCTGAGGCAATGAAGCTCCGCGGGATATCCTCATAAAATGACCTTTCTCATTAAATTCGGGATCTTTACACCACCGACATAAGTATAGGATCAAATTCCGGCAATGTAATCCTGACGTTAACAGTAAAAAGACATCAGGTGCTTCCTTTTTATCTGGAAGCCCCTGGTGTCTTTTTTAAAGGTACACTCCCTGAAGGGTTGATTTTATTCCCCGTAATGGGGATACCGATGATTGCTTCCGCTCTGAAATATATAATACTCGTATGTATGTTATGGAAATTATAGTTGATGCTGGAATGTGTGAAGGAACAATGGAAACCGATGTCGAATGAATTCCGTTGAGGTAAACCAGATTCATCGGACAGGAGGAACGAGACATGGTTGACATGCTGGTTAAAGGCGGTCCTGTAATGATACCGTTGGTAGTATGCTCGATAATAGCCCTTGCTGTAGTAATTGAACGTATTTTGTACCTCCTTCGAACCAACCAAGATCCTAACCGCGCCCTCAGATTAATCAGCCTGGCTATAGAACGTGATCGAATGGTAGATGCGGTAGCAGCTGTACACAAGATTAGGGGCCAAATCGGGACACTAGCTGCAACTGCTATTGCAGGCGCAAATCGCACAAGAAACCAGGTTGAAGCACAAATGCAGGCAGCAGGCGAGCGCGAGATATTCCTCTTGGAAAGACGCTTACCAATCCTTGAAATGATAATTACGGTGTCTCCCCTCCTGGGATTGTTAGGAACAGTGCTCGGGCTTATAAAAAACTTCCATGTTCTTGCAATGAGTCCCCAGTTTTTAGAGGCAGGTGCATTATCATCGGGAATCGCAGAAGCTCTGATAACTACTGCAGCAGGATTGTCAATTGCAGTTGCTGCATACTTGCTTTATGTATCTATTACAGGGGCAGTTGACAAACGAATTCGGGAGATGAATGAATTTGCTACAAACGTGGTAAACCTGCTAATGGAAGGAGTGCAGCCGTATGAGCTTTCGCTTTCGGAGGACCTCACGGAAGAAGCCCCGAATTGATATTGTGCCTATGGTAGATATAATGACCTTCCTCATTGTATTTTTCATGCTGTTTACCACATTTCGTACAAATCCGGCAGGGTTGGATATAAAACTACCAAGGGCGGAAACAGCCACTCCTCAGCAGGCATCAACAACTATAGTCACCATTGACAAGTCAGGCAATGTGTACTTGGATGATAAAAAAATATCCCTTGATAACTTGAAACTAACTATAAATCAACGAATTCAGAAAAACCCAAATGAAATCGTAGTAATAAGAGCCGACGATTCAACGAGCTATCAAAAGCTTGTTGATGTAATGGATGTGGCAAGATTAGCAGGAGCGGCAAAATTAGCGCTGGCTGCGGAAATCAAAAGAAAATAGCTTTTTAAACAGACAAGCAAGAGGACAGAAGGTGATGACAGGTGAAACCCAACGATGAAAAACTCAATATGTGGTTTTCTGTAATGGCATCGATTTTAGTTCATGTCGTCATCATACTTTTTGTTCCGGCGACAACAAAATATCATGTTACTGTGTATCCAGTTGAGTTTGGGGAAATATCCCAAACCTTTGCTTCAACCAGACAGGGGAGGCCTACTAATACCGGTGTCACTGCCACTCAGAAGAATTTAAAGGCGACCCCCCAGCCTTCTCCGAAGGATGCACAGGAACTTGTAAAGATTACTGAAAAACCGGTTGAACCCAAAAAACCGGTTGAGGCCACTCAAGAATCCGTTCAAAAGCCTATTGAAGAACCTGTCCAAAAACCTATTCCAGAATCTACCCCCGGGCCCGCCCGGGAACAAACCACCGAACCAATTCCTGAACCTGTTCCCGAGCCCACTCCTGAACCTGTTATTAAGGAAACTGTAAAGTTTACTGAGGAAGCTCCCCCAGAAGAGCTTACACCTCAACCTGAACATAAGGCTATGGAACCGCCCCCGGAACCCCAGCCACAGGATATGGGCAGGGTACTCACAGGTGAGTCCGATGAAACTATACCAATTCCTGAAACAAAACCTGCCATGACCGAATCAGGCGGTGTTACCGAAGGTTCGGGGGGTAATAACGTTAAAGATCCTAATGCCTTGGGTGGTACAGGTGAAGGTGAAAAAACGATAACAGACATGGAGCCTGAAGATTCCGGGAGTGCCGAGCCTGAAAAACCTAAAGGCCATCAATTTGGAACTGGAGAATCCTTGGCAATAAATTCTTCGTCCCCGCGATACCCAAAGGATGCACAAAACGTCGATTTAGTAGGCGCTGTAAAATTTAATGTCTCAATCAGCAAGGACGGCCGAATACTCGATGTTGATATTACTGAGGGCTCAGGCCACAGTGAGCTGGACGATCAGGCTAGAATGACAATACTCTCACTCTGGGAATTCAGATCTATCAATTGGCCGTATAAGATTCAAGTGACTGTATCATTTAAAGGAGAGGCCAATGTAGGAGTTGAATTCGGCGGGGTTAGCGTCCTTGATGATTAAAGGAGTGTCCCCAATGAAGATCAGTCTTAAAAACCCAGTTATTGTTTTTACCAGCTTCATTTTGTTGGTATATATTGTTCATGCAGGATGTTTCCAGGATAGGATTGCATTCGCTGGAAACAATCAAAACCTGGAGATTTCCAATCAATACATTAAAATCTTTGTAAACAGATCAGATGATGCCACCGGAAGATTCGCGGTTGATTCTACAGGTGGCGATCCTTTAGATCCAAGGGACGACAATATGCCCTTAATATACGGTCGTCCTAAGCCTTGGACATCTTATACTACTTTCAGGATCGATGGGGTTGATTACGTTTTTGGTGGTAATACCCAAACACGGGCAGGAAGATATGCAAGGTACGGGACTAAAATTTCTGAACCTGAGATTACCCCGGACAATAAGATTATTTCAACGTGGAGATTTGGGGATATTGAAGTCACACAAACCCTTACTATTGTAAGATCCACAACAACTGGGCTTTTTGATACTGCCAAAATTACGTACGTTGTTACAAATTTGGGGATTACCCGCCATCAGGTAGGTGTCCGTATGATACTTGACACCTTGTTAGGATCAAATGACGGAGCCCCTTTCCGGGCCCACGATAAAGCAATAACAAGTGATACTGTATTTCTCGGAAGTGAAATACCCCGCTTTTTCCAAGCCTTTGATTCTGTGTCAAATCCCTCTGTAACCAGTCAAGGGACTCTTATTGGGGCTGATGCCACCCCTCCCGATAAAGTGGTTTTCACTAATTGGGGTAATTTAGCTGACAGAGTGTGGGATGTGCTTGTTGTCCCGGGCCGACGATTTCTGAGGGAGGGGGAATATGAGCTTGATAGTGCACTCGCCCTCTTTTGGAATGAAAGAGATTTTGAACCCGGTGAATCAAGGGAGTATTCCACCCTTTATGGCATGGGTGGAATGAGTGTTGCTCCGGGCGTTCTTGCCCTGGGTGTTACATCCCCGGCGGAAGTCACTTCAGAAAAAGGTAAGCCTGTTTCCTTTCCGATTATCGCATATATTGAAAATAACGGACCTACGGTTGCACTTGATGTTTATGTGGAACTAAAGCTCCCACATGGTCTTTCTCTTGTTTCAGGTGATAAAGACAGAATAAGCCTAGGCAACCTCGAGCCCGGAGAAACAAGGCAGACAGCATGGGAGATTACCTCTGATATAACTGAGGAGGTTACCCTGAGGTATGAAGTCGTTGCAGAGGCGGAAAACGCCGAAAAAAACCGGGCCTATCGCGAGGTAACAATTCTTTCACCTGCAAAGCTTAATATATCAATTTCAGCACCGTCTATATTCGGTGTCGCAGACGATATGTTTCACCCGTATCCGTTAAAAATTGGTGCCACAATAAATAATTCCGGTGGTGCACCTGCATACGGTGTTCAAGTTACTTTAACACCTGATTACGGTATTCTTCTCGCACCGAACGAGAGGGGATCACGGTTCCCGGGCCAAATAGTACCGGGAGAGGCTTACGATATTGCGTGGTATCTTGTTCCTTTGGGCTATGAGGGAGTGTTTGATTATACAGTACGGGCAGATGCGCGAAATACCGAAACCTTAACTGCCACAACGGCAATAGGTGTTCCTGAATTAAAATCTAGACTGATACCGGAGATCCCGGTTTCTCCGATAAAATGTGGGGAATTCTTCATAATCAGAATTCTGGGACGTAATTTAAAAGGATTCCGTCAATTAATGTTCAATCTCAGCTACGATCCATCGATCTTGGAAGCAATTTATGTATCCAGGGGGACAGCTTTTGTTGAGGATACAGGGATGTCCCGGTGGAATGAGGGGGTGATTGACAACCACGTGGGGCTCTTAACTAACGTTTATGGATGCCTGACCCAAACCATGGATATTACCGGTGAATTAGCGACTATCGGCTTCAGAGCGAAAGCCGTAGGAGAGAGTCATATCCTTCTTGAGGATATATCCGTTTCCGGAAAAGCGGGGGAAATTGCAATCTCCTCAATCAAAGAGGGATCCGTAATTGTCACCGGCAAATAAAAAAATATTTGATTATAATTGGAGGGGGTTAAATGTTAATCGGAAAACTGCGTCTGGCTGCGATATCTTGTGTGGTATTGGTATCCCTTATAGCCGGTCTTGTCCCTTGCTACGGTGCGGGGGTGAATGTCAAGGATGTACCAAAGGAACATTGGGCATATCAATCTGTTAAATTACTTGTTGATAAAGGGTATCTGGGTTTATACGGTGACGGTACATTTCAAGGTACAAAGCCTGTGGACAGATATACACTCGCTGTGGTAATAGCAAGAGTCCTGAGTGAAATTGATTCCGGGCGTATTGGTGCGACCCCGGAAGATATTGAATTATTAAGGAGGCTCTCTGGTGAATTTCGCGAAGAGCTTGTCCTTATAGGCACTGAGTTGGATATTTTTAAAAAGACTATAGACGAACATGATAAAGCCAGGCAGGTGACAAAGGAGGATATTGCCAGACTCACTTTCACCCAACGTGAAATGAAGGCAGAAGCGGATAAAATTATCTCTGAGATAATAGGGGATGTGGAAAGACTTAGCCTGCGTGTTACCCAAATGGAGAATGAGCTTACACAAAGCATTGCCGATACCCATGAACTCGCATACGAGCTGGGATCCGATTTAGAATTACTTAAAATTGAAGCCAATGCTCACGAAGAAAAGCTTGGCCAAATCAGGGAGAACCTCGGAGCGGCTACCCTTAAGCTTACATCCCTTGAATCTGATGTGGTAGGAATGGAGAAGGATATTGCTGATATTTCCCTTGTTGTAAGGGAGCAAGCTGATGAAATCATTTCATCGCGAAATGCAATTGATCAGTTAGGGGAAGAAGTCTCCGGGCTCTCATCCAAATTCGAAATTAGAGATGAGAATCTCACCCAAGATTTAGATGATGTCCGTAAAAAGACTTTAAGCCTTGAAGATGCACTAAAGAGTGAGAGAGATGCTAGAGTCTCTACCTACACATCCTTAGAAAGTGGATTGACGGATTTATCGTCGGATTTTGCTATACATAAAGCACAGACATCAAGGGAACTCGATGGGTTACGGAAAGAAAACGGGCTCCTTAAAGTCCTGTTAGGCCTTGTTGCAGTGCTTGGGATTGTTATTAAGTAAACAGATGACATGTATCATTGAGAAAGGATACTTTCATAAAGGTTTCATCGGTATATGTAATTGCGCTTATACCGGCATTTGCTAATTCAAACCTGTGGCGCCCGGGGGGATCAATACCAAGGGCGTGGCAGATGATTAATTTTATAGGGCCACTATGACTTACGATGCACAAGGATGAGCCCTTATGGAATTTAATAAGCTCTACGACTTTCGGTATAACCCTATCTCTGAGCTGGGCATATGACTCACCTCCAGGGATAGGGTTGTTTATTGTGTCCTGTGACCAGGCTTTAAAACATTCATTATGTTTAATTTCTCCGAAGCTCCTGCCCTCCCAATCCCCGACGTCTATCTCACGGAATTCTGTCTTGCTGGTTACCGATAATCCGTGGGGTTTTGCTATGAAATACGCAGTATCCATCGCTCTGGAAAGATCACTGGAGTATACAGCGGCAATTTTTGAACTTTGGAGACGGGCTGCACATTTTTCAGCCTGTTGTCTGCCTTCTTCCGACAAAGGTAAATCACAATGTCCCTGATATTTCCCAAGTTTATTCCAAGACGTAATACCGTGGCGGACAAGATAAAGATACACACTCATATGACAATCCTCCCCAATACAGTCTATAATAGCGTAAGGAACATTAATAATGCTTTATTTGAATATGGGAAGGGGATATCATGGAAATAAACCCGGCTGAACCACAGGGGGAATCCGAATGAAGGATATTAAAGGGCTTCTGCCTAATGATTTATGTAATTTTGTCATATCCCTGGGGGAGCCTGCCTACAGAGGCGATCAGATATTTTCGTGGATTCATAAACATGGGGTATGTTCCTTTCAGGATATGAAAAATTTACCGCTTACATTCCGGGAAGAGCTTGAAAGAACATCATATATAACATGTCTTAATGTCCGATCAAAGGATAAGGGCAGAAAGGGTACAGTTAAATACCTACTGGAAACACATGATAATAATGCAGTGGAAGCCGTAAGAATGAAATATGGGTACGGCGTTACTGCTTGTCTTTCTACACAAATCGGTTGTAAAATGGCTTGTTCCTTTTGTGCGTCAGGAATGTCCGGTTTTATTAGGAATCTCACTGCATCTGAAATAACAGATGAAGCTCTCCGGATTCGCGAAGATCTGATACAGGATAACATCAATATTAGAAATATAGTTCTTATGGGTGTTGGGGAACCCCTGGATAATTACGAAGCCTCCATTCAGGCGCTAAGGATATTTAATTCTAAGGAAGGATTAGGGATTAGTTTTCGGCGTATGACCATATCTACATGCGGCTTAATCCCCGGGATAAAGAGACTTGCCGAGGAAGGAATACCTGTGACTCTCTCTGTTTCTTTGCATGCAGCAACAGACGATATCAGACAAAAACTAATGCCGATAAATCGGCAGTATCCTATCAAACAGCTTATGAATGCAGCCGCTTACTTTCAGGAACGTACAGGCAGGAGGGTTACCTTTGAATACGCGTTGATCCGAGACATTAACGACAGTGACTCAGATGCATACAGGCTTGTTGATTTACTTCAAAAACGATCAGGTCATGTGAATCTGATACCTCTGAATCCCGTGATCGGGAAGGGATACATAAGATCGACAAGCACCCGAATAAACAAATTTAGAAATATACTTAAAGCTGCATCCATTCCTGTCACTGTCAGAAGGGGTTTAGGCTTGGATGTTAACGCAGCCTGCGGCCAGTTGAGGCGCAGGTATTGCAGGTGAGACAATTCAAGGTTATACTTCGTGTTGGAAACTGTTTAACGGGGGTGGGTTATATGGAGGCCTCCGCCCGTACTGATGTAGGGTTGGTAAGAGCGGTAAACGAAGACAGTTACCTATTAGGTGATGTTTTATTTGCCGTCGCTGATGGCCTCGGTGGGCATGAGGCAGGCGAAATCGCCAGCAAAATGGCAGTGGACATGCTTGGGGAATACCCCTTTTTGGGCCAAGGAAACCCAGTAGACAAACTCAGGGAAGCATTCCAGAAGATTAACACCACTATTTATCGGTATTCCGAAAATGAGCGTGGTTGTAAAGGCATGGGCACGACTTTGACTGCACTGTTTATCCAGGATTGTACAGCTTATATCGGGCATGTAGGAGACAGTCGGGCATACCTGATAAGGGACAAAGTCATATATCAATTGACAGAGGATGACTCTGTCGTTGCCGGGCTTGTAAAAATGGGGGCATTGACTGAAAGTGAAGCAAGAGTCCATCCCCAGCGTAACCTTTTGACCCGGGCTGTAGGTACATTACCGACAGTTGACATAGAAATAATAAAAGAGAGGATTAAACCGGGGGATCGTTTTATTCTATGTACAGACGGGCTTTCCGGAGTTATAAATGATTCTGATATATTGAATATAGTCCGGTCTGAGCAAGCCCCCGCGGCAGTTGTAGACAGACTTGTGACTCTTGCAAATCAAAATGGCGGATATGATAATGTTACTGTTATTGCTGTATTTACCGGCACTTAGACCTGAGCGTTTAGCAGGTGAGGTGTAAAAATGATAGGAGAGAGTCTTGGTAAAAGATACAAGATACTTTCCAAACTGGGTTCAGGTGGGATGGCGCAGGTATATAAAGCCCATTGTTTAATATTGAACCGAATAGTTGCCGTAAAAGTCCTGCGGCCCCAATTCGCATCAAATGACGAATTTGTTGAACGCTTTCGTAGAGAAGCACAGGCTGCTGCAGGCCTTTCCCACCCCAATATTGTCAGCATATATGATGTAGGCAGGGACGGAGACCATTACTATATTGTTATGGAATATGTGTGTGGCACCAGCCTAAAGGGGGCTATTTGCAAATCCGGTTATTTAGAACCACAAAAGGCTGCGCGAATAGCATGGCAAATCCTTGCTGCACTCCAACACGCCCATGAAAATGGGATAGTGCATAGGGATATTAAACCTCACAATGTTATGGTAGCATCAAACGAAAGGGTTAAAGTGGCTGACTTCGGTATTGCAAGGGCTTTAAGTACATCCGCCCTGACTGAAACAGGGACAATCATCGGCACGGTAAATTATTTTTCACCGGAACAGGCACGGGGAGATGCAGTTGAAGCCCAGTCTGATATATATTCATTGGGTGTTGTCTTGTATGAAATGTTGACCGGGACTGTCCCCTTTAAAGGTGAGAGCCCAATTTCCATAGCCCTTCAACATCTTCAGACTACTGTAACACCCCCTACGAAGCTTAACCCGGGGATTCCCAAAGGCCTTGAACAGATAGTGTTGAAAGCCCTGAAGAAAAACCCTTTACATCGTTATCAGGATGCGAAGCAAATGATGCGGGCTTTAGAGCCATATGCCTTTCCAGGTAATGATTATAATATTGTCCATAATAATGGTAGTACGAATAATGAGCCTGCTGTTGCGGATCTGCCTACACAGATTCTATCATCTCCGTTGGAGCCAGAGGCTGATATGGAGGAGACTATAGTGAGACGTAAACAAAAAAAGACTAACCTACGGCGCACTATCCTCATAACATTATTTATTATTTCCGCTTTACTGGCACTCGCAATCGGTATTTTCATCATGTTACCTGAGTGGCTTTATGTTGAAGAAGTCAGAGTGCCGGATTTTTCAGGAAAGACTTTTGAAGAAGCCAAAATCCTTGCGGAAAGCGGTCATGTACGCCTGGATTCACCTGAAAAACGATATGATGAAACAGTTCCTCCTGATCGGATAATTTCGCAACGTCCTGCAGCTTACGAAAAAGTAAAGATGAACAGCAAAATTACCTTAATTGTAAGCCTGGGAAAGGAAACTGTGGAAGTCCCGGATCTGACGAATATGAATCTTCGTGAGGCGTTCTTAGCCCTCGAAAGGACGGAACTTATCCCGGGTGTCCAATCCAGAGATTATAGTGATAAGGTCAAACCAAATCAAATTGCATCCCAGTCTCCTGTTGCAGGGACTCTTGTAGAAAAGGGAACCCCTATTGAATTAGTAATCAGTGACGGACCTGAACCGTTACTAATTGCAGTCCAGGATTTTTCCGGGATGAGCATGGCTGAGGCCGAATCCCTTTTAGCTAACTCCGGTTTAACGAAAGGCCGGGTTACTGAGGAGGCCCACACAAATTCGCAGCCTGGAATAATATTTAGGCAATCTCCTGAACCCGGACAGCTTGTGGCAATGGGTTCAGCCATAGATTTTATTGTAGGGAAAACTCAGGAGACATCATCACTTCTCGATGCTATTACACCTATTTCAAGTTTAGTCACGATCACTGTACCCCCCGGGACAGAGGCACAGGAAATTAAAATTCGTATTAATGATTATTATGGTGAAAGAGATTATTATGTAGGTACTCATAACCCGGGGGAACGAATAGAAAAACAAGTCAACGCCTGGGGACGAAATATGAGGATAAGGGTTTATATTGGGGGGGTCCTTTACAGGGACGAATGGATTCCCAAAGGATAACAGGGAGGGCGGTAAATGCCGGAAGGGCGTGTTATTAAGGCGTATTCAGGCCACTATTTTGTCAAGCATGAAGATGGAATCGTTCATTGTAGCTTGCGTGGTAAGTTTCGTAAAGAAGACAAAAATGTCCTTGTAGGTGATATTGTCTCATTTAAAATCACGGATTCCAAGGGTTTGTATGGGGTTATTGAGGATATACTCCCCCGGAAAACGTACCTCACGCGTCCTCCTGTAGCAAACGTGGATCAGGTCGTTGTTGTTATAGCATGCCAGGAACCACCCCCTAACATCGAATTACTTGATAGAATTCTCGTGGCAGTTGAAGCAGATTGTTTAGATATTGTGATATGCTTTAATAAGATTGATCTTGCCAGTAGGTACGCCGTCGACAAACTGGCGAAACCATATAGGAATGCAAATTATGAAATAATTAAAACCAGTGCAAGGGCGGGGTGGGGAATAACAAAGCTAAGAAAAGCCCTTTCTGGAAACCTTTCGGTATTTGCGGGACCGTCAGGCGCTGGAAAATCGGCGCTTCTTAATGCTTTAGAACCCGGGCTCAGGCTTAAAACCGGTGAAGTTAGCGAAAGAACAGGCCACGGAAGGCATACTACGCGATATGCCCATCTTCTTCAGATTGGGCCCACGGGCTATGTAGCTGATACCCCAGGCTTTTCCAGACTGGATCTTAATAGGGTTGACAGCAGGTCTCTGGGATTCCTTTTTCCCGAATTTAGAATACCAATGAATAATTGTAGATTTACTACCTGTGTTCATTATAAAGAGCCTGGATGCGGTGTAAAAGAGGCAATGGAAACAGGCCTGATTCCTCAACTTCGTTATGATAATTACATTAAAATCCTGTTGGAAATAATGGAAAGGGAAGGAAGGGGAAACAGACAATGATTAAGATAGCCCCGTCAATACTGTCGGCAGATTTTGCAAACCTGGCAGAATCAGTAAAAAAAGTGGGGAGTGCTGATCTGATTCATGTAGATATAATGGACGGTCATTTTGTCCCAAACATTACAATAGGTCTTCCTGTTGTAAATAGCCTAAAACAATCAACTTGTATTCCCTTAGATGTCCATCTTATGATTGAAAAGCCTGATCGTTATATCCAGGCTTTTGCCGAAGCAGGCAGTTCAATTATTACTGTCCATGTAGAAGCCTCACACCACCTTCACAGAACTATTAAGGCTATAAGAGATGCCCGGTGCCTATCGGGGGTCGCTCTTTGCCCTGCAACTCCTGTCGTTATGATAGAACATGTTATTGATATGGTGGATCTCGTTTTAATTATGACAGTAAATCCCGGGTTCGGAGGGCAGTCCTTTATCCCTGAAATGGTACCAAAGATTAAGAAAGTAAAAGAGATGATACAAAAAACCGGGAAGGATATTGCGCTGGAGGTAGATGGCGGAATTAATGATACCACAGCAGCTGTTGCAGTAAAGGCGGGAGCTAATGTATTGGTTTCCGGCAGTCATATTTTTAAGTCTGATGTCCCGGACGAAAAAATTCAGCACCTCCGTAGAATATGTGCATCTGTTTTCTAGGTACAAATAGAGGGATACTTCGGTTAACCACCCTTCTTATGTCTCCTTAAATTCCTAATTGCCCTAATAAATAATTAGGCGGTTCATATTAATTCCTATGTTTACCTGGTGTTTACCCTCGATAGGGCGGTGTCTTTTGTGTTATAATTCAGACAATCCTGCCGGAGGGAGAGAAGAAGGATTGCATCTGATGGGGCTTAATGTTAGGCGAATTGCGGTAACATTTATTATTGTGCTTTTGATACTCTATGGGGGTAAAGCTGCATGTTACAATCTCCGGGTGAGCAAACCCCTTCACCAATATTTCCAAACACAAACCTGTATAGCGGATTATAGTATTTATACGCATACAGATGGTTTACACGTGAAGATCAAGCCTAATGATGTCAAAGTCCTTCAGTCACTATATGCCCAACTTCGGGCAGATATTACTGAAATCCTAGGTAAAACCCCTTTTGTTATTGATATAACAGATGAGCGTAACCCTATGCTTGAAGAAATTTTCTATTCTATGCGTATTCATATTGAAGAGGCATTGGCAAGAGGGAGCTTTTATGATATGTCACAGGCAATAGATGAAAAAGCAAAAAAAGCCGGCCTTGACAAGTGGGACGTCGGGATAGATTCGGATTATATATATGTGCAGTTGCATCAAAGGGAAAGTTACCTTTATGAAATTATCTCTAGGTGAAAGGATGAAATGCATTCCATGGCAAAGGAAGTTGGGTTTGGGGCAGCCCTTGCCGGAATTATTTATTTAGTTGCCTCAGGCTATGATA
The DNA here is from genome assembly GCA_012689375.1 of Bacillota bacterium. GTDB lineage: Bacteria > Bacillota > SHA-98 > UBA4971 > UBA4971 > UBA4971. The sequence continues at coordinate 57,545 of JAAZLO010000088.1, read as the reverse complement.
TAACAGTATTTCTTTTACTTGGAATACTCGTAGTGGCTATTTGGTTTATACGTTCAGGATCGGCAACTGTAAAGCGGTTTAAGAATATGGAGGGAAACAGACCTAACAGAGAGGGTCTAAAGATCCAATTCGATGATGTCGGCGGGCAGGAGGTCCCAAAACGGGAACTTATCGAGGCATTGAAATTCATGGTTGATTTAGAGAATGTAAAAAGGTTAGGAATAAAACCCTTAAAAGGCATTCTCCTCACAGGCCCTCCCGGTACAGGCAAGACCCTTCTCGCCAAGGCTGCTGCCAACCATACAAGGAGTGTCTTTATTGCATCATCCGGATCGGAATTTATAGAAATGTATGCAGGTGTAGGGGCGCAGCGGGTACGTCAACTATTTTCTGCGGCAAGAACATCCGCATTGCGTGAAAAATGCGATTCCGCTACGATATTTATAGATGAAATAGAGGTTATCGGGGGAAAACGGGGGAGGCATACAAGCCATCTCGAATACGATCAGACCCTTAATCAATTGCTTGTAGAAATGGATGGAATTAATCTGTATGATGATGTTAAGGTGTTGGTAATTGCTGCTACAAACAGGGCTGATCTACTTGATCCCGCTCTTCTGAGGCCCGGAAGGTTTGATCGAATAGTCCAGGTTAATCTCCCGGACAAAAAGGGCAGGTTACACATATTAGAAATACATTCAAAAGGGAAGCCACTGGAAAACAGTGTGGACTTTAATGAAATTGCCAGGGACACTTTGGGATTTTCCGGTGCCCATCTGGAAAGCTTGATAAATGAAGCTGCGATCCTGGCAATGCGTAAATCTAAAACCCTTATCGGGCAGGAAGAACTCAGGGAAGCAATAGATAAAGTAATTATGGGGGAAAAACTAGATCGCCGCCCCGGTAAAGAGGAAATAGACAGGATAGCCCATCATGAAGTAGGCCATGGAATAGTCAGTGAGGTGTTAAGACCCGGATCCGTATCAGCCATTACTATAATGCCCCGGGGGCAATCCTTGGGTTATATAAGGCAATCCCAGGAGGAGGACTCCCATATTTACACCCGCACCTATCTGGAAAACCAGATAGCAATACTCTTGGCAGGCTCAGTTGCAGAAGAGCTCATATTTGCTTCCAAATCCACGAGTTCATCGAAGGATTTTGAACAGGCCTTGGAAATTTCGCGTAAACTTATTAAATCCGGGATGTCTGAAGCAGGGATTGTCGATCTTGAGGAATTGCCAAAAGAATTATACCATGAAATAATAACTGGCATTTTGAAAACACAGGAGGAAAAGGCAAGTGGAATTTTAAAATCAAAGTTGGATGCCCTCAAAGAAATAAGTGCTTTTATAACTGAATCCGGAAGGATTGAAGGGGATATTTTCCGAAAGATGCTGGGCACGGAAGATACATAAATGCTTGCTTGTCCGGAAACAGCATTTACTTTAACTTGGCTGTGCAAGGAGGCTTTTTAGTTTGAATGCGGAGATTCTAAGTATTGGCACTGAATTACTTCTCGGCCATGTAGTTGATACAAATTCAGCCTATATCGGCCGGAAGTTAGCAGATATCGGAATTAATCTTTATCATAAAACGACAGTGGGGGACAATAAATTAAGGGCCATAGCCTCGCTCCGTGAGGCCCTCCGCCGTGTAGATATTGTAATTATCACCGGAGGACTGGGTCCGACTGAGGATGATATAACCAGGGAAGTAGTAGCCGAAGCTTTAGGTATTCGTCAAATATATTCCCACGAAGCGGCTGAATACAGTCGCTCCGTTTTAAAAAGGAGAGGGTACCCAAATTCATTAAGCTTGGAACACTCGGTTCAGATACCTGAAGGCGCAACCTTAATACCAAACCTTCGTGGCACGGCATGTGGCTTTATAATTAATAAAACGGGTAAGAAAATTATTTGCCTCCCTGGTGTACCCGGAGAAATGCAATCTATGATGGATTATACTGTCATCCCTTATCTTTCTAAAATCATAGGTAAAAGTGAGATCATTACCTCTAAAATCTTGAAAATCTGCGGTCCGGGAGAAGGTGAAGTTGAAAGAAGAATAAAGGACTATCTCCATGGGGAATCCAACCCAACCATCGCCCCGCTGGTGTCTTTGGGGGAAGTTAAGCTAAGAATTACTGCGAAGGCCCCCTCTATTGAGGAAGCCGATTCATTAATAGAGAAAGTCGAAACTAAACTGCGACAGCGTTTGGGGCACGATATTTACGGGACTGAAGATGACGAACTTCAAGATGCAGTTGTAAGACTCTTAAAAGAGCGTCAAATGAAATGTGCGTTGGCAGAATCAATTACCGGAGGGCTTATTTCCCACAAACTCACTGAAGTGCCTGGTTGCTCCCAAGTACTGGGCTTTGCAGCAACGAGTTACAGTAATGAGGCAAAAATACAAATGCTTGGAATACCGGCCCCGGACATACAGCGGTATTCAGCAGTAAGCAGAGAGATCGCCCTCAGGATGGCGAAAGGAATTCTTCTCCTGTCAAAGGCGGACTTATCAATAGCCACAACAGGTGTGGCGGGACCCGCAAAAGACAACGATATGCATAGCATAGGGCTCGTATACATTGCACTTGCATGGGGAAAGGGTATGACCTCCGGACGCTTTCAATTTTTTGGGGCACGCGGCGAAATAAAAGAAAGGGCAGCTAAAAAGAGCCTGGATATTCTTAGAAGACATTTATTACATCACCATTAAGTTGGATTTATAGGATAGTAGGGCAATAACGGAAGGCAATATCAAAAATTTGTAGAATTCTAAAACGGAGAAAGTGAAAGGATGACTATATTATTCCCGGCAGATTACTACATAATTGCCGGCTATAAGAAACCGGAGGATTCAAAGTGAATACTGTGCGGTGCTTTATCGCAATTTTTCTTTGCCCGTCCCTTTATAAGGAAGTAACAATGGTTCAAAAAAAACTTGCAAACAGCGGGACGGATATCAAATGGGTTGAACCTTCAAACCTTCATTTTACGTTACAGTTTCTAGGGGACGTTGAAAATGTGCGTATTCCTAACATTATACATACCCTCAAAAAATGCCTTACCGGGTTTTCCCGGTTTAATCTTAAACTGAATGGGACAGGTGCCTTTCCCAATTTTCGGAATCCCAGAGTGCTCTGGATCGGCGTAAGTGATGGCAGTAAGCAATTACTCAATCTTACACATATGGTAAGGGAAGCAATGAAAATAGAAGGTTTCATACATGATGGTAAAAACTTCTCCCCCCATCTGACCATAGGAAGGATCAGATCAGCTCGGAATCTCAGGCCGTTACGGGAAAAGCTAGACTTAGGTTTTGATATAACAGGTACTATGGAAGTTGAGGAAGTCCGATTTACTGCAAGCGAATTGACGGCGAAAGGACCAATATATAACACAATCGATATTGTTAGGCTTGATCTTCCCTCTGATATACAATGCACGGGTACGATATAATGAGCTAAATAGGGAACAAATGTTCCTGCATGGATTCCCGGTTCCCATGTGATGTTTGGAAAGGCTGACGGCTAATTATGAGTGTTGAGGTCGGAGGAAAAGTGGGATACAATTAATTGGGACAAGTATAAGAGGGAAGGGGAACCCCATGGATAATGATAAGAAAAAGGCACTTGATATGGCTTTATCCCAAATAGAAAAACAATTCGGGAAAGGTTCTGTTATGAAATTGGGTGATACAGATACTCAATTGGGTATAGATACAATCCCTACAGGAGCTCTGACTTTGGATATTGCTTTAGGAGCGGGCGGTATGCCGCGGGGGCGGGTTACAGAGATTTATGGTCCGGAATCTTCAGGTAAAACAACTGTTGCCCTCCATATAATTGCCGAAGCACAAAAGGCCGGGGGTATTGCAGCCTTTATTGATGCGGAGCATGCCTTAGATCCGACTTATGCCAACAGACTTGGGGTTGATACTGATAACCTTCTTATTTCACAGCCTGATACAGGAGAACAAGCCTTGGAAATAGCTGAGGCGCTTGTCAGGAGCGGTGCTTTGGACGTAGTGGTAATAGATTCCGTTGCGGCATTAACTCCGAGGGCGGAGATTGAAGGCGAAATGGGGGACTCCCATGTTGGATTGCAAGCCAGGCTCATGTCGCAAGCCTTGAGAAAACTGACTGCAGTCATAGGGAAGTCACGGACTTGCGCCATATTTATTAATCAAATACGTGAAAAAGTCGGAATTATGTTTGGAAACCCTGAGGTTACACCGGGGGGCCGCGCCCTTAAATTTTATTCTACTGTACGCTTGGAAATTAGAAGAGTGGAAGCCTTAAAACAGGGTCAACAAATAATAGGCAGCCGTACCAGAGCCAGGGTAGTTAAAAACAAGATTGCCCCCCCTTTCCGCGATGCTGAATTTGATATACTCTATGGTGAAGGAATCTCCCGCGAGGGGACCATACTTGATATGGGGGAGACTCACGACATTATAACCAGGAACGGGACTTGGTATTCATATGGTGATATAAAAATGGGGCAGGGCAGAGAAAATGCAAGGACTTTCCTGAAGGAAAACCCTGATATCAGCAAAGAAGTTGAGAAGAAAGTCAGAGAATTGGTGGGCCTCAAACCTATTAAAGAATCTCAGGCAGATGGGGATAAAAAGTCTAAGTAAGCATCTATGTTTTCACTTATAAATATCGTGGTATATGGTTGTCTGCCACCTTGATTCAGGAAGGATGCTATCCTTCCTTTTTTATTCTTGAGGAGTGGCTCGTAAACGGGAGGACTTTTCTTATGGTACGGGAACATGTATGGTAATGGCGGTAATGTATATATCAATATTAATAATGGACACTAACATTAAATATGGAAAAGTCTAGAAAGCGCGGTAGGCAATATGTCCTCCGCCTCCTTACGATTAAAGATCGTACCAGATCAGATCTGATCAACAGACTGAAACGTAAAGGCTTTGATGATGGGATTATTGATGCTATCATCACAGAGATGGAAGCCTTGGGCTATGTTAATGACGAAAAATATGCTATGCATTTTGCAAATATGAGGGCAACATACAGTCTTTTCGGACCACGCCGGGTTTTTGTTGAACTAAGGAATCACGGTATTCCAAAAAATATGGCTGAAAATGCTGTGAGGGAGGTTTTCCAAGAAGGCAAGGAAGAAGCTAATGCACTGGAACTCGCAAAACGGTGGATTTCACGGAAGAATATCAGTAATAAGGAGAAAACCATGAGAAGGCTTTATGCCTATTTAGAAAGACGCGGATTCAGATCCGATATCATTGGCAAAACAATAAAACAAGTGTTAACATAAGCCACCTGAGAGACAACTCGAGCCTTGGTTGTTTCCCATAACCAGCTGGGTTTTGGTACCCTGCGTTTACCTTGACACTCGTATGCCAAAGGGGTAAAATATCGTTGAATTCCGGTTCCTACCGGAGATGTAGGTTCCGGCACTAGACCAAGCGACGAGATAAAAAGTTCTTTATCTGGTGGCCGAGTCCGAACTCGGCCTTATTCGTGAGAAGGAGGTGTATACAGTATTACTGCAAATGTATTGACAGCAATAGCCGCCATTGTGGCAGGTTTTGCCGCCGGCTATTTTATTAGGCGAATACTCGCCGAAGCAAAGATTGGTTCCGCGGAACAAGCCGCTGAAAAAATAGTAGAAGAAGCTAAAAAAGAAGCAGAGGCAGCCAAGAGGGAAATCCTCCTGGAATCCAAGGAGGAGGCCCACCGTCTTCGTACTGAGATTGAACAAGAAAGCCGTGTACGTCGGGCAGAACTCCAAAGAAGTGAAAGGCGGCTTTTTCAAAAAGAAGAAAACCTTGATCGTAAGGGAGAAGCTATCGAGCGTAAAGAGGAAGCTATAAATAGGAAAAAGAAAGAACTCGACGCTATTAGAAGTGAGCTCACACAAGTTTACGAGGAACAAAGAGCTGAGCTCGAAAGATTGTCAGGGCTATCACAGGATGAAGCCCGGGAACTCCTTATGAAAAGTATTGAAGAGGAACTTCACCACGAAGCTGCTATAATGATTCGGGATATTAAGGCACAAACAAAAGAAGAAGCAGACAGAAGTGCGAGGGAGATTATTGCTACCGCAATCCAGCGTTATGCTGCAGACCATGTAGCTGAAACAAGTGTTTCCGTGGTAGCGCTCCCCAGCGATGAAATGAAGGGAAGGATCATTGGGAGAGAAGGAAGAAATATAAGAGCCCTTGAGACTCTTACAGGCGTTGATCTTATTATTGATGATACTCCCGAAGCGGTGATCCTATCAGCGTTTGATCCTGTTAGACGTGAAATAGCCAAAGTTGCATTGGAAAAGCTTATCAATGACGGCCGAATCCATCCTGCCAGGATTGAGGAAATGGTGGAAAAGGCACAAAAAGAAGTTGATAATATAATAAAAGAAGAAGGGGAAGGGGCAGCCATCGAAGTGGGGGTCCACGGCCTTAACCCTGACCTAATCCGGTTGCTTGGGAGGTTAAGATTTAGATCCAGCTTCGGCCAAAATGTCCTGAAGCATTCCATTGAGGTGGCTTATCTCGCCGCGGGTATGGCGGCTGAGCTGGGTGCCAACGTAATGGTAGCCAAAAGGGCCGGATTACTCCATGATATTGGCAAAGCCATAGATCATGAAGTTGAAGGTCCACACGTACAAATAGGTGTGGATATAGCACGAAAATATAAGGAATCACCTGAGGTTATCCATGCAATTGCTGCCCACCACGGTGATGAAGATCCCCATACGATAGAGGCGGTTCTTGTGCAGGCTGCTGATGCAATATCAGCGGCACGTCCGGGTGCAAGACGTGAGACATTGGAAGCATATATGAAACGTCTGACTAAGTTAGAAGAAGTTGCGGATTCCTTTGAAGGGGTCGAAAAATCCTTTGCAATTCAAGCGGGGCGGGAAATAAGGATAATGGTAAAGCCTGATCAAATTGATGATTTGGCTGCAGTCCGTTTGACAAGGGATATCATCTCAAAGATTGAAAAGGAACTTGATTATCCCGGGCAAATTAAAGTTACTGTAATTCGTGAGACCCGTGTGGTGGACTACGCAAAATAAGTAGGAATCAATTAGGTTAAAGGCGGGGCGGATAAAGTCCGCCCCGACAACGCACTTGAAAATTGTTTTAGCAGGAATTTTCATGTTCATGATGAATTTCCGGTTAGGCTATAGGATCAGGTCGTAAGGAGGGGTGATCCCGATGGATGATGCAGGTGTCCAATTAAAAACCATCTCAGACAGCACAGCAAATAGCGTGAGCCTTCTTATTTCAATATTAGTTCGTTATCCAGAGATAGCAACGGTGAATTTCGTCCCTGAAGGTAAAATACTTAAGTTTACGTTTATGACGGCGTCACCGATCTCTGATCGACTATGGGACGATTTCCGCAATAGGCTTTTGGAGAGTGTAGAAGCATATGCCTTCTTAGTTCGTAGGGGGACCCCCGGAATTAAAGTAGAACTATTGGAATACGGTAATGTATCAATTGTAGAGATATCCCGGGATATCGAGACGCTGACGCAAGAGGAAATATCTCTAATAATCGAACTTGCAAGATCATCGTTAGGATCTGAACTTATCGCTGAAGGCAGCAACAGCGATGGTGAATTTGAGGAGGAATTAGTATATCAGGATGAAATGATCGAGACGATGCTGGATGATTTAAGGGAATCAGTACAACAAAGGAAACTTATAGGATTCCGGGAAGAAGGACGCGTTTTGGTTTTCAATAAACAAACCGGACAGACAAAATCTTAAAATTTAAGGGGGACTCCGGTTGCATCTTCTTTTTATCGGTGATATTGTTGGCAGACCGGGGCGTCGTGCAGTAAAGACTATCTTGCCCGGGCTTATAGATACCTACAAGCCTGACGCTATTATAGCGAACGGCGAAAATGCAGCAGGCGGCCTTGGTCTTACCAAAGAAACTGCTGAAGAATTACTTGATCTCGGAGTAACTATCCTGACAAGCGGAAATCACATCTGGCGGAAGAAGGAGTTTTATGACTTTCTTCAAGAAAGCACGCGTGTTTTACGTCCTGCCAATTATCCTCCCGGGGCGCCCGGAAAAGGGGCTACCGTCATACGCCTGTCAAATGGAATTCGGCTCGGTGTAGTTAACTTAATCGGCCGGGTCTTTATGTCACCTGTGGATTGTCCCTTCAGAGTTGCTGATTCAATTATAAGTGAATTGTCACAGAAATGTGATTTAATTGTGGTGGACTTCCATGCTGAAGCAACTTCTGAAAAAATAGCCATGGGTTGGTTTTTGGATGGACGGGTTGCCTGTATTGTAGGAACACATACCCATGTTCAAACTGCAGATGAAAGGATTTTCCCTGGGGGTACAGGGTTCATATCTGATTTAGGTATGACAGGTCCGATAAATTCAGTGCTGGGTGTCAAATCCGATATTATAGTGGAGCGTTTCCTTACAGGGCTCCCCCGGCAGTTCCAAATCGCTTCAGGCCCAAGTGAACTGTGTGGGGCAGTATTTAGTATTGGTGCCAGTACCGGTAAAACTAAAAAGATTGAAAGAATAAGGGAAGCTTCCCTTAGTTAATCTTATCTCATGTATTTCCAATCAGATAGGAAATACGGCAGGAATGTAATACCTTGGCATATAATACATCATCCATGACCTGTATTATCGATTATACAAGGGGGATTTTAACATGGAAGTCCTTAAGGTATCTGCTAAGTCAAATCCTAATTCTGTTGCAGGCGCGTTGGCAGGAGTTGTAAGGGAACGAGGAGGGGCTGAGGTCCAGGCTGTAGGTGCGGCTGCTTTGAATCAAGCCGTCAAAGCGGTTGCCATTGCCAGAGGTTTTGTAGCACCCAGCGGAGTCGATCTGGTAATGATTCCTGCATTTACTGATGTACAAATTGACGGGGAAGAAAGGACAGCCATTAAATTAATTGTACAACCAAGATAGCTTTATTAAAATATCCGATGGTTTGGTATTCCAAAAGCGGGTGAAAATGCTTAAAGGTATCAGAGTGATTAAGGGCGAAATCCCTTTGCAACAATTTTCAACGCTGAGTTGAAAGAAGAGGTGTAGCTCAATTGGTTGAAGGGGAAAAAACCGTGCTTCGTCAAATCAATGACTCTGATATTGAGGTTATATGTAAGTGGGAGGCACAACAGCATATCTCGGCTGATATTTTTGGACAGATTAATAGGCATTTGGCAATAAAGGAAGAGTACATAGCCTTAATTAATGCACGTAATACAAAAATGTTTGCGATGCTCACAGATGACGGCACACTTATTGGGGATATCGGTTTTGTGGAAATTAACTGGAGGAGAGGCGAAGCAGAGCTTGTTATCGGTATAGGACATCGCGGTTACATAGGAAAAGGCTATGGAACAGATGCAATTTTAACTTTATTAAAGTACATATTCTCTACCACAAGTCTTAATCATATATATCTTCGGGTACTGGCAGATAATTTACCGGCGATAAAGTGTTTTAAAAAGTGTGGGTTCAGAAAGAGTTCAGTAATAACAAGGCAGCTTGAGAAAGGCCAACCCGAAAGAAAAATTTTTTTGATGACTATTGAAAAGCGAGACAACGGGGAGGAATCTCACTAAAGTAAACATATTTTATGAGGAAATCGGTTATCTGAGGGATGGGTGATCCTAACGCCCGTCCCTTTTTGTATGTACGCCCGGCGGCGTGTGCACAATTTTATAGGTGAAAGTCCCAAACCTGCCCCCTACACGATGATTTGCCATATATAAAATACGACCTAACCGGATACTCCGAAATATTTTCCATACAAAAGAAGGAGTATAAGTATAAGTATAGAAATTAATTGATACATATGTGGGGCAGAGTGGGGAAAAGTGGTGAAATATTGAATGCCTATGTTCATCGGGACCTATGAACATAGTATCGATGATAAAGGTAGACTGGCAATTCCCTCTAAGTTCAGGGATGAATTAAAAGACCGCTTTTTCGCAACAAGGGGATTGGATAAATGTTTATTTATCTTCCCAAACGATGAATGGGAAAGACAGCTTGCAGAATTCTCAAAACTACCTCTTACAATGCGTGACGCAAGGGCATACAGCAGATTGTTTTTTTCAGGTGCATGTGAATGCGAACTGGATAAGCAAGGACGAATTAATATACCGGCCTATCTCAGGGAATATGCGGATCTTACTAAAGATGCAATAGTTATCGGTGTAATGAACAGAATTGAGGTATGGAGTCGGGAAATATGGATGGGCTATTCAGGTGACGCAGAGAAATCCTATGAAGAGGTGGCAGAGAAACTTACTCATGGTGATATAAATATATAATTTAACCAGGTGGATGATAAATTAAGTGAAAACAAACGAAAGCAAACAATACCATACACCTGTAATGCTGGATGAGGTAGTCTGGCTGCTGAATCCGAGGCCGGGGGGAATCTATATAGATTGCACTCTAGGAAGTGCGGGGCATTCTTTAAGTTTATTGGAGCTTAAGGGTACACAAATTCAAATTATAGGAATAGATAAAGACAAGGATGCAATTCTGGCTGCCAAAGAAAAGTTGGTACCATTCACGGAAGTTGTGACTTTCATACACGGTAATTTCAGCAAATTAAAGGATATCATGGGAAGCATTGGAATCCCACATGCAGACGGAATTTTATTCGATCTCGGGGTCTCTGGCTTCCAACTGGACAAGACTGAGAGAGGGTTCTCATACATGAAAGACGGGCCCCTTGATATGAGAATGGGGCAGGAAGGGGATCTTTGCGCAAAGGATCTCGTAAATAATCTGTCAGGCAAAGAAATTGCTGAAATACTTAAAACTTACGGTGAAGAACGATGGGCGGCACGCATAGCCAGATTCATAGTGGAACGGCGTATCAAAGAACCGATTGTCACAACAGGCCAACTTGTAGATGTTATAAAAGCGGCCATACCGGCAGGGGCTAGGCGAACCGGACCCCACCCCGCCCGTCGAACTTTTCAGGCTCTTAGGATCGCGGTAAATCATGAATTAGACAACTTACGTACTGGGCTGAACCAAGCCATAAACTTGCTTAGAACCGGGGGAAGACTGGTGGTTATTTCATACCACTCTTTAGAAGATCGAATTGTAAAAACAACTTTTCTCAATGAATCGCGGTTGAAGAAACAAGGAAGCTTAAAGATTTTAACAAAAAAGCCTCTTATCCCATGCAAGGAAGAGATTATTTCAAATCCCAGGTCCCGCAGTGCGAAGCTTAGGGCAGCAGAGAAGTTCTAAGAGAATTGGGGAGGGAATACAGATGGTACCAGCGACAGCAAAGTCGTTACTACGGGTAAAAGGGAAAACCAACCAAAGCCCGATAAAACCCGGGATGGCCTATAATAAACCGAAAAAAGGCGCAGGCCTTGCCAAGCAAATGTTTGTGGCCATAATAGCCACTGGCCTTCTCATTGGCAGCCTGACTATACGGGCTCAGGTAATTAATGCCGGTTATCAGTTACACACACTTGAACATAAACTTGCAGCCACTCAAATTGAATACGATCGATTGAATTTATCAGTAGCCCAGTTGAGTTCTCTCGCCAAAATTGAAAGGGAGGCTCTGATATCTCTTGGGATGACAAAACCTGATAAAACTGAGTTTATAACGGTAGCATCTACAAACAGATCTCCGGGTAAATCTAATGATCCTGGCAAAGAAACACCAAGCGTCTTTTCTAATATGATGGCGCGAATTTCGGCCCAAACCGAAGATATTTTCATAGGTCTTGTTTCACCCTTTGTTGCCAGATGGTTCTATGATATACCCAAAAGCAACCATCCGAGAATCAGGCCTAAATAGGCTTACAAGGAAGGGAGCAACCTGTGTCTAACCACTCGAGCATTACCGTAAAAAAGAGGGTAGGCTCGCTTTTTCTTATGTGGGCGATAGTAACCCTCTCCCTTATAGGTAGGCTTTTTTGGGTACAAATTGCGCAAAACGATCATTACCGGAAATTAGCCCTGGATCAACGGCTTTACCCTATTCCCGTAGACGCACGCAGAGGGGCAATCCGTGATATTAAAGGCAGGGAACTTGCAATAAGCGTAAGCGCTGATGCAGTATATGCAATTCCCGCAGATGTTGACGATCCATTGGATACTGCCAAACAGATTTCTAAAATACTGGGGCTTGATGCAGAAGACGTAAGAAAAAAGCTTTCAGAAACCCAGGCCACAGTGTGGATAGATCGTCGGGTCGAGCCTGAGAGGGCATCTGCTCTTCGAAAATTGAATCTCAAAGGGATCGGGTTCGTAGAGCGCGGCCAAAGGTTCTACCCGAAAGACAGGCTTGCAGCCCATGTCCTTGGTATAGTAGGTATTGATAACCAGGGGCTGGAAGGGATTGAAGTCTGGTATGATTCTTTTTTAGAGGGAGTCGATGGTCAGATCAGATCCGAACGGGATGCTACGGGAAAAGAAATTCCAGGGGGAATCACCCAATTTATACCCCCAGTTGACGGCAATGATTTGTATCTTACCATAGATGAGGTAATCCAATATATTGCTGAGCGTGAGCTGGAAAAAGGGATGGCAGAGCTTAAGGCAAAGCGAGGAATGATCCTGGCAATGAATCCAAAAACCGGAGCAATATTGGCTATGGCTTCAAGGCCTGCCTATAACCCTAACCGCTATTTTGAGGAACCAGATTTCCTTCGGAGAAATCCAATGGTATCAGACATATATGAACCGGGATCGACTTTTAAAATAGTTACCGCAGCGGCTGCCCTTGAAGAGGGTATTGTAAGACCTGATGATACATTTTATGATCCTGGGCAAATTAAAATAGCCGACAGGTATGTGCGGTGTTGGCTTGCAGGAGGCCACGGCACCCAGACGTTTCTTGAAGCTACTGAGAATTCTTGTAACGTTGTATTCGCAACCCTTGGAGTGGAATTAGGTCAGGAACGTTTCTATCGATATATTCAAGCTTTTGGATTTGGAAACCCCCTTGGAATTGATTATCCAGGTGAAGCAGCAGGGCTTCTTCAACGTATAAAAAACGTCGGTCCTGTAGAGCTAGCTAATATTGCATTCGGACAAGGGATTTCCGCAACTCCGCTCCAATTATTATCAGCACTTAGTGCTATTGCAAACGGCGGTACCCTTATGCGTCCACAGCTAGTTTCAAAGATGGTTGATCCTGACGGTGTCATTATCAAAGAATTCAAACCGGATCCAATAAGACAAGTCATCAGTAAGGAAACATCAAAGGAGCTTTCTTTAATTCTCGAATCTGTAGTAGCTAATGGATCAGGGTTTCGGGCTCAGGTCCCCGGATACCGTGTAGCGGGGAAGACAGGAACTGCGGAAAAACCTGAGGCAGGTGGGTATTCCGAAAAGAGGATTGGTTCATTCTTGGGGTTCGCCCCGGTGGAAGATCCTAAGATAGCAATTATTGTAATCTGGGATGAGCCGGATGTGGATATAAGCTACGGAGGGGTTATAGCGGCCCCTGTATTTCAAGGAATGTTAAAGGATGTCTTAAGATACATGGAGATCCCTCCTACTGTGTCCCGGGGGATAGGACATGACGATATCACAAACCAACATGTAACTGTACCGAACCTTATAGGAGATAACCCTGACAACGCGTCAAAACTTCTTTTAGCAAGGTTTGGGCTGGATGTTTCAGCAAAGGGTACAGGCACAAAGGTTGTCAGGCAGACCCCGGCCCCCGGTGCCAAGGTACCCAGAGGTACAACTATCATTCTTTACTTGGATGAGGCTGAATCCTATAATATAGAGGGTGAGGTTATAATTCCTAACGTCATTGGTAAAACCATGAAAGACGTAGCAATTATTTTGTCAGAATTGGGACTCCGTTTAGAGACTGAAGGGGCAGGAATTGCCGAGAGCATACAACCCCAGTACGGAACACCTGTAAAGCGTGGAACAATTGTCAAAGTTAAATTTGGGCCGGTCCTGTATGACTGATAATATTTTGATAAGTAGGGCAAACAAGTGAAAACACTTAAAGATCTCCTAATATATTCCGAAGGGAATTTATATGGTTATCCCAGAAACATTAATGTAGGGATTCGGGGAATTGCGTACGATTCCCGTAATGTTGCCCCAGGATATTTATTCGTATGTATACGCGGTGAACACCATGACGGTCATGACTATATTCTTGAAGCAGCCTCAAAAGGAGCAGTAGCTGTCGTTATTGATAAAGAAACGGATGTGCCGGATACACTTGGCGTTGTAAGAGTCAGCAATTCCCGGAAAGCCCTGGGCGATATTGCTAGAGCCTTTTATGATGATCCGTCATCTTCTATGTTTTGCGTGGGGGTGACTGGCACTAAGGGCAAAACCACTACTACATATCTGATTAAGAGCATATTGGATAAGGCAGAAATGCCTTGTGGAATTATAGGGACTCTGGGCTGTATTTCTCAGGATACAACTTTAATGACAAAACATACCACCCCTGAATCCTCAGACGTCCAGGCATTCCTCGCAAAAATGCAAAGGTCCGGAGATGTGGCTGTTGCAATGGAGGTTTCGTCTCATGCTATCAAACTCCAAAGAATAAGAGGAACCAATTTTGACGCAAAGATATTCACGAATATTGGCCATGATCATTTGGACTTTCATGGATCATTCAGTGATTATCTTGCTACGAAAGCATCTTTTTTTAGTACACCCTGCACACAATCTCCCGGAGAGGGGGATTGCGGCAGAGCCGGGATATCAATTATTAATGCGGATGATCCCTGTTCTGATTTTATTTTGTCGAAAATAAACACAGAAGCCCTGACGTATGGGATTCATAATACCTCATCACATATAACTGCCAAAGAACTCAGATCACATGGAAGGGGCACTTCCTTTGTGGCATACACTCCCAATGGCAGCTTTCCTGTTATTTTGAACCTTAAAGGGGTCTTTAATGTTTATAATGCTTTAGCCTCAATAGGGTGCGGGCTTGCAGCCGGGTTAAACCAAGATACAATTGCTGCCGGCCTTCAGTCTCTTAAAAAAGTGCCAGGCAGATTCGAGCTGATAGACGAAGGTCAACCCTTTAGTGTTATTGTGGATTATGCCCATACGCCTGACAGTTTAAAGAGCGTTTTGACAGAAGCAAGGCATTTAGGATCGGGAAATTTGATTGTTGTGTTTGGTTGCGGGGGAGATCGGGATAAATCTAAAAGACCTGTAATGGGGGAAATTGCCGCATCGCTTGCAGATCTTGTAATAATAACATCGGATAATCCCAGAACTGAGAATCCCTATGAAATCAGTAAAGAAATTGAAGAAGGAATCCTTTACAGGCAGTTGCCCCAGTTAGGATATAAAATTATCATTGATAGGAACAGTGCCATAAAACATGCGATTTTTTCAGCACGAAAAAATGATGTCTTGGTAATCGCTGGTAAGGGCCATGAAACATATCAAATATTCAATGATGGGACTATTCATTTTGATGATAGAGAAGCATCAAAAAGGTTGTTGAGGGAGTATATGAATAATGTCTGAATTCATGTTTAATGAAGTCCTCGATACAATCCCAGGATGTGTTGAAGTACATGGAAAACACAATGTTTTTTTAGGTGTTTCCATTGATTCGAGGGAAACCAAAAACGGGGATCTTTTCTTTGCATTGAAAGGTCCCAATTTTGATGGCCATGACTTTATATACGAAGCTATGGAAAAAGGGGCATACGGTGTAGTGACTTCACATGAAATTAATAGTCCTGATCTTCCCGCCGGGGTATGGGTTATCAGGACAGCGGATACCTATAAAGCACTACAGAAACTTGCCAATTATAACAGGCAGCGCTTTGGAACCTTTGTTATTGCCGTAACAGGAAGTACAGGTAAAACTTCGACCAAAGACATGATTCACTCAATATTTTCCCAGTGTATGGAGACTGCGAAGACTCCCGGAAACTTCAACAATGAAATCGGTGTCCCCCTGACCCTACTGGATCTTGGGGGACATCATGAAGCATGTATCGTTGAACTTGCGATGAGGGCCCCAGGTGAAATTCATGAGCTTTCCCGGATTGCCGAACCGGATATGGGGGTTATTACAAATATTGGGGAAAGCCATATCGGAATCTTAGGCTCACTGAAAAACATTGCAAAGGCCAAAGCAGAACTCATTGGGAGCCTTCGTGAAGGCGGTGTTGCAGTGCTAAACGGTGACTGTTCTTATACTGCTGAAATTAAAGATATGGTAAAGGGACGTGGCGTCCTTTTTGGGTTGAAAGCCTCAAACGAAGTAATAGGGAAAGATATTGTTAACCTCGGGAAAGAAGGAACCAGGTTTAATATTGAATACGGAAGTCGTGAGTTTACTGTACATGTTCCCATCCCAGGTATCCATAGTGTATATAATGCACTGGCTGCAGCTACAACCGCCCTTGTATCAGGTCTTGATATGTTTACCATAACGAACGGTCTTGCTTCCCCGGATTTAACTTGTCAGCGTATGGGTATTATCGAAGCTGCCTCAGGCTTTACTTTAATTGATGACAGCTATAATGCAAGCCCCTCTTCTGTAAACGCAGCCTTGCATGTGCTGGAAGATATCCGAAGTACCGGAGGAAAAACAATAGCAATTCTCGGGAACATGCTGGAATTAGGACATATTGCTGATGAAGCCCATAGGAATCTCGGTAAGACAGCCATAGATTGCTCTGTGGATATTCTTATTACCATAGGTGATCTGGCATGTTTGGCGGGGGAGGAAGCTATTTTATTGGGGAAAGACCCAAACACAGTTTTCATGCTTAATAGCAAGAGCCAAGCAATAGATATAATTAAAACACTCCTGCACCCGGGTGATGCGGTTCTGGTGAAGGGTTCAAGATCAATGGAGATGGAGGAAATTTCTAAAGAGATTTTGAAGAATACCGGGGGTAGCCCCAATGTTTCATGAAGTATATTCTGCTTTGCTTGCTTTCATAACAGTAATAATAATCGGGCCGACATCTATTAAAATCCTGAAAGCTCTAAAATTCAGACAATCAATACGGAAGGACGGACCCACTACACACCTAAAAAAGGCGGGTACGCCCACAATGGGTGGGATCATGATTCTTATCGGCGCTTCTCTGGCTACGTTTTTTTTGGCACCTAAAACCCTGAATATTTCATGGGCACTTTTTATAACTCTGGGGTTTGGGGCGATAGGGTTAACTGATGATTTCATTATAGCGGTGTTTCGACGCTCTCTTGGTTTGAAAGCCAGATACAAGCTGGCATTCCAGATCCTGTTATCAATACTCCTAGGGCTATATGCGGCTACTTCGCCATCTCTGGGAACCATTGTTTCTATTCCGTTTTCTTCAGTTGAAATAGATTTAGGGATATTTGGATATTTGGTGTTCGCAGTTTTTATCATGCTGGCCATATCCAACGCAGTGAATCTTTCTGACGGTCTGGATGGGCTTGCATCAGGCACAACTGCACTGGCTTATGTTGCCTACAGTATAGTTGCGATCTTTTTCGGTAAACATGATCTTGCCGTTTTTTCTTCATCTTTTGCAGGTGCTTGTATAGGTTTTTCTTGGTTTAATTGCCATCCCGCCGAAATTATGATGGGAGATACCGGCTCCCTTGCTCTCGGTGCTGCCTTGGGCAGCCTGGCGATTCTTACAAAGACAGAGCTTCTCCTGATTATTATAGGCGGAGTTTTTGTCTTGGAGGCATTGTCTGTAATTATTCAGGTTATATACTTTAAGCTGACCGGAGGTAAAAGGATTTTTAGGATGAGCCCTGTCCATCACCATTTTGAATTATCAGGGTGGAAGGAACCGAAAATTGTAACACGTTTTTGGATCCTTGGCTTAGTTTTTTCCATACTGGGGCTATTGGCTCTTTTAAAGTTTCAATGAAGGGTTATAATACGGAAGGGGACGGTAGATGTGATAAAACCGGAGCGAAAACCACGCGCGAACTATCCTTCGGATATAGTCCTTTTCTTAATTACCCTTGCTCTTTTAAGCATAGGAATAGTTATGGTTTTCAGTGCAAGTTCCGTCTCGGCACGGGCAGTATTCGGTGACACCTACTATTTCCTCAAACGTCAATTAGTCTGGGCAGGTTGTGGAATTATAGCAATGATTATTACAATGCAAATTGATTATAATAATTGGAAAAAGCTATCATTGCCTGCGTTTATCCTGACACTTCTGTTGCTTGCTGCTGTTTTAATGCCTGGTCTTGGTGTGGCAATCCGTGGTTCAAGAAGGTGGATTAGCATCGGGTTTATTTCATTCCAGCCTTCGGAGATTGCAAAAATAACGACAGTCCTTTTTATGGCTAATTTCCTTTCTGAACGCATTGGCAAAATACATAAATTCTCCAGTGGGTTATTAGCACCTCTAATTGTTACCGGGATTGTATTTGGTTTAATCGTATTAGAGCCGGATTTCGGTACTGCCGGTACTATTTTGGTAGTTTCTGTACTTATGTTGTTTGCCGCCGGAACCAGAATCCTCCACCTTTCGTCCCTGGTCGCCCTGGGCGTCCCTGCAGTTTACGCTATGTCCCGTGCAGCTCCTTATCGGGCAGAACGCTTTTTGGCATTCCTCCACCCGTGGGATGATCCCTTAGGATCCGGTTTTCATATAATTCAATCCTTGCTTGCATTGGGTTCAGGCGGATTATTCGGTGTCGGTTTGGGGAGAAGCAGGCAGAAATTCCTTTATCTCCCTATGCAGCATACAGACTTTATTTTTGCCATTATCGGAGAAGAATTAGGCTTTGTCGGAGCAGCCTCAGTACTTGTATTATATTTTCTGTTTGCCTGGCGAGGATTGCGTATTACCATTGCCACACCGGACACTTTTGGAAAATTACTGGCAATCGGTATTACAACCATGATAATATTTCAGGCAATAATTAATATCGGGGTGGTTTCAGGGGCATTACCGATAACGGGAATTACATTACCGCTTGTAAGTTCAGGCGGATCTTCTTTAGTAACGACTCTGGCTGCCATAGGTGTTCTCCTTAATATTTCGAAGCATTCCGCTTTGAGGTGAAAACAGTGAAAGTTATGATTGCCGGCGGAGGTACCGGGGGACATGTTTATCCTGGAATAACAATAGCAAAGACCCTCCTTGAAAGGGAACCTGATGCCCATATTATGTTTGTAGGTACAAAGAGAGGATTGGAAGCTGATGTTGTACCTAAGGAGGGTTTCAATTTAGTCTTTATAGATGTTACAGGTTTTCGACGCAAACTGTCCACAGAAACATTTTTAACTATTTATCGGGCTGTCAAAAGTTTCTTCCAAGCCACTACTATAATAAAGGCATTTAAGCCTGAGGTTGTGGTAGGAACAGGGGGATATGTATCCGGGCCAGTTATTCTTGCCGCATGGTTCTTACGTATACCGACATTAATCCATGAACAAAATGCACTGCCCGGATACACTACGCGGATTCTTTCACGTCTAGCCTGCGTAGTCGGATTGACTTACCCGGAATCGGTTAAGTACTTTCCGCAATCTATAAAAACACGTTTAACAGGAAACCCCGTCAGGCGTTCAATTTTAGAAACAACAAGGGACAAAGGATCAGCCGCCTTCGGTATTGATCCTAAAACCACTACGATCTTAGTATTCGGTGGCAGTCAAGGCGCAAGAGCCATAAACAAAGTAATGGTTCAGGTTCTTCCGGAAGTAATGGGGTTTAAAGATATTCAGGTAATTTATCAAACAGGCAAACATGATTATAGTCGGGTCATAAAGGAATTAAAGACAACTTGCGGGGAAGCTTTGGGGACACGAAATCTTACGGTAAAGGAATATATTTATCGTATGGACTATGCCATGGCATGTGCGGATCTCGTTGTGAGCAGAGCAGGGGCTATATCCATTGCAGAGATTACAGGGCGGGGTTTACCGTCAATCCTTATTCCTTTCCCAAGTTCAGCTGAAGGACATCAGGAGAAAAATGCCGAAGCACTGGAATCTGCAGGTGCCGCCTTTATGATCCGAGAAAAAGATTTGAGTCCTGAGTCTTTGATCCATGCCATTAGCGGAATACTTAAGGATAAGGATCAACTTCGACGGATGGCAGCAAAATCCCGGGCACTCGGGCGGCCTGATGCTGCCGATGAATTAGCAGATATTATTGTTTCTTTGGCAAAGGGACATGCCCGGAGGCCCTGACTGCTGAAAGTAGCATAGGAACTCCGGTTAGCATAGGATTAATAAGCATGGATCCATAGGATATTATCGGGTCCTCAGGAAGTAGGGTATGGGTTGATCGGACATGATTTTATAAAGTTAAGGGACAGGATCCATTTCATTGGTATTGGCGGACACGGGATGAGTTCCATAGCCAAGGTTCTTCTACAAATGGGATATTCAATAAGCGGGAGTGACATTTCACCGTCTCCACGCCTTGAGTATCTCCGCCGTCTTGGGGCTTCCATCCACGTAGGCCATACCTCATCCAATGTTGTAGGTGCCGGTATTGCAATAACCAGTGCTGCAATTCCCCCCGGCAATATAGAAATCAAAACAGCTGAACAGGAAGGAATACCTATAATAACCCGTGCTGAAATACTCGGGAAACTCGTAGATTCAAAATTCGGGATTGCAATTACAGGGACCCACGGTAAAACCACCACATCGTCTATGATAGGGGTAATGATGGTAGAGGCAGGCTTGGATCCTACAATCATTTTAGGTGAAGAAGCCCAATATGCCCCTATGGGTGGTAGGTACGGTAAGGGAAAAGTTATTGTAGTAGAAGCAGATGAAGCCTATGGGTCCTTTTTAGAAATAAAACCTAGAATCGGGGTAGTAACCAATATCGATGATGATCACCTAGATTATTATAAAAATTCAAATTCTATTGATAATGCGTTTAGGGCTTTTCTCCGGCGAATAGATGATAATGATATAGCAATTCTGTTTGCTGACGATCCCCGGGTTATGCGTATAAAGAAGGATTTAAAATGTAGGACCTGTCTTTACGGATTTAAAAGTGGAGATTTGAGAGCTTATAACCCTGTAGTCAGAAATACAGGTTACCGGTTTCAAATCTCCTTTCAGGAAATTCCCCTGGGAAGCGTGGAACTTGCGGTGCCCGGGCGGCATAATATATGCAATGCCTTAGCTTCTGTCGCAGTTGGAATTGAGCTTAAAATCCCTTTTCATCTTATTAAGTCAGGTTTAGGTAAATTCAAAGGGGCAAAAAGGCGTTTGGAATTCGTAGGAAACGTACAGGATGTATTAGTACTGGATGATTATGCGCATCACCCTGCAGAAATAGAAGCAACGATATCAGCACTTAAGGAAACTCATAACAGGCGTTTGGTAATAGTCTTCCAGCCGCAGAGGTTTACCAGGACCCAGTTTCTTTTTGATAGATTCGTAAAGGCATTTTCTGATGCCGATCTCGTAATAGTAACCGATATATATCATAAAGGTACAGGTGAACAGCCGATACCAGGTGTAACCGGTGAAAGTCTCGCCCAAAAGATTAAAAAATACGGTAACCCGCGAACAACTTTTATTGAAAATACAGACGATATCTCGGCGGAATTGTTAGATTTGGTTAAGCCCGGTGACATAGTTCTGACTATGGGTGCAGGTAATATAGATTCTGTAGCCCGGGAATTCGTACAAAGGATGGGAAATGAGTGGATAACACAACCTTAGCACTGCAACTGGAAAATAAGGTGAAGGGACAAATATATATTAATGAACCTATGAGCCGACACACTTCATTTCGAATTGGAGGCCCCGCTGATGTGCTGGTTATACCTAAAGGTGTTGAAGATATCTTGGTTCTCATTGACATCCTGTCTAATCTCCAAATTGACTTTCATATTATAGGGGCCGGGACAAACATCCTTGTAAAGGATAAAGGAATAAAAGGTGTCGTAATAAAAATTGCGAATACCCTCTCCTGCATTGAGCGGCTGAATAATAATATATTACGGTGTGGAGCAGGTACGCCCTTACCGTCCGTATGTAGGAAGGCTTCGTCTGTAGGCCTTACCGGCCTGGAATTTGCCGGCGGGATACCGGGCACGGCCGGTGGAGCAGTGGCAATGAATGCAGCCGCCTTTGGTGGGTTTATGGCTGAACTTGTAGATACAGCAGAGGCCATTACATATGATGGAGAACAAATGAAGATAACCCGTGAAAATCTCGAACCCGGAACAAAAACCACCAGGGTTCTTGCAGAACCTTTAATTCTTACTAAAGTGGATTTCGCCTTACAACAAGATGATCCGGAAAACGTCCAAAAACGCATGGAAGAATACTTCCGTGAGCGTGCCTGCCGCCAGCCTATGAATTTACCGAGTGCCGGATGTGCATTTAAAAACCCGACAGGGGAAGGAGCAGGTAGGTTCATTGATGCAGCCGGACTTAAAGGGGTCAATATAGGAGGAGCCAAAGTTTCCAGGCTCCATGCAAACTTTATCGTAAATGATGGCAGCGCCACTGCAAGGGACGTTATCCTTCTTATGAGACATATTCAGGAGGTAGTCTACTCTAAGTTTGAAATAATGCTGGAGCCCGAGGTAAGAATACTTGGAGGCTAAGCATGTGGGGGTGACTCCGCTATGAGGTTAAAAATTACCGGCTTAAACCCGCTCAGTGGGTTAGTCAAAATCGGCGGTGCGAAAAATGCAGCCCTAAAGGTAATGGCTGCCTCGCTTCTTGCCGGAGGATCATGTAGACTCATGGGTATCCCAAAGATTACAGATGTCAACACTATGGCAGATGTCCTACGGGGGCTGGGAGCAACAGTTGATTTCCAACAGGACAGCAGTATTCTTATTGATCCTTCAGGTGTAAACAAACTGGAACCGCCTGAGGAATCAGTAATAAAAATGCGTGCATCAATACAGGTTATGGGGCCACTCCTTGCACGTTTTGGATATGTAAGGACAAGGCAACCCGGGGGATGTGACATCGGGCCCAGACCGATTGATCTTCATTTAAAAGGTTTTTCAGCCTTGGGAGCCGAGATAAAAAAAGAACACGGTTATATCTCAGCAAAAGCATCAAAATTAAAAGGAACTGAGATCTTATTGGATGTACCCAGTGTAGGCGCAACTGAAAACATAATGACTGCTGCCTGCCTTGCAGAAGGGATAACTGTGCTTAGAAATGCAGCACGCGAACCGGAAATAATAGACGAACAAAATTTCCTTAATCGGTTAGGGGCAAATATTAAAGGGGCGGGTACCGATACAATTAAAATCGAGGGTGTAAGGGAGCTTAAGGCAACTGAATACACTATAATTCCCGATCGTATCGAAGCTGCTACATTTATGCTTGCAATAGCAGTGGCAGGTGGTGAAGCCCTCATTGAAAATGTTATTGTTGAACATCAACAAGCTCTTATTGCTAAACTCCGGGAAACAGGAATGGAACTGATAGAGGGAGATAATTATGTGATTGTCGGAAGGCCTGTGGAAAAACGTTTGAAAGCAACCAATATCCGAACCTTGCCTTACCCTGGATTTCCTACAGATGTACAACCTCAATTTGTTGCTGCTATGAGCCTGGCAGAAGGTACTTCTGAGATTATTGAAGGTGTTTTTCCGCTACGGTTTAAGTATACTGAAGAGCTGACAAGAATGGGTGCAAAGGCAACGGTAGATGGAAAACTGGCCATTATAACAGGCGTCCCCGGTTTGCACGGTATAAAACTGGAAGCACCTGATCTTCGGGGGGGTGCTGCTTTGGTTCTTGCAGCTTTGGCCGGTGAAGGTGTCACTGAATTAAAAGGCCTGAAACACATTGATCGGGGCTATGAGGATCTCCCGGGGAAACTGAGGTTGCTGGGCGCTTCAATTGAAAGAACCGGTATCAGGAAAGAATTGCAAGCCGGGTAACAGGAGCTTAATATGGATAAAAATCATTTCTCAAGAAAAGAAAACAGGCCCCCTTTAAAATGGATACCTATCGCTCTCATTTTATTATTTCTGGCCGCCACAGGTTTCGGGTTTCTCAAATCCTCATTTTTTTTAGTGGATAACATAGACATTTTAGGGCTGACAACCATTAAACATGACGAAATCATGGCTGTCGCAAACTACACCAGAAATTCAAATATATTTGATGTGGACTTGGTTACGTTGACCAAAAGGATTGAAGCAGATCCCAGGATAGATAAGGCTTTGATTAAACGTAGGTTTCCCTCTACATTATCAGTGGAAGTTACAGAGAGAACTAAGATTGCAGTCATGCCTTATTCTGGCCATTATGTTTTTATTGATCCTCAAGGTTTCGCTGTTGGTATCACTGAATCCTACACAGAAAAAGATCCCCCCTTAATTACAGGCATCAAACCTCAACAGGTCTTAATCGGAAAAAAAATTGAGGGCAATGGCCTTGCCTTTGCACTTCTCGTTACAAGTATTCTCCCCCCTCATATAATAAAAGACATCTCAGAAATTAATTTTAAAGAAGACATAGGCATATCTGTTTATATGCAGTGTGGTACATTAGTCATATTAGGATTGGGAACCCGTGATGAATACCTCACCCGCCTTGATGTCTTTGATTCCTTATTTTATAAACTGGATGATGATAAAAAACATGCATCCTATATTGATGTAAGATTTCCAAAAAGACCTGTAATAAAAGGTCGCAAATAATGACAAATTCCCAGTCTATAGTATAATCTACAGGAGAACACATTCCGTGGAGGGGAATAGGTGAAAAAAGCCCGGGTATTTGAATTGTATGTGGCAGGGGTATGTGTTATCCTTGGTATTTTATTAGTCGGACAAGTCAGGACACAGGAATACATCGGACAAAGCCAGATACCATCCAGACGTTTGGAGGATCTCAGTGACATGTTACGAAGATCCGAGGCGGAAAGGATGATCCTTGAAAAGGAAGTTGAAACACTGAGGAAGCAATTATCAAAAGTTGTGGAAGGTGAAAAAGCAGCTGAGGCCGCCCAGGCTGAGCTCATAAAAGCAAAAATGGCTGCGGGGTTGACAACTGTCGAGGGTACCGGTGTTATAGTTACATTAAATGATAGTAAACGCCAAGCCGGACCCAGCGAAAGCCATGGGCTTTTTCTCGTTCATGATAACGATATACTCCAAGTCATAAATGAGTTGTTTGCAGCAGGGGCTGAAGCTGTATCCGTAAACGGCCAGAGAATAATTGCTGTCTCCGAAATCAGATGCTCAGGACCGGTGATTTCCGTTAATAATGTTAGGATAGGACCGCCTTATGAAATATACGCCATTGGGGAACCAGGTGCATTAGACAGTGCATTGCATATGAGGGATGGAATATTAGATACCCTTCGTGCCTGGGGTATTGAAGCAAAGGTTATAAAATCAACTTCAATTCAAATCCCGGCATATAAAGGTGGTCTGTATTTCGAATATGCTAATCCGGTATTGGAAGGGGTACAAAAATGATATTGCCTGCTATAGGTCTCATCGCAGGTATTGTAATTGCATTGTTTACACCCTTGCGCTTTCCAACAGAATATTCCCAGTATATCGCGATCGGTATTCTCGCAGCTTTGGATTGCGTTTTCGGCGGTATTCGGGCAGGTTTACAGAATACTTTTGATAAAAATGTTTTTATATCGGGATTCCTCGTGAATACAGCGCTTGCCGCAACCCTTACTGTGGTAGGGGACAAACTCGGCGTTGATCTGGTTCTCGGTGCAACCGTAGCCTTCAGTATCAGGATATTTACAAATGTCGGTATTATCCGAAGATACATTCTTGATAAGTGGTTTAAGAACGCCTGTAAGTGAAGAGGAGTCATATAAGATACGTTGAATTCTATTGTAGCATGATAGGGGAGGCAATTCATGTCTGAAAGCAGTATTATTGCAGGAATAGACATTGGTACTACCCGGGTTACAGAAGTTATAGCCAGGCTGAACAGGGAAGGCCAAATAGATGTCTTAGGAGTCGGGGAAGAACCATGCCAAGGGCTCCGACGTGGGTTAATCATTGATATTGATTCAGTAGCCGCTGCAATAGCTGCCGCGAATAAGCGTGCAACACGTATGGCAGGGGTTAACATCCGCAAGGCTTTTGTGGGGGTTCCCGTTATCCGTGTATCATGCGCTACGAGCCGTGGTATGACAGCTACATCAGGTGATGATTGGCGGGTAACAGCCACAGATGTGAGGCATGCGTTAAATTCAGCAAAAGTCCTCGCCATCCCACCGGATCGGGAGATTATATCAGTCCTGCCTCAGGAATACATAGTAGACGGGTTGGGTGGTATTCGAAGCCCTGAAGGGATGACCGGTATAAGATTGGAAGTCATCACGAAGGTTATTACGGGACAGGTAGCAATTCTTGAGAATATTACGGAAAGCATTGAAAGGGCGGGATTAATTGTTGAAGGGCGAGTCCTTGAGCCTATAGCTGCCGCACAAGCCCTTCTTACTGAGGAACAAACTCATAGGGGTGTAATGCTTATCGATATTGGCGGACAGGTAACTCAAGTTGTCACATTTTATGAAGGAACGCCAATTCAACTATTATGTGTACCCATAGGCGGTATGCATATCACAAATGATATATCCATTGGTATGAAAGTTTCATTTGATGAAGCGGAAAAAATAAAAGAGAAAAGCGCGCTTGACGGACAAAACGATACAGAAGAAAATGAGTTCATCCGGAATATAATCGATGCGAGGTTACGGGAACTAATTGAGCTTATTGAGTCGGAAACCCGTGAAATTCGGGGGAGGGGACTTGTACCCTGCGGTGTTGTCTTCGCAGGCGCAGGTGCATTTACTCCAAACACTACTGAGTTAGCATGTGAAATTCTTGACTTACCGGCTGAAATTGGGAAACCCCGTCCAATTCGCGCTCCGAGAGGAATTGAACCCCATAACATATCTCAGGTAGCTTTAGGAATTGTACGATATGTATCGGATAATTCCGGGTTTTTAATTATGAGAGAATCACAGGCTTCAACGTTTGAAAAGGTTATTTCGGGTATTCGCGGATGGTTTGATGAATTCGTAAAGGATTTTTTCTAAATTGAATTCAGCGGTTATTGTAGGAGGGATAATACGTGTTCAGCCTGGAATTTGAAATGGAGAAGTTTACAAATATTAAGGTAATAGGAGTCGGGGGGGGAGGTTCTAACGCAATAAACAGGATGATAACAGCGGGGTTATCAGGTGTGGAATTTGTGGCTGTAAACACTGATGCACAAGCACTGGCTATATCCGACGCAAGTATGAAAATCCAGGTTGGAGAGAAGCTCACAAAGGGTCTTGGCGCAGGCTCGAACCCCCAAATCGGAGAGCAGGCAGCCCAAGAAAGCTATGACGTAATCAGGCGCTCCCTGGAGGGGGCTGATATGGTGTTTATTACAGCAGGTATGGGTGGAGGAACAGGCACAGGAGGCGCCCCTGTTGTAGCTTCAATTGCCAAAGAATTAGGCTCCCTCACTGTAGGAGTGGTCACAAAACCCTTTACTTTTGAGGGGAAAAGGCGTATGGCACAGGCTGTTGAGGGTGTTACAAACCTGAAAAGCAAAGTGGATGCCCTTATCGTCATACCCAATGACAGGTTATTGCAAGTCAGTGAGCCTGCCACATCAATCCTTGAGGCTTTCCAGCTGGCAGATGACGTATTGCGCCATGGAGTCCAAGGTATTTCTGATCTGATAACCGTCCCCGGCTTAATTAATGTTGATTTTGCAGATGTCAGAACCATTATGTATAATGCAGGTTCAGCCCTGATGGGCATAGGCATAGCCTCAGGTGAGGATCGGGCCCAAAAGGCTGCGAAAGCTGCAGTGGAAAGCCCGCTTCTTGAAACAACCATTAACGGCGCCAAAGGTGTGCTTATGAATATTACAGGGAGTAATAATTTAGGGCTTTTCGAAGTTAATGAAGCAGCGGAGCTTATAGCACAGGCAGCTGATTCTGACGCAAATATCATATTCGGGGCTATGATTGATGAAAACCTCACCGATGAAATAAAGATCACCGTTATCGCCACAGGATTTGAGGCGAAAGTCAGGGAGCGGGTAGGGCTTGAAGCTGTAGAAATTAGTGACTTTGCAGGTAGTGAAGACTTAGATATCCCTGCCTTTCTCAGAAGAGGACGGAATCAAGGACGTTAATTTATATTTATATAACAGCCTTGCTATTTTACACCCAATTTTGACATAATTCAGGGTTAGAGAGTTGTATACTTAATAAGGAGATGAAAGCGTATGCAGTAGGCAGCATTCGGGGGTGGATCTTATGTTTTTTAAGACTGTCATGAATGCTATTGTAATGACCCTTACTATGCATTGGCTGACCCTATGGGCAACCAAAGAGGTACTCGGCTATAGAATAAGGTACACATCTTTGTTAAAGGCATCAGTTGTTGCTGGTTTTATAGACGCAGTCATCATAGTCCTGCTCCGGCTTGGGTACATTCGTGCATATGCGGCAATCCCCTTAGCTGTTCTTTCAATATTACCCGCAGTCAGGATATCCTTTGGGCCTGTACCGTTAAATAAATTTGTAATAATCTCCTGCCATGTCCTGGGAATTAGTATTCTGGCGTTCGGAGGGGCGTCATCTATAGCCTACTTATCGGGGTATCGCCTTATACCTACGCTTTTAGGCCTTTTAGGTACTATTTTAATAACCACGGAAATTGGGTGGGGCTTCGTTCGCCGGAGATTCCAGGAATGGCTTTTTTACGTACCCATAGAAATTTATTTCGGTGATATTCACTTTGAAGTTAACGCTTTAATCGATACAGGTAATAGGCTCAAGGATCCCCTTACAGGCTCACCTGTTGTTCTTCTGGAATATAATACAGCGGCAAAATTCCTCCCTGAAGAAGTCAAACGGGCATTTATGGCCTTTGATGCGGGGGATCTCGGTCTCATTTCTGAGCTCCTGGAAAATTCAACGTGGCTTCCCAGGTTTAGGGTAATCCCCTTTGTCTCAATAGGTGAAGAAAAAGGCTTACTTCCGGGATTCAGGGCTGATAAAATCCTGATATTAGATAAAGTACGGGATTTCTCAGCCAAAAACGTGGTTATTGGAATACACATAAGCAAACTTTCTGAAGAAGGTACTTTTTCCGCGCTCCTCCATCCTGATGTTTTGGCCAAGGCTTCTTAAATACGGGATTGTTTGATACTTTACTAACACTTCCTAGGAGGATACAGGAATGAAAATTGGCCTTCCTCTTATGAATCGGTTCCTTCGCTTAAGATTAAAAAGCATGCTGTGGGCAATTAATTCCGGACTTGTCCAAAAGCGTCCAATTCTTTACGTAGGTAACGGGGGAGAGGTTTTGCCTCCGCCCCTTTCGGCTAATGAAGAAGTCGAACTGATAACCCGCCTTGAAATGGGAGATTTACAAGTAAAAGGGGAGCTTATTGAAAGAAACCTAAGACTTGTGGTATATATAGCAAGAAAATTTGAAAATACCGGTATAGGCGTGGAAGATCTTATATCCATCGGTACTATTGGGTTAATCAAAGCCGTTAATACATTTGATCCATCCAAGAAAATTAAACTAGCTACATATGCTTCCCGCTGCATAGAGAATGAGATTCTTATGTACCTTCGTAGAAATAACAAAATTAGATTAGAAGTATCTTTTGACGAACCTTTAAATGTCGATTGGGACGGTAATGAATTGCTTTTATCTGACGTAATGGGGACTGACAGCGATATTGTGTACAGATCCATAGAAGAGCAAGTGGATAAGGCGTTGCTTGATGATGCTATGCAAAGATTATCTACCAGGGAGAAAAAAATAGTAGAACTTAGATTTGGTTTATCAGGTGAAACAGAAAAGACACAAAAAGAGGTCGCGGATCTGCTGGGAATATCCCAATCCTACATATCAAGACTGGAAAAAAGAATCATACGGAAACTTCGACGGGAAATCAGAAAAGTAGAATAAGATTATTCTTCGGAAAGAAATTAATTAGTTAGCCGGCCGGTTCAGCATACTCATTAGCTTCAACAAGAATAACATCCATTCCGATTCTTTTAATCCTTGACCAGGGAATTATGTAATCATTATAGCGCCCCAGTATTCCCATAAGCCTTGAAGGGCCCGGCACCATAACAGATATTACCTGGCCTGTATCAAGGTTTATCTCCATATCACAGATAGGCCCTAGCCTTCGTCCGTCCACAACGTTTACAACCTCACGGGTTCTAAGATCCGAAATACGGGCTTTCATATTTTTCACCCCCGGTAACTCCATAAATTCATTATATTCAAGATCCGGAAATTCTGTGCATAGGGGTAACTTCATAAGAGATTATTTAGCGTAAGAAACAGACAAGTGGAATCTGTAATAGCCGTCTTGGTAACGGGGATTACCAAAACATTCTTATAATCCTGAAGATTATTAACAGATGGTTTGTAGTTCAAATCAAACATAGGGATGTTGAGCTTTAGAAGGGCCTCACCGGGTGGCATATTCACTTCCAGTCCCAATATTCTACCGCTGTTTTCAATTTCAATAAAACATAGCGGAGGGAAAAGCACACACCACCAATTTTGCCCTGTTCCCTCACCGAGAATAATCCTGATTGCATCATAATCACCTGCGGGTACTTGGAGGTTTCCATAATTACATGCCGGGAATGAAAATGTCCCCAGTTCAACTTTTACATCGTAATCTTTATTCGAAGCGTATATTTTTTCCCGGGCAGCCGCTTCAATTTTATTTAGATTCTCAGACAGCATCTGCCATACTCCGGACTTTACAGTGACTTCTTCAAGAAAGCCTTTCACTTCCATAAGAACGGTATCACGGATCGCTGTTTTAAGGAGTTGATCATCCAAACCGTCACTATTCGCCATAATATGCAACCTTATCAAGTTTGTGGTATTAAAAGCTGTCTTAGAACCAAATCCTGAGGATGCGAAAATTACTCCGTAGAACCCATTTATCATTATTATGATAATAAAAACAAGTGTAACTATATATTTTTTAATTCCGACTGCCAACAATGCCACCTCCGCAGTTTAACACCATGCCCGGATATTATACAAAACGCCTCATATGCTTTAAAGCAGCCTTCTCCAACCTGGAAACTTGAGCCTGAGATATCCCGATTTCAGCCGCAACTTCCATTTGAGTTCTGCCTTCAAAAAATCTCAGCCTTAGGATTAGCTTCTCCCTATCACTTAATTTGCCCATTGCTTCCCTTATGGAGATTCCTTCAAGCCATGTAGAATCTTGGTTTTTTTCATCGCTGACTTGATCCATTATAAAAATAGGATCCCCGTTATCATGATAAATAGGTTCAAATAATGAAACCGGTTCCTGAATAGCATCTAATGCATATACAATTTCTTCGCGGGGGATCTTCAGTTCCTCGGCAATTTCTGTTATTGAAGGTTCACGCGAATTTTTATTGATTAAAGTATCCCGCATTTGAAGAGCCTTATATGCTACGTCTCTCAGTGATCTTGATACGCGAATAGGGTTATTATCACGGAGGTACCTTCTGATTTCTCCAATTATCATTGGAACGGCATAGGTAGAAAATTTAACGTTTTGGGATAAATCAAAGTTATCAATGGCTTTCATAAGACCGATGCACCCAACCTGAAAAAGATCGTCTACACATTCACCGCGATTATTGAATCTTTGTATAACACTTAAAACTAAACGAAGATTTCCGTGTATTAATTTATCACGGGCATCCTTATCACCGTCTCTTACAAGTTGCAAGAACTCCCTCATTTTTTTATTGGAAAGGATAGGCAATTTAGAAGTATTAACTCCACAGATTTCCACTTTATTTATCATCATGAGAAGTCCCTCGCGTTTCCAAATTATCTCAACCTCAATAAAATTATTGCCTTGAAAGTAAAGTTTTATTCCAGTATCCTATCTGTCAAAAGATGAAAAATCATATAGTTTCATTTTCTTCCGGGCAAATTCAGGACAGGATTTTAGTGCGGCAGGAGTTTAGTTGTAAGTTATAGAAAACTTAATTATGGAACATCGCAAAATAAAACCCAGGCTCTTGTCTATAGTGTTTTTGCTTGCTGTTATAATATTGGTATCTTTATCTCTCAACCGTAAATCTGCAGTATTAAATGTCGAAGGCAAGATCCTTTGTGTTCCCGCAAAAAAGGGAGGGATAGAGCGGGGAATAAATGCCCAAGGAATCATTATCAGAGATGAAACGGTGTACATGAGCCCTGCCTGTGGTACACTTAGGATAGCCGTAGCCGAAAGAGACCGAGTCAGAGCAAACACGATAATTGCCCAAATTATACCTGGCGAAATCTACGGGAACATTCAGGGTAACAAGGGAATAAATCTAATTGCCGAAAGACCTGGTATTATCAGTTTTACTTTGGACAGGCTCGAAAGGATCCTCACTCCTTCGTCATGGATGGATCTTGATATGGAAGCTACCTCCCAGATTATTTCCGAACCGGTAGAAACTATGTCAGATATGTACGTAGATAAGGGACAGCTTCTTTATCGGATAGTTGATAATTATCGCATTTATATGCTTGTGATTTCGGGTTTCGATAATATACCCCCGACTGATTCATTTTTTACTGTGGGACGGAAATGTAACCTAAGACTTAATTCAGTTTCAGACAACATCTATTCTGCAAAAGTCGTTTCCCGGGTAGATACAAACGAAGCAGGTCCCGGATCAAGTGCCGTATTGTTTGAATTGACTGATTTTCCCTATGAACTTTATTATCTGCGGCATGTGGACATAAAAATTATTACTGAGATTAAAAAGGGCCTGCTTATTCCTAAACAAGCTGTTGTTGAAGATAAAAACGGTTATCTAGTTTATACGCCGGCAAATTTAGGTGTGAACCCTAAACCTATAGAAGTTATTGGAAGCGATGATCACCAAGTAGTATGTGAAGGGTTGAAAGAAGGACAAAGGGTCGTTATAAATCCATATATAATACGTGAAAAAGGTATAGCCGTATGGAAGTAAGGAGGTAGCAACACTTTTGGTTGAAATTATGAAAAGGCTGGATCTCGTTCGTGAGAAAGTACGGAAAGCGGCAGAAAGAGTCGGACGAGAACCTGATGATATTTCCATTGTTGCTGTTACAAAAAATGTTGATACCAAGGATATAATCAAGGCAGTTCGCGGAGGCATTTCAATACTGGGGGAAAATAGGGCACAGGAGGGAAGGGCAAAGTTCTCCGAGCTTGGAAACAACATTGAGGGTAAAAGGATAGCTTGGCATTTTATCGGTCACCTACAACGTAACAAAGTAAGGCATGTCTTAAGGATATTTGATTTTATCCATTCCCTTGATTCATTGAGATTGGCACATGAAATTGAGAGGGTTTCAGAAAGGTTAGATATAACTACGGAATGTCTTTTAGAAATCAATATTACGGGAAAGCCCAGCAGAATTGGAGTAGAACCCGAGGAAGCCTTAGCCTTAGCCAGGGATATTTCAAAATTGGACAGAATCAAATTAAGGGGTGTAATGTCCATTGCCCCTGTTGTAGAAGACCCATCCCAAGCAAAACCATATTTTAGAAGGACAAGGGAAATCTGCGAGAGGATTACAGATGCTGGTCTGTTCCGCCCCGGAAAAATTCATCTTTCCATGGGTATGACAAATGACTTTGAGGCTGCAATAGAGGAAGGGGCAACAATGGTACGAATTGGCACCGGGATATTTGGTTCACACATCAGGAAGGCGGTGCAGTAAACGTGAGCAGGGGGTTTGTTGATAGGATCCTCGATTTCATGGGGTTTGGCGAAGTACCTGATGATACATATAACTTTACTGAAAAGCCTACATTTCAAACTGACGAAGGACCGAAAACCAGGGCAGCCAAACGCCGGAGAAGCCTGGTTGCCCTCCCCAAAACAACTAAATCAAGACTTATAGTTACAGAACCGGAATCTTTTGACGATATCCCGGGTATCCTTAATAACCTTAAAAAAGAGCATCCTGTTATTATCCGGGTATCAGATATAGATCGGGAACTCGCCAGACGTGTCCTGGATTTCGTCGGTGGTGCTATATTTGTACTTGACGGTAGTATCCAAAGGGTGAGTGAAGGGGTATTTTTGTTTACGCCAAGTAGCTTTGAAATAGGTCTTGACCTGCCTGAGGGAGAAGAAACATGGGATAAATTAGTAACCCCTTTCTTTAACAAATAAGTGTCTCTTTGAATTTAAATAAGGGAGCGAATCAACGTAATTGTAGTTAATACAATGGTACGGCGTTGGGCTTCGCTTTTTTGATCCACCGGTTACCGGGCTTTTAAATCAGTAAGGCCTGGGACAAACTAATCGGAGGATATGAAATCATGACAAAAAGGGATTATCGTAAAGGGACAACTATTGATTCAGAAACCGCAAAGACTCTTATTCACCGTATAGCTCAGTTATCTTTAGCAATGGATAAGATGAATATCGCCGAATATATCGAATTCCTCAAAAATCCAAGAAGGATAATACTTGTGAACTTCTTGGGGGGACTCGCCCGGGGTTTCGGTATAGGTATCGGGGCTACAATCCTGGCAGCCCTTTTTATCATAATTTTATCCAGAATCGTTCAACTGAACATTCCTTTAATTGGTGAATTTGTTGCAGAAGTTGTAAAAATAGTAAACAGCCAGATGAAGTTAAGATAGGAGACGATAGATCGTGAAGGAGAACGACATAAAGCGATATAGGGATCGCCTGTTATCCGAAAGGGATCGGCTCAAACAACGTATTAACCTCCTTCGGGGAAAAACTAAGGATGGGGTAAGACAATCTATGAAGAATTCCATTGGGGAACTCTCATTCTACGATAATCACCCTGCCGATATTTCCTCTGAGGTATTTGAACAAGAAAAAGATATTAAATTTTATGAGGATACAAAAATTATTTTAAATAGATTAAACAAAGCCTTAGAATTAATGGATACAGGTAAATATGGAACTTGCCATAATTGTGGTGATAACATCGAAAGAGAAAGGCTAGATCTGATTCCCTATACACATCTTTGCAGCAAGTGCCAGGAAGATATCACTGAAGAGACTACACAAAGGCGGGATAGGCCAGTGGAAGAGGAAGTTCTAGAGCCGCCTTTCGCCAAAGATATACACGGAAGTGAAAACCCTGGTATAAATAGGGGAGACGTCTGGAGGCATTTAGAGAAATACGGAACAGCAAGTGGGCCACAGGATCTGATAGGTATTATAGAAAGTAATGAAGTATTTGGAAAAGGTAAAGACTCCGCACAGGGGGCAGTTGAGGAAATAGAAATCGTTACCACAGACGACAGGAAGGTAAGCCCGGGCAAGTTACGGAAAAAGCTGAAGAGAAACCGTTGAAATTTCCGTGTAAATATACCATAACGTCGATGCACGAAGCTGCATTATCGGGGTCCTGGTATTCTTGAACCAGGTTTCAATGTATGGTACAATACCGACATTAGGGGTTTATGTTGTAAAAACGCCCTATTCCCGGTGGGGAAAGGTCTGGTAATAATGCAGCCATTTTTTCTGCCGACAGCTATTATTATTTTTGATCAGGTAACAAAAATTTTAGTTGAAAAAGCAATACCAATCGGTATCAGTGTACCCATCATTAAGGGATTAATCCAAATATCCCGGATTTATAATCCCGGGTCTGCATTAGGCATTCTAACCACTGCAAAGATACCGATTATTACATCCGTTATTATTTTGATTGCCTGGTTAATATTGATAAGGAAGAGGGCCTATGAGCGCCTTGACAAAAGCCTCCGGTTAGGTGTTGGGCTCATTATAGGGGGAACGGCGGGGAACCTTATTGACAGGATTCGGTTAGGCTTTGTTATTGATTTCATCGACTTGCATATTTGGCCTATATTTAATCTGGCTGATGTAGCAGTATGTGCAGGGGCGGTTATTTTAGTTTATAGCCTGATCATAAGAAACCCTGAGGGGGGGAGTGGTGAGTGAGGCCGATCTTATTCCAAATTGGTAGAATGCCAATTCTCTCATACGGTTTTTCATTGGCGATCGCATTTATTGTGTGCACACTACTGGGAATGAAGGAAGCTACAAGAAAGGATATTGATCCTGGCAAGATAGTTGATCTAGCCCTATACTTATGTGTTTCGGGGATAATAGGAGCAAGATTGTTTTTTATACTTCTTGATATTCCCACATATTTTAATAATCCGGTTCAAATCTTTAATATACGTGACGGGGGACTTACCTATCACGGAGGATTCATCGTAGCACTTCTTGTTGGAATAGCATTTGCACACCGATCAAAGATTAATGCTTGGGTTATGGCGGACATTATCGCGCCTCTGATAGCTTTGGGTTATTCCATTGTCAGGGTAGGATGCCTTTTAAACGGTTGCTGTTATGGGCTGCCGGCGAATATTCCATGGGCCCTACCATGTCGGGCAGGGGATCTTACCCTAAGACATCCGACTCAGATTTATGCTTCTGTACTAAGCCTAGTAATCTTTATTGTTTTATACGCTAAAAGAGACCATAAGAAATTTCCGGGGTATCTCATGTTTCTTTATGTAGGGCTTTATTCTGTAAGCAGGTTTATTGTAGAAATCTTCAGGGATTCGCCAAGGCTTATCGGTCCGTTTTCCGTAGCTCAATTGGCAAGCGCGCTTTTTATATTTGGTGCATTCACCAGTATATACATTTTATCTGCTAATTCAGCCGGTGAACAAAGCCCGGCACAGCAATAACCATAGACATGCAGCTGACAGAAACCGGAACCCCGAAGATCAGCACAATTATTGTACAGCAATCTGATGAAGGAAAGCGGCTTGATGTTTATCTTTCCCGGCAGCTTGCTCTTTCCAGATCCCACGTGCAAAGACTGGTCAACAGTAATCTAATCCTCATAAATAAGGAATATGCAAGGGTCAGCAAAAGAGTTAAAGCAGGGGATATTCTCTCTGTCACTGTCCCCGCCCAGGAGAAGGGGAGCATTATACCTGAAGATATACCCCTTAATATAGTTTATGAAGATGACGATATAATTGCATTAAATAAACCCCGGGGAATGGTAGTACATCCTGCCCCCGGCAACAAGACGGGGACGTTGGTAAACGCCCTTCTTGCTTACAGTAAAGAACTATCTGCTATAGGCGGGGAAGATCGGCCGGGAATTGTGCACAGACTTGACAAGGATACATCAGGAATTATTCTGGTTGCTAAAAATGATACTGCTCATAAAACACTCGCAGGAGATTTCAAGCGAAACAGAATAAAGAAGGCTTATATTGCAATCGTTTTCGGAGTTCCGAAGAAAAAGAAAGATCGTATTAATCTGCCGGTAGGACGTCATCCGATTAATAGAAAAAAAGTGGCGGTATTAAAGGAGGGGCTGGGGAGAACTGCACTTACTTACTATGAAACCCTGGAACAGTATAAGGAATACTCCCTGCTTAAAGTAAGACCGATTACAGGAAGAACCCATCAAATCAGAGTGCATTTGAAGCATATCGGCCACCCGATAATTGGAGATAAAATATATGGATCAAGACACGCAAAATCTTTTAATATGGCAGGGCAGGCCCTACATGCTTTTTCTTTGGCATTTTCCCACCCAACCACAGGTAAAACCATGTATATAGAAGCGCCTATACCTAAAGATATGAGTTCCGTCGTAATGGAATTACGCGATGGAGGCAATAATCATGTTAAATGAAAGAAAGCATAAAATTGCAGTGGTAGGATGTGGAAACATTGGGAAGTCCGTTGTCCGATCTGTATTAGCATCCAAAGACCTTGAACTTGCGGGAATAGTGAGAAGGCCCGGAAGCCTTCGGATACCGCTTCCTCCGGAATTTGCCGGAATTCCCATAGTTTCATCTATTGAAGATCTTGAATGTGTAGAAACAGCATGCCTTACAGTCCCTACCCGTTGTGTCCCTGAATATGCCGAGGAGATTTTAAGTCTAGGCATTAACACAGTAGACAGTTATGATATTCACGGTGAACTTATCCGTGTTAAGAAAAGGCTTAATAGTATAGCAAAACAAATGGGAAAGGTTGCTGTAATTTCTGCAGGATGGGATCCGGGAACTGACTCAGTAATCCGGGTTCTGATGGAAATTATGGCTCCTTCTGGGATTACCTTTACTGATTTTGGACCAGGAATCAGTATGGGGCATACGACTGTGGTACAAGCCGTACCCGGAGTTAAAGATGCAATAGCTATGACCTTTCCGAAAGGTTCAGGGTTGCACCGTCGTATTGTGTACATAGTACCTGAGGAAAATGCTGATTTCAGCGTTATACGTAAAACTGTAATATCCGATCCATATTTCTGTAATGATGAGACTGTAGTCATACGCACTGACAACGTAGAAATGTTAAGGGATCTTGGACACGGTGTTATAATCGGGAGGAAAGGGACTTCCGGGATCTCCTGTAACCAACGGTTCCAATACGAAATGAGAATTGATAACCCTGCACTCACTGGGCAGGTTATGGTGGGAGCCGTCAGGGCCGGTCTCAGGCAGGCCCCGGGGGCCTATACTTTACCTGAACTGCCCCTGATTGACTTCCTCTACGGAGATAGGGATTCACTGTTGGAAAGACTTGTTTAAGTCTTATTTAATTTCCCCGCGGGGCATACTATTAGTATTCAACGGCTGATTTACCCGGGAGGTCAAAGATATGCGTAAGACAAGAGTAAATATCTTGTCTTGGTTTCTTAGGATTTTCACGATGGTATTCATAATCGTCAACCTTACCCTGTTTACACCGATAGTCTTGGCAAACCTAAAGCATATGATTCCCGCCCTGGATAGCAAAGCACCTAGAGTTCTTTTATCAGACGACGATGAATTCCTTAACATAATTTCCAAGAAAGCTTTTAATTATTTTTGGAATGAAGCAAACCCCGACACCGGCCTTATCCCTTATAACAATACTGCGGATTCACCTTGTAGTGTGGCAGTTGTAGGCTTTGGGCTCACTGCGATCCCTGTAGGGATGGAACGGGGATGGATAAGCAGGGAGGAAGGATATAACAGAGTACTCACAACGTTAAGGACCCTTGCCTCAGATAATGTTCAGCGGAAACATGGATTCTTTTATGAATTACTCGACATGAAAAGCTGCAAAAGATTTAAGAAAAGTACAATATCATCAATGGATACATGCATTCTCATGTCGGGAATCCTGTTTGTAGGAGAGTTTTTTCCAGGCACTGTTATCCGTAATCTTGCAAATAAATTATATACTTCCGTGGACTGGCAATGGATGGGGGACGGAAAAACGACTTTAGCTAAAAATTGGACGCCTGAATCAGGTTTTTCAACAGAACGGTGGGATTCCTTTGATGAAAGCCTGTTAATGTATGTTCTGGCGTTGGGATCCCCGACTTATCCACTTCCTGCACAAATATGGGATGAAATCCGAAGGCCCGTGAGAGAAAACTATATTTCAGTACCAAAAGAAGACTTCAGTTCCTATGTACTCCCCCATGTATGGCTAAACCTCAGGGGAAAAGAAGATTACTATGCTAATTATTGGAATAAC
Organism: Bacillota bacterium; assembly: GCA_012689375.1. Taxonomy (GTDB): domain Bacteria; phylum Bacillota; class SHA-98; order UBA4971; family UBA4971; genus UBA4971. The sequence goes on along the minus strand of JAAZLO010000088.1, from coordinate 18,079 downwards.
GTACTGATTGCTGCAAGATATAACCGAATCTATTCCATTCTAAACCATAATGAATCAAAGGTACGTAACCCGGATATTTGGGGGCTCAGTAAATGCGAAGGCGTTAATGGATACCGGGTTTATGGTGCATCAGCCGGCAATCATGATGATACGTTTACTCCATATGCACCTATCAGCTGCATACCATTTATACCTGATAAATCAATACAGGCAATCAGAGCCATTCTTATGGAACATGGCGGGGACTTGTGGGGTGAATACGGCTTTACTTCAGGTTATACATGGAATGGGACTTGGCATTCCGGAACACACTATGGGATTGACGAGGGAATGGCCGTGCTTATGATAGAGAACTACCGCACAGGCTTTGTATGGAAATACCTGACCTCCAATAACTTTATCCAATCAGGACTAGATCGTATAGGATTTCGTGCCAGCAAAATGAAGGAAGCAGTGACCCCGATATATCTTTCTGAAACGGAAGGAAAGCACTATCAATGGAGTTTCTAGGAATACCGGCGTAATTTTAAGGATGCAACAATTTTGCCACTGGACATTTTCCACCTTTGATATATATAATATACAGGGGAAAGGCTTGTGCCTATCTTTTTTATTGTTCATTATTATCTGGTTATCATCTAATTGAAAGCGGGGATTGTCTAAATGCAAACAAACAAGGCGCAAAGAGAAAACTGGGGAACACGATTCGGTTTTTTAATGGCGGCAACCGGTTCTGCCGTCGGTCTGGGAAATATCTGGAGGTTCCCCTACATAACCGGCGAGAATGGCGGTAGCGCATTCATCATAATATATTTACTATGTATCATTGCCATAGGACTTAGTATAATGATAGCTGAATTCGCTGTGGGCAGAAGGACCTCCCTTTCAGCAGTGGGTGCCTATAAATCACAAAACGAAAACTGGACGTTTGCTGGGGCCTTGGGAGTCCTCAGTGCCTTCTTTATAATGGGATTCTATCCGGTAGTCGGGGGATGGTCCTTAGCTTATGTATTTAAATCCGCCACCGGGCTCCTTGCTGCTCCGGAGGCAATCAGCAGTGCTTTCGATGCTTTTGCCGGTGCCACTATTGAACCTCTAATATGGACAATTATCTATATGGTAATTAACGTGATAATAGTCGCAAAGGGTATATCCGGTGGTATTGAAAAAGCCAGTAAAGTGCTGATGCCTGCATTGTTTGCACTTCTTGTCATAGTCATTATTAAAGGCATTAATCTCCCCGGGGCAAGTGAAGGTTTGGCATACCTTTTTAAGCCTGATTGGTCGCAGGTAACAGGCGGGACGGTTCTTGCCGCTTTAGGGCAATCTTTTTTTACTCTTAGTCTGGGTATGGGGTGCATGATTACCTACGGGAGCTACCTGGGGAAACAGGAGAGGATTCCGGCAGATGCCACCAGTGTGGTAGCAATGGATACGATGGTTGCTATAATGGCGGGCTTAGCAATATTTCCGGCATTGTTTGCCTTCGGAATGGAGCCGACTGCAGGTCCGGGCCTTGTGTTTGTCGTAGTGCCTGCTATTTTTGCTCATATGGGTAATGTAGGTCCTTTAATCTCAATCACCTTTTTTGCAGCTTTGACAGTTGCAGCATTGACTTCATCAATGTCTCTGCTTGAGGTGGCTGTTTCGTACCTAATTGATGAAAAGAAAATGAATAGAAAAACCGCCACATATCTCAGTGCCGGAATTATGACTGTAATGTGCATTCTTTCGTCCCTTTCAATGGGATCATTGTCCGGAATTAAATTATTCGGAGTTAACTTCTTTGATTTCTTCGATATTCTCACAGATAAGATATTCCTCGCCATCGGCGGAATGTTACTGACAATATTTGTCGGTTGGTTTATGAGAAAAGAGGACCTCAAAAACGAAATAACAAACAACGGCACTTTACCCTTTGGACTTTTTGGGGTATGGTACAATATAGTGAAATACGTCATTCCAGTTGTAATTGCTGTGGTTGCAATCGCGGGAATCGCCGCTATAGAACAAAAAAGTCTGATGCTTTTCGGGTTGCTTGTTATCGTGTTGCTCGGGGTTTTTTCGAGGAAACTATAGAATTTCGCTTTGTGTTATATAAAATATAAGTAAGAACATGCCAGGGTGGGTAATTATAAATCCACCCTTTTCATTTTGCTGGTATATGGCCCTTTTCTTTAGAGGCTATTAGTATTATAAAGAATCGCGTTTGTATCAAAGAAACCGATCCGGGAAGCCTGATCATAGGAGCAGCAACGAGAATGGCCGGCAAAGTTATTGTTTAATTAAATAAATTATACAGGAAGATAATAAATGGCAGGGGAGACAGGATTTGAACCCGCAGCCTACGGTTTTGGAGACCGTTGCTCTGCCAATTGAGCTACTCCCCTGCATAAGCAGGTAAATATAATTTTTGCACACTGTTATTTTATCGGTGTTACGCCATTTTGTCAAGGAGCCCTCGTATTTTATCAAGTGTTCTTTTTGATTGTCTGGTTTTATCCCCATGCCTAATGTTGTACCCGCTAAAAGCAGGAATCCGAATGCATCATCACTAAATTAAATATTCAAGTATCTGTTGTGCGGAAGGTATTAAAAGTAGAGACAAAGGAGGTTTCCCAATGAAAAACCAAATTAGATGGTTGGGGCACGCTGCCTTTGAAATTACAAGTGCCAAGGGTAGAAAAATACTAATTGATCCCTGGATCTCAGGTAACCCGGCATGCCCTTTAAAAGTGGAGGATCTCGCTACACCTGATTTAGTATTAATTACCCACGATCATCAAGACCATTATGGAATTGATATTCCGGTTCTTTTAGAAAAGGGGCAGGGGATCTTACTGACCCAACCTGAAGTTATTGAAAAGGTAAGGAAAGAGGGGGTACCTGAAGAAAAAATTGTAAACCACGGTTCAGGTATGAATATAGGTGGTACAGTAGAAATAAAGGAAATTAAAGTTACCATGACTCAAGCCACTCATTCATCAGGTGTTGGTTCACCTTGTGGGTTCATAGTCACTCTGGAGGACGGGAAAGTAATTTATCATGCCGGGGATACCGGGATTTTCTCATCTATGGAATTGTTTGGTGAACTTTATAATATTAATGTTGCGCTTCTACCTATTGGCAGTGTTTTCGTTATGGATTCATTACAGGCTGCAACATCCCTGAAGCTTTTAAAACCCAGAATTGCCATTCCTATGCATTACAAGACCTTCCCCATATTAGAACAAAGCGCTGATAAGTTTGTTGCTGAAGCAAAAGAAAAAGCTCCCTTTGTTGAAGTTAAAGTGTTAAAGCCCGGGGAGCATATAATGGTTTAATTATGGGAGTGTGATAGAGGGACAGGGTTATTGTCATACTATTGGTATTGCTTTGATATTGTATGACAATAACCCTGTCCCTCTATCACTGACAACAATCTTAGGATTTATCAGTTAAAACAAGAAGGAATACCGGAATAAACAAAGAATATAGGGAATACGGTGATAGGCAAAGCCGGGCCTCTTTAGGTATACTCACTTAGCATCTTATCCCATAATCTGTTGTTTTCTGACCCTGGGATACCGGTAATGTTAATTTAAGAGGCAATTGGGAGAGGAAGCAAGGACCCTAATACAATCCACTTTCCCTAAGGTAAGCAAAAATTTAAGACGGGAGGAATAGGACATGAAGAACAAGGAATCAGTCAAAGTCCGGGTATTTCGATGTACCCCGGAGAACGGAGAAGATACCGGACACTATGAGGAATACAATATACCCTACGAGGCGGGAATGACGGTCCTTACGGCACTGGATTATATTTACGAGCATATTGACAGATCTCTTTCCTTTTATTATTCGTGCCGAATAGGGAAATGTCTTGGGTGCTTCGTCGATGTAGACGGAAAGCCGGTTTTGGCATGTACTACATTACTCAAAGATGGCATGACAATAGGGCCACATAAGAAGCACAAATTAATAAAAGACGTTGTTGTTGATTTTCGCGAAAACTAAAGCCTATATAATTTAATCAGTAGTCATTAATTTGGAGTATTTAGGGTCAGGCTCATAAATTGGAAATGGAGGGAGAGACCATGACAGACACATATAAGAATGTATTAGAAACAGATGTTCTGGTAATTGGGAGCGAAGGGGCAGGTGCCAGAGCCGCAATAGAAGTCGCTAAAAACAATATGAAAGTCTTAGTAGCAACTAAAGGCGTCTTCACTAAATGTGGTGCAACTCTCACTGCAGATATGGATATTGATGTTCCGAGTAAAGCTGCAAAAGAAGTATTTGGCATGGACGGAGGAAATCCCGAAGACGATGAATTAAACATGATGCGGGATATGTTCATGGAAGGAAAGTACATGAACAATGAAGAGGTAGTCTGGACCCATTGCTCTAATGCAGCAAAATACGTAAAGGAACTAGTAGATTGGGGCATGAGGCTTGACGGGTTAATCCAAAGCCCCGGGCATCGCTTTCCGAGAGGCTTAATTTCAACCGGACGTTCAATGATGACAGCTCTGAAAAGAGAAGTAAAACGGCATAAAATTGATTTTGCCGAAAACACTATGATAACCAATCTCCTGACTAAGGACGGCAAGGCAGTAGGGGCAGTCGGAATTGACATATCTACCGGAGACTTCCTTGTATTTAAGGCAAAAGCCGTTGTTCTGGCAACAGGAGGAGCAATGCGTATTTATCCTAGAACAACAGCACCTGAAGAACTGACAGGCGAAGGAATGATTATGGCTTTCAAAGCAGGGGCGGAATTAGTTGATATGGAATTCCCCTTATTCCTTCCTGCATGTCTTGTCTGGCCTAAGAGTATGCTGGGGGTCGACTTGTCATATATTAGTTCAACGGTACTGGGTGGATGGTGGCTCAACAAATATGGTGAGCGGTTTATCAGTAAATGGGATCCTAAGAGAATGGAACATGGAACAACACGGGATATTGCTTCAGTTGCCCAAATGATTGAGATATTGGAAGGCAGAGGCGGACCGCACGGAGGTATATTTGTATCCTACAAACACCTTCCTGATGAACTTCTAGATTGGTCAGCTAAATGGAACCCCTGGTGGGCTAATTACATGTATGGCGGTTTCAAACTAAGTGATTATAATATGGATCCAAGAGAAGTAAGTTACGAAGCCGCACCGGCAGCACACTATTGGAACGGGGGAATAAGGGTTAATAAATCAGGTGAAACCAATGTCCCCGGGCTCTATGCAGCAGGTGAAGTCCAGGGCGGTACAATGGGTGCTAACCGGCTGTCAGGGAACGCTGTAACCGAAGCCGTTGTTTTCGGTGCAGTAGCCGGAGGCAGTGCAGCCAAGTATGTCAAAGATATGAAACAACCGGATATTGATAAAGAGCAGGTTAAGTATTACTACGAAAATCTTCATGCCCCGCTTAACCGAAACAATGGGGCAAACGTAGTTGAGGTCAGAAGGAAAATCCAAGAAATGGCTATGAAATATGCCGGGCCAGTACGGGAAGAGGAAGGTCTCAAGATCCTGCTCGAGAATATAGAAAAAATTAAGAAGAATGATATCCCCAACTTATCCTGCAGTGCCAAGGGTAAAATTTATAATCGTGAATGGTTCCAATGCCTTGAAGCCGATGCCATGATTAAAACTCTCGAAGTTGTTGCCCGTGCTTCCCTTATGAGAGAGGAGAGCAGGGGAGCAATGTACAGAAGTGACTTCCCATACACAGATAATGAAAATTGGCTGAAAAACATTATTGCCACCTACAAAGATGACAAAGTAGCCCTTGAAACGAGGGATATTAAAACTTCCAGAGTAGATTTACCGGAAAAACAGAAGATCCCTTATATGGTACCTGAATGGGAATGGGCCCAAAAAGGTGGTTTATCAACAAAAGAAGACGAATAAAAAACTATATGCATAACAATCCCGTAAGCCGGGTCAATTTATCAGTTACCTAGGCTTACGGGAGTTTATTATAACAATAACAAAATAAAAAAGCAGTGAAAGATGAAAGGGGGCTAACGAAAAGGCGTAGTGTCTGAAGACGGGAACCTACACTAGTAAGCAAAGTACGGTTTGGATGGTAGTTAGTAGTTATATGACATGTTTATGCTATCTATAAACAAACTGGAGGGAAACCAATGAAAAGAACATTTTTTGCCATGTTACTAGTTGTGATGTTGTTCAGTTTAGCCTTCGGCTCCATCGGATACGCCAAAAAACAAGAAAAAATCTCTATCAAATTAGGGCATGTTGAACCTGCCGTATCAGGGCTGCATCAAGGGGCCTTAAAATTTAAATCCCTTGTGGAAGAACGCAGTGGCGGTCGGGTCGAAGTACATGTATTCCCACACTCAGAATTAGGATCAGGACCTGAAATGGGCGAAATGACTCAGGCCGGTGCATTAGAAATGTCAATTCTGCCGGTGGGGCATATCGGGGGGCTCTGCCAAGAGCTTCAGATACTTGATATTCCATTCCTTTTCCCTGCTGATCCAGAGCTCTCACAGAAAATAATGAATGGACCCGCAGGAGAAAAACTGGCTTCTGTTTTAGAAAAAGTCGGCCTCACCGGGATAGGTTTTTGGAACGTCGGTTACAAACACTACACTGCACAAAAACCTCTTAGGAGCCCTGCTGATTTTAGGGGCCTAAAAATGAGAGCAATGCCTTCACCCCTGATAGTTGAATCTTTCAAGATTTTAGGGGCATCCGCTACAACGGTACCCTATGAAGAAGTATATACCGCACTACAACTCGGTACAGTAGACGGCCATGAAAATCCTATATGGGCCATTGCCGATATGAAATTCTATGAAGTCCAAAAATATATAACATTAAGTAACCATAGTGCATTTGAGGAAGTAATGGTTGCCAATCCGCACTGGTTTAGTAATTTACCTGAGGATATCCGTGAGATAATTATTGAAGCAGACTCTGAAGCAAGAAGACATTGTTTTGAGGAAACCCAACGGCTGGATAAAGAAAGGCTTCGGGAAATTATGGATTATGGAACCGAAGTAATAAGATTAACACCTGAAGAAAGCGCTGCTTTTAAGGAAGTCCTGGAACCGGTAAGAGAAAGATATATCAAATTGGTCGGTCAATTTGGTGCTGAACTCCTTGAACTACTAGACAGGGAAATAGCAAGAGTGACGAAGTAGGTATTATATCCTTCCCCCAAATTGCAGGGGCAGAATGTGATACCTGCCCCTGCCTGCCAAAGCCTGATGAAAGGGGCCACCATATTATGAGCTTTCTTAAACCGTTAGATACATTAATCTATAAAATAGAAAAGGCCTCAGTTACAATTGGTCTTCTTGCATTAACGGTTATTGTCTTCGCAAATGTCGTGACCAGATACATATTCAAGTGGTCGTGGGTGGGAAGCGAAGAGATACCCAAATTCATTGTAGTATGGATCACTTTTATTGGCACAAGTATATGTGTCAGAAAAGGTATACATATTACGATGTCTGCATTCTTTAATCGATTATCCTACAATAAAAAAAGAATTGCCTGCATAATAATATGTATCCTCTCTGCTGTATTTTGCCTGGGCATGAGTTATCTTGGCTGGAAATTTACTCAAATGGTGCTTATTAGAAGAGAAGTCAGCCCGGCTTTACGAATACCTTTTTGGATTATGTACCTTCCCTTACCTTTAGGTCTCTTCTTCTCGGGTATAAACTACATAAGGGCGGCTATTAAAAGCTTAAAAGAGGGTACTGCCAACCTAGGTATTGAGCAGGAGGAGGAGGTAGCACTATGATTGCATTCCTGTTTATATTATTCTTTGCACTCCTTTTTTTCGGTGTTCCCTTATTTATCACACAACTCCTGCCTGTTGTTGCTACGCTCTCCGTCTTTGAAAAAAACATACCCGCCTATGTTATTTCACAGCGTATGGTTGCCGGTGTAAGCCCATTTACACTTGTGGCAATTCCTCTTTTTATATTTGCTGCAGATGTTATGTTAGAGGGGGACCTATCATCAGAGTTAATTGGTTTCGTTGAAAAGATTGTTGGCCACCTTCCGGGGGGAATGGTCCAAACACTGATTGGTGCGTGTACTCTCTTTGGTGCAGTATCAGGTTCTACCCAAGCAGCAGTTGCAGCTATAGGCGGAACTATGTACCCAAGCCTCACCAAAAAATATCCAAAGGGCTTTATTTTAGCTGCCATCGTTAATGCTAGTGATGTGGCTGTACTGATACCCCCAAGTGTTATCATGATAGTGTACGCCATCGTAGCCCGTGTATCTGTAGGAAGGATGTTTTTAGCAGGTATCGGACCGGGCCTATTGCTAGCCTTGGCATTTATGATATATGCATGGTGGTGGGCGGCGAGGAATAAAATCCCTGTCGAACCCAGGGCAAAGTTTAAGGATATATTGGGTTCCCTGAGGGAGGCAATATGGGCGCTCTTACTTCCGGTCATTGTAATCGGAGGTATCTATTCAGGTATAGCAACACCTACAGAGGCTGCAGGAGCATCCGTAGTATATGCCATCCTTGTTGAGGTACTGGTTTACAAGAAAATGAAACTTAAAGATCTCCCCAGAGTAGCTTATCGTTCAGGTATTACAACAGCCCTTGTGTTTATCCTTGTTGCAGGCGGTGAAGCTCTCGCATGGTTATTAACAATTACCCGTGTACCTGCAACTATAACCCATGTCCTGTTAGGAATGAATCCTTCACCCATACTAGTGTTAATGCTTGTTAATGTTGTGTTCTTTGTTGCCTTAATGTTAATGCCTCCGCTGTCTGCAGTAATTGTACTGACACCCCTGTTTTTACCGGCTGCCCAAGCCTGCGGTATTGATCCTATACATTTAGGAGTTTTAATTACACTAAACTGTGCAATCGGTTCTGCTACACCGCCGTTCGGGGTGGATCTCTTTACTGCGTGCGGGTTATTCAAGGTATCCCTTGACGAAGTTATCCACGATGTGTGGCCTTTTATTCTTGCAGGTGTAATTGTACTTATAATACTCACCTTTTTGCCGGATATAGCCCTTCTATTACCGCGTTTAGCGTACAAATAGGGCGGGGGAATGATTCCCTGGCGTACTTAACCTAAAAGCTGAATGAAAAGATACCGGAGACCTGAGGGGCGGAAAAATCCGCCCCTTGTTTTAAATACTATAAAAATTACAAAAATATTTGTTTTATTTATAAAGTAGAATCCTAAACGAATGTCGAAGACAATATATGGGGATAACCATAAGAATATGATTTTCAAGGAGGCACCAAAATGGCTTTCAAAATGGAATTGAAGACAAGACAGGATGTTGAAGACTTTGTCCGCGGTTGCACATTATTTGGAACCGGTGGAGGTGGGACACCTGACAGTGGTATTGCTTCTTTGGTGAGCGAATTGGAATCCGGAAACTCTATTGGATGGGTTGATATAAACCAAGTCCCTGATGATGCAACAGTAGTTTGTCCTTATTTAATGGGATCAATTGCTCCTCATACTGATGAAGTAAAGAAAAAGATGCAATTTTTAGGTCTGGAGAAGCCCTTGCTTACAGAAAAGGAACAGTTGGTAAAAGCAGTAAAGGTACTTTCTAATTATAGGGATGTTGAGATTGATTATATTGTCCCTATCGAATTAGGCGGCGCAAATACTCCAGGTCCTTTAGCTGTCGCGAGCTTTATAGGAAAACTATGCATAGACGGTGATTATACCGGGAGGGCCATCCCTGAAATACCACAAACTACCCCTTACATTTTTGAAAAGGATATGTGGCCTATTGCCAGCACCGATAAGTGGGGTAACGTATGCTTAATTGATGAAGCATGCAACTATCATATGGCAGAAAGAATTGGAAAACATATTGCAGCAGCTGCCTTTGGTTTAGTAGGCCAGGCAGGGTTTCTTTTGACAGGCAAGGATGTTAAAGAGATCATTGTTCCAAATACACTCACTGAGTGTTATGAGTTAGGTAAGTGCATAAGGGAAGCCAGGGAGAATAATAATGATCCTGTTAAGGCGGCAATAGACTATCTGAATGGGTGGGTTCTGTTTACAGGTGAAGTTACCGGTAAAGACTGGGAAGATAAGGACGGCTATTACTGGGGGACTCACACCATAACCGGGGATGGTAAATTTAAAGGGGATACGTTTAAGATTTGGTTTAAAAATGAAAACCACATTTCTTGGTATAATGATAAACCCTACGTTACCAGCCCGGATATGATAATTGTTGTTAACCTCGAAGACGGAGAACCCTATGCTAATCCCAGCCTGGCGGTAGGCCATAAAGTCGCTGTGCTCGGTGTCCGGAAGAGGGAAGAATTCGATAACAAGAGAGGGATTGAGGTACTGGGGCCGAGACACTTCGGGTTCGATCTCGATCATAAACCTATCGAGACAATCGTTAAGTGATATAAAGAAAAAAACGAACATACCCTTCGGAATATGAATATAAGCACAATGGTACGGTTTCCCCCACCCCGGGTGAACTGTACCATTGTTACAATCCCAGCCTCATACTATAAAGAACCAATGCAAGATAAACCAAATATTTATTAGTCCCAAAATCAACTCCCAGTAATCCGGAGGCCTTATCAATTCTATATTTAACAGTATTATAATGGATGTTCATTTTCTCTGCAGTTCTATATCTGTCTTCATTTAAATTTAAATAATTATAGAGTGTATCCAGGTAAACCTTGTGTTCTTTTTTTAGTAGGTTATGTAATATGTTATTAATAAATAATCCAATAGTTTTGTCGTATTTATTTTTAGTCAATATTGAAAAGATACAAACATCTTCGAAAGAAGATATAGTATTGCTCAATCCTAAACGGGTAATTACTTCCAGGGCTTCAAGAGCATTTTTATAGCTTGTCCTGAAATCCCGGATGTTTTCTGCAACAGATCCTATGGCTATATAAAGATTATCCTCACAATCATCCTTATTGTTTAGTAACGATCCGGCTGAATAATTCTGTAATCCGCTAAACGCCACTAATATTCTTTCCTTAATTTCATTGGTAGTTTTATCAGTACTCAACAAAACGATTATCATGTTATTTTTGTTGAAAACAATAGCTTCTTTATAATGAAAAACTCCGTAAATCCCATTTTTAAGAAGCGAAAGGCTGTTTTTAGAAGTTGAATCTGAAGAGAAGATCACAGCAATAAATCTATTCTTTAAAAGCAAGTCTGTTTCAGCTAATATCTTACTGATTTCTTCATCAGTTGAATGTTCCTTCAAGAGTGTGTTAAATAAATTATTGGCCAATTTATCCCTATTTTCGTCAGCCAAAATTGAGCTATGTCTGTGGAAAGACAGTACAAGCCGGCTAACCTCAATTATATGATCTACAGTATAATCCGTATTAACGGTTTTACCGATAAGGCTATCGTTTCTTAAATTGATTACGACTAATTTTTCGTTATATCCGCCTACCCTGATATTATAAGTACTATATTCATAAACACCCTTTCCGTTACCAGCCTTGACAGACGCAACAATATCATCAATTTCCTTGCGCGGGATATCCATTACTGCCTGGGAAGTGATAATCCCGTCTTTTTTGATATAGATTATAGGATTACCGATTAATCCCTCTAGGACATTAAAAAACTCATCTAACGAACCTGTCTTAAACAGTTTCAGAATCTTATCTTTAAATTGATAGGAATACAGGATCTCCATATTTTTCTTCTGTAGGATCTTACCCATAATTGCAGAAATCATAGAGCTATAGGGCACTGCATGTGGGACACGAATTATAGGGATTTTATTATTATCTGCAAATTCCTTTATCTTAGTATCTAAATCATAAACGTATAAATCTATATAACATATGCCTGCTGCTTTACATTGATTAATCTTTTGTAAGGTTGCCTTTTGCCTGGCGATGTTGTCCCTCATGGAATAGAAGGCAGTTATATATAATTCGTCTCTCTTAAACCAATCCATAGATTCAGGGACTTCTATTAGGCTAACGCAGTTAATATTTCTGTCTAACCCCCCCTCACCGGCTACAATAGTCGCTCCTGTGAAAGGCTTCAATTCCAATATATCCCGCACCTTAATTGACATGAGATTCTTCCCCTCCCCAGGGACAATCTGTGTCTGCCAAGGCTTATATAGGCTATGAAAACAGTTCTTCAAAAACACCCTAATTCCTTTTATTTGACATTTGTGGGGATCCAATCCTATCATAAATTTCATGAAGGTATGCAAAAGACCTAACCTACAGATTTAAATATTTTATCAAGAATTTTATCCTTAATTATGTCGACCTTATCGAAATCCATAGCCTTATGGTAATACTGCTCCCTTTGAATTAAGTTGGACTTAACATCTTTCATGACTTGTAGGGCCTTTTTGAGAATTAAACTGATATTATCCCAGTATTCCCTGTACATGTCTGCCTTTAAAGGACAATCTCCGGCTGTAAAATAATTAAGGGATATCGTTTCGGTAAATTCAGGCTTATTTTTTTCACTCGAGACGAAGGGATATAAATCTGTAGTTTTTACCACTGCAAGTTTTCTTTCCGGGACTATTAATCCATCAATCACTTCGGGATTAAGAGCACAATGGTAAACTTCAAGATCAAACCCCTTAAAACGAAATCCTTTGTAGACTTTTTCCAGGAGTGTAGATTTTCCGATTCCATGATCTCCGGTGATATAATAAATATCAGAACACCCTGCAAGTATACTAGGATAAAAATTGACAAAACCTTCAGGTGTAATTGCACTGGCAAAAAGGTGCCTCTCGGAACCCTTACCTTGGTATGCCTCTTCTCCGAGGATCCGTTTAAGGAAGTTGTGAGTAACAAAGTTAATTTTATTAAAATCAACTGTTTCCACAGTATGTAGTTTGAGGTGAGTCAGGGCAAGCCGTGCTTCGGCAAGATAACGATAAACTGATGAAAAACAATATTTAATTGTTTGGGAGATCTCGTTAATCTCTTGCTTATACGATTGAAGAATCTTCTCATCCCAGCATTCTCCCAGATTAACAATATGATCATATACCCCCGGCATAATCGGATCTATCGCATGGGGGAAAGTACCGTCTGCAACACCCGCACCAATAGAAGGGATTGCTATTGCATCTAAAGACGTACTATCTGAAGAACAATAGAAACATTCAATATCGTAACCCATATCGAGCGCTGTATTTTTAATATGATTCAGGATAGTAGATTTCCCGGTACCAGGGCCACCTTTTAATATAATAAACGTTTTCCTGTTTTTTACCATAATATTATCAAATAAGGAATAAAATCCGTACGCTGTATTCCCCCCTGCAAAAAAGTCCCTCACCGTAGGTTTTTCTGACATTTATATCCCCCCACAAACTTTTTCTTAATCCTATTCATCAAACAGCTCCGGGATTCATCTAATTGATGAAGGATGGACATTACCCAAGGATAATAATGAAGGAAATCCAGACACAACGGTGAAGTCTTTTGTGTTAAACTAATATAGTAATGTTAATTATTATAAGATCTAAGCCGTGAATGGGGGATTTAAGGGAAATGAAAACCATGAGAAAAATTCCAATAGGGGTCTCTGCAAGACATGTCCATGTTTCCAAAGAACATCTGGAACTCCTATTTGGATCCGGTCACAAGCTAACTGCCATTAAGGAGTTGAGCCAACCAGGTCAATTTGCAGCAGATGAAAGGGTAACACTGGTAGGTCCAAAGGGGATCATCCAAAGGGTTAGGATCCTTGGTCCTATCAGAAAGGCAACTCAGGTTGAAATCTCCAAGACTGATTGCTATACTCTGGGGATTGATGCCCCGGTTCGCGAATCCGGAAATATAAAGGGATCACCGGGTATTGTTATTGTAGGGCCGTATGGTCCTGTTAAAATAGAGCATGGTGTTATTGTTGCAAAAAGGCACATCCATTTTACACCAAAGGATGCCGGGGAATTTGGGGTTTCAGACGGTGATACATTGGTTGTTAAGGTTGAAGGGGAAAGGCCTCTTATATTCGGTGATGTGGTTGCACGTATCAGAGACGATTTTTCCCTTGACTTCCATATAGACACTGATGAGGCCAACGCTGCCGGAATAGGACATGGTGATATGGCTACCATTTTAGATAAGGAGTGATTAGGTTTTTCCCATATAAGCCTTAAAACAGCAGGATCCATTAGTTTGGTGAGTAGGATATGAATTCAAGCAAACCGGTAATTATACATATAGATATGGATGCGTTCTTTGCATCCGTAGAACAACAGGCAAACCCGGAATTAAGGGGAAAACCTGTGATTGTCTGTGGGGATTCCGGCGATAGGGGCGTTGTTGCAGCTGCATCATATGAGGCACGTCGCTTTGGAGTTCGATCAGCTATGCCAATCAGGGAAGCAAAACGCCTTTGCCCCCGGGTCATACTTGTAAAAGGCCGTCATTCTTATTATGGGGAAATATCAAAACGCCTGCTTGAACTTTATCGAAACTATACCCCTTCCGTTGAACCGTTTTCCATAGACGAAGCCTTTCTTAATGTAGCGGGATGTGAACGCCTTTACGGAAGCCCGGAAAATATAGCCTATATGATTAAGGCTAAAGTCAAAAACTGTTTTGGGCTTACATGTTCTGCAGGGATAGCCCCTAATAAATTCTTGGCGAAGATGGCTTCCAACATGAACAAGCCTGACGGACTTACTATCATACAATCTGATAATATAAAAACCACCATATGGCCCCTCCCGATAAGAAGGCTCTATGGAGTAGGCGAGAAAACTGCACGTGTTTTAAAGTCTTTGGGTATTAATACTATAGGAGAAATGGCGGAAATGCCTATAGAGTTGTTTATAGAAAAACTAGGGGAAACCGGGCGTGTTCTTCATAATCTCGCTTGCGGTATTGATAACAGCCCGGTTGACCCCAATATATGGGATATTCCTAAATCTATCGGGCATGAAACTACTCTCCGTGAAGATTCCCTGAATATTGATACAATACTTATTCATATTCTGTCCCTCTCCCAACAAGTAGGACGTAGATTACGTCAACAAGGCCTCCTGGGGAGAACCATTATGATAAAACTTCGTTATTCTAATTTCGCTACACTTACACGGGCCAATACCTTTCCACATTTCACATGTCTGGATGAGGATATATATGAAACAGCTAAAAATCTTTTTATCTCAGCTTGGGATCATTTGAGAAAGATTCGGTTAATAGGGGTTACCGTAACAAACCTTTCAGCGAAAGATGACTTTATGCGCCAACTCGCCCTCTTTGAGAAAGACAAAAGAAGGGAGCGTGTCACTGCTGCTATAGATAATCTTCGTAATAAGTTCGGGGAAAATGCCGTTACCCGTGCAAGCCTTATCAAACCCGGCACAAAATCAAAGGGCGGGGGAGTGATAGAATCATAGTAATCCCAATAAACGCTATGATTACTTCAGAAGGAATCTTAACCCTGTCCGGAGAAATCCTACTTGCATAGGCACTACATTAAATAAATATTCCTTTGTGCAGCTACAAGATGCAGGGGAATTGTGGGGGAAGAAAAAGTGATTATTAGAAACAGTCCTTTCAGAACCAAAATTATAAGGATCTCAACGGCTGTTATTACGCTGATACTTTTAGCAGGCATGCCTCAAGTTTTTGCAAAACGTGTTAATGTTGATAGCTTCCTAAAGCAGATGTCACAAGCAACTGCACAAATAAAAGATTTTGAATGTACTCTTGAGTCAGTCTATAACAGAAAAGGTGTAAGTGAGACTGTTATAGCAAAAGTGATTTTTAAACGTCCTGATATGTACAGTGTGACTTATCTGGCACCCAAAACTTATGAAGGCACTAAAATAGTGCAATCAGAAGGGGCGGGTGTTATTGTTAATAAGGACGGTACTTGGAAAGCATATGATACCCTTACAATACAAGGCCTTGAAGTCCTTAACTTTATGCTAAGGTTCGTTAGGGATAACATTGCCCAGACATATGTTGTCGCCCTTAATGATAAAGTAAACATAGAGGATAGGGTTGCTTATACGTTGATTGCCGGAAAAAGATTTGAACCGGCGGAAGAACCTGAAGTTTTTTGGATTGACAACATAAAATTCTTAATTCTCCAAGCTGAAACACGTAATATCCTTGGTGAACAAACACTCTTAAAACTTAAAAAAGCAACAACTGAAATCAGGCAGGATTGGGACAGCTACATACTGACTGCATTTGATCTAAAAGGAAACCCAAGAGGGGAAATAACCGTAACCCAGGTGGAAAAGGGGTTATATCTTCCTACCAGGGTCAATCTTTTGACGGAATTCGGGACTGTTGATCAAATAATAAGAGATGTTAAGGTTAACACCGGTGTAAAAAATGAAGTCTTTATTGTGAAAGAAGCAGAGGAAATGAGGGCTAAGTTAAAAGAAGCTGAATCTTCATTTTCCAAAAAGAAATATGGAAATGCCTTAAAGGCTTACGAGTATGTTATCAAGTTAGATCCGGAAAATATCAAGGCCAGGTGTAACCTGGGACTGTGCTATTGGCTTACAGGTGACACAGAAAAATCTATTGATTTTCTGGAAGCAGTAATAAAGGATGCACCGAAGTTTCTGCCTGCTTACAATAATCTCGGGTTTATCCTTGCAGACACAGAGCTCGACATTAAAAGAGGAATAAATCTTATAGAGGTAGCTGTAAACAAAGAACCTGCAAATCCAGTATATATGGATAGCTTGGGATGGGCCTATTTTAAATTAGGTGATTTCGATAAAGCAGAACGAACGATACGAAGGGCATTATTGTTTGATTCCTCATTTCCGGATAATAAGGCATTAGTCACTGCTTATCATCACTTAGCTATGGTGTATGAGGCTGCCGGGAAAAGGGAGGAGGCAATCTCTGCAATCCAAAAAGCCCTTGAAGTGGAACCTTTTGATTCAAAGTTAAGGAATGAACTCACGAGACTCCGCCGGAATTAATTTTCGGTAAGTTAATCTAAACTAAGTTGATCTAAACACAGATCAGAAGTATAATTCTCCTTAGAAACGGGGGAATTATTATGCCGATTTTTGAATTCAAATGCCGTGAATGCGATAACAAGTTTGAGGAACTATTACAGTCATCTGATATCTCACGTGTAACTTGCCCGAATTGTGGAAGCGGTGAAATCAAACGGCTTATATCGACATTCGCTTTTGGCGGAGAAAGTGGCTTCAAGACAAGCACTACAGGCTCAAACGGATGCCGAACTTGTTCAGGCGGTTCCTGCAGTACGTGCCATTAACTATTGAGATACATGTTTTAAAACGGGGAAGGGAAGTAGGCCTAAGATAAATAAATCCCTGACTATACAAGACATAAGAGATAAGACTTCTAAATTAGGGTTTAATTTAGTCGGCAAAGTGCCACCCGAACTTTTGTTCAATTGGGGTAAAAAAGAATCATCGGGATTTATGTCTGAGAATCTTATGCCTAATATAAGGCAGTTACTCATTTTGGGAAGGTTTCATAAACCCTTTTCGGAATGTTTCCCTCATTTAATACCCGCTTATTCATCGCATTATCGTGAATACCCCATAGGATTGCGACAGGCTGCATCCTTTGTTAATTGGTTAAATGATATGGGGATAAAGGCCTCGGTCTCAACACGCCTCCCTTTAAAAATCCTTGCAGAAAAAGCCGGTCTTGGTATCTTTAGACGGAATTCCTTGATATATTCCCGATCGGCAGGATCTTTCATGATTCTATACGGAATACTGCTTGATACTGAAATTGGACCTGGATATAACGCAGAAAATACAGACACTCAACAACAACAAACATGCGGGGAATGTAGAGTCTGTATCGATAAGTGCCCTACCGGTGCAATATTATCCTCAGGGGGGATAGATCTCTCAAAGTGTATAAGAAATTATATGGGCTCCGGTTGCATTGCACCGGTAGAAATAAGGGACGCCTATGGGGTCAGACTCCTCGGATGTGAAATTTGCCAGCGCGTCTGCCCATACAACGATCATGTACTACAAGATCTGTCATTGCCTTCAGATGAAGAACTCAAACCGTTTTCGTTAGTACAGTTATTAGATTTTACCAATCCGTCCCATAAAAAAACACGTAAGGATATTGCACAAGTTATAGGTAATAACTA